>JALGXV010000383.1 GCA_029821885.1 Candidatus Hebobacteria bacterium
AGGTTGCTCGGGAACGACGACGGAGGAACGGTCTCCCGGCGAGGTCGGCAAGCCTGTGGTCTACGTCGTCAACTACCCGTACTGTACCGAAACTGATCCGAGGGTGTTTTCGGCAGGTTTCGGGGAGGGTCTGCGCTTTCGGATGGCTGGCTGGGAAGTCTGGGAGGGCTCTTGCGTCGCTGACGGCTGTACAGGATAGGCGCGAGGAGGCCGCATGATCCGCGCGGGAGTAGGCCCCGACGGCGCCCAGAATCCAGGACTCAGTCAGGCAGCGAGCCGATAGTAGTCGTTGATGAGGCCGCCAAGCACGGGCCGGCAGACGATCTCGCCGTCACAGGGGTACTCGGCCAAAGCCTCCGGCGGCAGATGCTGAAGTGACTGATGGGGCCGGCGTTGGTTGTAGTAGCGGACGTACTCGCCCAACACCCAGCGCAGATGGGCTTCGTTCAAGACGATGATCCGATCCAAGCACTCCTGTCGCAGGCTCCGAATCCAGCGTTCGGCATAGCCGTTCAGATCGGGTGACCGGGCTGGCAGACGGATCACCTTCGTGCCCACATCCTCCAGCAAGGCGTCGGCGGATCGCGGATACTTGTCGTCCCGGTCATGGAGGAGGTACTTGGGCAGCTCATCGCTGATCACCGACAGGTTGCGGAACTGCTGCGCCACCCACGGTTCATCAGGGGAGGTGGAGACATTCCAGAAGACGATCCGCCGGGTGGCGATCTCCAAGAAGAAGATCACATAATAGGTCCTCAGGCTGGCGGTGGTGACCGTGAGGTAGTCGCTGGCCCAGGCGAACCGGCCGTAGTGGCTCAAGAACTCCAGCCAGCTCAGGCCCCAGCTAAGGCGAGTCTTCGGGGTGAGCCCGTGCTGGTTCAGGATGCGCTTGACGCTGGTGCGGCCAAAGCGGGAATAGCCCAGCTTGCGCATCTCCCCCGCGATCTTGCCATAGCCCATCCACGGATTCTCTCGGGCGATGCTCACCACGAGCTGCTCCATCTCCGGGGTGATCTCACGAGGGCGGCCTGGCTTCTTCCTGGACAGGAGCCTCCAGTGGCGCCGCACGATCGCACGATGCCAGCCCACCAGCGTTTCGGGCTTCACGATCATCAGCGCCTGTGCCAGCTTCTTCTTGCCCAACAGCAGCCCCGACAGCACCAGTGCCACCCGCTCGCTCTTCATCAGCGAAGGTCGCTTCCCCAGCTGTCGCTGCAGCACCAGGACCTGCTGATACAGAGCCACGACCAGCCGGGCGCGGTCATCCCGGAACGCCAAAGCAAACATGAGGTAGACAGGGGAGAAGAGAACCAGAATCAGGTGCCAAAACATGGCGAAAGGCTGCCGCAGACCGAGTTCGAAGTCAACCTCAGGCCAAGAGGTCAAGAGCCCAGCAGCTATCTGATCCGAACTACGAGGCCTCCGAGGCTTGACAACGAAGACAGTATCTGCGGGACGTTGACTGCTCCTCGAAGTAGCGGCCTGACATTGGAACGCGAACACCTATTGAGAGCTCATCAGACATGCACATGGAAGAAACGGAAGTCATGCAGACGCTGGCTGCTCTTAACACCCTCACCGATGAGAAGCGCATCCACGCCCTGACGGACCTGCACTGGTGGACGCTGGCCGGACTGATCGCGCGCTGGTTGGATGACCCCGAGTCCGGCAAGCTGCTGAAGCAAAGGTCACGAGGCGATGGAGTTACGAAGCCCGAGACCATCGCGAGCGTCATCGGCCTCATCGCGATGGGCTACCTCAAGCTGGAAGTCAGTTATCCGGAGGAGACACTCACGACAGAGCCCCTGTCCGAATGCGCGCGGTTCGGCTACCGGATCTACGTGCCCGACTCAGCACCCGAAGATGAGCCTCGGGTCAGTTCGGAGTTGGCGGACCTGATATGGAGCAAGGTGCAGCTGTTTGCTGATGCGGATGAACACAGGCGCAAGGGACAGCTGCCAGATGCACCACGACAGGGGTCATAGCGGCCGACGGATAGCAGAGGCAGCAGAACGGTCCTCTCGCATCTAGGAGGAAGAGCCAGATGGGCACCGCGCTTCCGCATTCAGACGAATTCGACCTCCCGACGGTGAATCGCGCGGCCTTGCTGCTAACGCCGACGCAGGCCTACGCCGACTGGGCGAACAGTTGTGGGGACGGTCCGCAGTTCGTGCTCTCTGAGAGGGACGATGACGACAGCACCATCTACCTCATCCCGGAGGTGGACTTCCGTCCTGACGCATGGGTGCGGAAGCACTACCGCACTCTCTTCGAATACGAGTTGTGGAATTGGTGTACCGATCCGTCCTTGTGGCCTAAAGATCGTTCCTACAAGGCCTTCCAGCAGTTCTTCACGGTTCACTTCCATTCGCTGGTGGCAGACCTGGGTGACGAGCCGATCCCAACGTAGCCCGGGAGAAGTCATCGGCGCCCCCGAGGGGTTCCAGAGGGCCAGTTCGGCTCTACCGGAACTGACCCTTGCTGCGAGGTCGAGCATGCCTGGACCAACTCCGGTGGGCCTCGACTGCTCCTTCTGGTGCCAATCCGAACGGTCTTAGGATCGCCCAACAGCGAC
>JALGXV010000100.1 GCA_029821885.1 Candidatus Hebobacteria bacterium
TGGAAAAGAGACCGGGGCCCATTGCCCATTTCATGGAACGTGTCTCCCAAGACAGAGATTCCCGGTGGGGATCGGCCGCGCCGGGAAGACCTGGCCAACCGCTCCGGCAGAGGACGAGGAAAGCACTTCGGGTCGCCTGATCGTTCCCCGAAGCACAGGCTGGATGGACTTCGCCGCGGGCCGGAGCAGAGGAGGGGAGGCCGCCAGTGCGGCACGTCGGTTCGGTTGCCTTGGGGACGGCTTCGTCGGAGAGGGCCAGCGATCGGTCCGCAGCCTGCGACCCGGTCGCCGGTTCCAGATCGCGTGATCGATTGAGGCCAAAGGCGCTTGAGTGCAGCGCTCAGTGTGCCGACGCTGCTGTGCGGAGGCCAAGACCGGGATCAGAGTCGACATTCCTCTTTCGCCGGACAATCGGCCGAATCGGCCCGGCCCTATCCGGGCATGCCGTGTTCTCTCCGCGTCACAGTCCGACACTACGCCGCTGCGCTGGACGTTTTGGGAAGAGCCGCCCGCGAGCGCGCACGCGCGCTGCACGCGCGGTCACAGAGGACCGTCGCGGGTGTGCGGGCCTACTGGTGAGGCAGGCCGAAACCCGGAGACACATGCACACTGTTAGGAGAGGGGGACTATGACCCTATCAGCACCATCGTACATGTCAGCAAGGAGAGACCACAGGTCATCTCTGCTTCGCACTATCCGAGATGTCGCGCTGCGTCCAGACTTGCGAGCCCAGTTGTGGCTTTCATTGGGACGATTCTTCATCCGATGGCACCGACCACGCACGGCTCTTCGCCTCTATCGAAGAGCAACCTCGCTCGACCCTCACAGCCCCAGGCTTTGGCGCCACCACGCCGCCGCGGCGGTACGGTCTGGCAGGCTGGCAGAGGCGAGTCTATGCTACAGAACGCTTGTGCGCCTGGATCCCGACAACCCGCGCGCACACTCTCGGGTGGCAGCCACCTATGACCTGGTCGGCTCGCAGCAGGCCGCCCTGCAGGCGTGCCGCAGCGCTCTCGAGCGCTTCCCGGACGCAGCCTGTCTCCACCGCCAATTGGGTCAGATACTGCTCAACGTCGGCTCAGTACACAGGGCACTGCGGGCGCTGGAACGGGCGGCCGAACTGAGCCCTCGCCACGGCGATACGCACTACTTCGTCGGCCTCGCTCTACGCCGCGCCGGACGAGCGGAGGACGCCCGGGCCGCTCTGAAGCGGGCGCTGTCTCTCCGTCCAGACGATCCAAAGCTGTACTATGCCTTGGGCCTGTGCTGTGAACCCGGCGAAGTGAGCGGCGAAGCTGAGAGCTCTCTGCTGGCAGGGCTCGCCATAGAGCAGGTCACGGCCGACCTCGCGCCGCCGCGCTGGATCAGCCCGGCGCGCTGAGGCGGCTCCATTCCGCCCCACCAGAGACCTGGGGAGTAACCGCTGATCGGCTCTCCGCCGGTGTTGCATCGGTGGCCGAGATTGCGGTTTGCCTCCCGGCGAATCCGGCTCAACCGAATTCGATGTTCGTTTTTGCGAGGCGCCGGCCCAGGCCCTCTGCCGCCGCAATCGCTTCCTCATCGGCGGCTATTTGTCCGGCCGCGCCAGCGACGCCGCAGACCTCCCAGTTGCCATAGGGCAGGCATGCTCCCCCGACGACGACCATCCCGTGATTCAAGGCCGCCCAGTACACGTTCTGAATCGCCAGCTCCTGGCCGCCCCAGCGTCCCTCTCCAACGGCGACAGCAGCAGCGATCTTGCGGGACAGCGCGTTGTCCATCAGCCACAAGGGGCGCGCGCGGTCGAAGACGGCCTTGAGCTGCGCCGTCATCGTCCCCATGTACACGGGTGTGCCGAAGACAATGGCATCGGCCCACAGCATGTGGTCGTACAGCGCCTGCATGTCGTCGCTCTGGACGCAGTAGGGCTGGCGGTTCGTGCAGCGGCCGCAGTCGGCGCACGGGGCAATGGTCTTGCCGGCCAGTGTGAACATCTTCGTCTCCGCGCCCTCCGCCTCCGCGGCTGCAAGGAGCCGCTCGAGCAGGAACTCCGTGTTGCCTCCCGGCCGGGGACTGCCTGCAATGCCCAGGATCCGCTTCATCCTATGCTCTCCCCCTGTGCTCAGGTGAAGAGTTGCGCGCCCGTGGCGCCACCCCCTGCTGCGGGATGATGGTCACCTGGAAATGGTATGATCCCAGCGACTCAGATGGCGAAACTGCTCGCGACAATCAAGCGCCGGACGAGACAGGAGATCGGCATCGTCCACAAAGACCACGGGGGCAGGCTGCGCGTCTGCCTGGTCTACCCGAATACCTACTTTGTCGGCATGTCGAGTCTCGGCTTCCAGACGGTCTATCATCTGTTGAACTCTCACGAGCACGTGGTATGTGAACGCGCCTTCGTGCCCGATCCGAAGGACCTCGCCGGCCTCGAGCACACCAGATCGCCTCTGGTGTCGTATGAGTCGCAGACTCCGCTCCAGCAGTTCGACGTGATCGCATTCTCCGTTTCCTATGAGCTGGACTACATCAACGTCGCTCGCATGCTCCGCCTGGCGAAGCTGCCGGTGATGCGTGCCGAGCGCGGCGATGAGCATCCTCTCGTCATCGCCGGCGGGGCAGCGGTGTCCATCAATCCTGAGCCGCTGGCCGATCTCATCGACCTATTCGTCGTCGGCGAGGCAGAAGAAGCGATCGCGCCGCTCGCTGAGGGCCTCCTCCCGCAGAGCCGCAAGGGAGATGTCATCTCTGCCTGCGCCGCTCTCGACGGTGTGTACGCTTCCGCTCAGCCGCGCCGAGTTACGCGCCAGCATGTCTCTGACCTCGACGCGTGGCCGACGCACTCCCGCCTGCTCACTCAGGAAACCGAGTTCGCCGGTCTCTTCCTGGTCGAAGTGTCACGGGGGTGCGGGCGGGGGTGCAAGTTCTGTGTCACCCCATCCTGCTACTGGCCCCTGCGCTGGCGCTCAGCAGGCGCTGTCCTCCACTCGGCGCGCGAAGGTCTGGAGCATCGCGATGCGATCGGCCTCATCGGCGCGGCCGTGTCAGATCATCCAGAGATCGACGAGATCGCGAGGCGTATCGTCGGCCTCGGCGCGCGCCTCTCGGTATCGTCCTTGCGGGCCGATTCAGTCTCCGAGGCATTGATCGACGCCCTCGCGCGGAGCGGGGCTCGCAGCATCACACTCGCGCCCGAGGCGGGGAGCGAAGGGCTGCGGGAGGCGATCGGAAAGGGCATCGCCGACGAGCAGATACTCGACGCTCTACGAAGGGCGAGCAAGGCCGGAGTCCGAGAGGCGAAGCTGTACTTCATGGTCGGCCTGCCGGGAGAAGGGGAGGATGACGTCGCAGCAATCCCGGCACTGGTGCGCAGGTGCATCGAGGAGGCGGGCCTCGTCCGCGTGACCGTCGCGGGGGCGGCCTTCGTGCCGAAGCCCGATACGCCGTACGAACGGGAGCCGATGCTGCCCGCACGCGAGCTATCCCGTCGGCTGCGAGCGATACGGGAGGAGCTTCGGCCAGAGAAGCGGGTGCGGCTGGCACTGGAGAGCGCGAACTGGGCCGTCATCGAAGGAGTGCTGAGCGGGGGAGACCGGCGGCTCGGGCAAGTGATCGTGGATGCTGAAGCGACAGGCGGGGGGCTCGCCGCCTGGAGGCAGGCCATGAACAGCGCACGGCTGACCGTGGAGGAGTACTTGGGGAGAGGGCGCTAGACCTCGGCGGCGGCGAGCGCTTCGGCGCAGGCGATGACGTTCTTCCAACCAGAGTCAGCTTCTTCCACACACCACCACGCTGAGAGGACGGCCTGGGCGACGGCCCAGCCGCGGATTCGTTCCCGGTCCAGTCCCAGGAGGTCCGAGAGGATGACGATGCGGCGCGCTTGGGCACGAGGGAGGTCGGGCCACGACATAAGTCTCCCCCAGGGATTCCGCAGGAGCGCCCCGGTCTCATAGCACGGTTCGCCGACGACTCCCTTTGGGTCGACGGCGAGCCAGGGGCGACGCTGGGAGCGAAGGATGTTCTCATGATGCAAATCGCCGTGGAGCACGACGCGGTCAGCCTGAGAGGGGAGGAGTTCGGAGAAGAGCCCTTCCGCGCGCGCCACCAGATCGACGGGTAAGGGGCCGGTTCCGCCATCGAACTTCTGCCGGAGCTTCACGAGCCCACGCGCCCAATCCTCCACCGAAGGAAACGTGTGTTCGGCCGGCGCCGGTCGCCACAACTCACGCATCAGCGAGGCCACGATGACGGTGACCTCGTCTTCATCTGAGATGGAACTGAGAGGCGTGCCGGGGAGGAGTCGTTCCAGTAGCAGCGCGCCGATACCGGGATCGGCCTCCAGCAGTCGAACGGCCCCGCGGCCGTCGTAGTGGGCGAGCGCGTCGATCTCGTGCTGGACCTCGTGGGCAGGGTAGCCGACCTTGAGCACTACGGGCGCACCCTCGGAGGTGACACCTGGGACCACGTAGTTCCAGGACGGGGCACCGCCTTCGCCAGTGAAGGTCAACGACCAGCGGCGCCCGCACTCGGCGATAATCTCAGGCAGCGCGCGAAGCCACTCTCTCCCTGCATCTCCGTAGTTGTAGGTCATTCTGCGGGCGAAGTCTTGCGGTATAGGCAGGGCTGGTTCGGGCATGGCGGTCATGCCATCCAGATGAAGTAGATGCCGATGGCGATGAGAACGACGCCGGCGGCGTTTTCCATCCAGCGGGTCCACTTCTCCATGGCAGGGAGAGCCTTGATGACACCGGTGAAGGTGCCGGCGAGCACGATGGGGACGCCGCGGCCCAAGCCGTAGCCGAAGAGAAGGGTGGCGCCGTAGGCGAGCTTGCTCTTCGCCATGGCGATGCCGAGGATAGCGACGAGGACGGGAGTGCCGCATTGGGACCCAGCAAGGCCCACGATCAGGCCCAGAAGCAGCGCGCCCAGGAGTCCGGTGCGGGAAACGCGCTTGGGCTGGAGGCGGGTGAGGAAGTCTAAGTTGAGGGGAAGCGCATGGAGGAGATTCAGCCCGATGAGGAGGCAGACGAGCGCAACGATCCAGTAGAGGATCTTCTTCTCCGTGCCGAACAGACCGCCGATGGTGGCGGCGACGACGCCGAGAAGCATGAACGTGAGCGAGCTGCCCAGGGTGAAGAAGATGGAGAGCCAGAACCCGCGGCGGCGGCTCACCTCATGCTGGCCGCCGACGTAGCCGATGATCACCGGCACCATGGAGAGGTTGCAGGGGCCGAGGGAGGTCATGACACCGGCGAGGAAGACGGCGGCGTAGGCAAGCGCGACGTGGTCCGCGATGAACTGTGGGAGGGTCTGGCTAACGAACTCCGTCACTCACCGTCCCCCAGCGCCGCGAACTGCTTGTCGATCTCTTCGATCGGCCAATAGCCCATGTGGCGATTGACCTCCTGGCCGGCGGCGTCAAAGAAGATCTGCGTGGGGATGGCCCTGATCTTGTAGTCGCGGGCCATCTGCGGGAACTTGTCGGTGTCGACGTAGACGATGTCTGCCTTTCCCTCGTACTTCCGGGCGGCCTGCTTGAGGACAGGGTCCATCATCTTACATGCCTGACACCAGCCGGCCCCGAAGTCAGCCATGGTAGGCTGTCCGTTCGTCAAAGCCTCCTCGAGCTTGGAGCCGGGGAGCAGTTCGACGGGCTCCTCTTGTCCGAGCTGTGCAGGCTCCGGTGCAGCCGGTTCGGCTTCCATTGGCGGTTCGGCGGCTTCAGCAGCCACCGCCGGCGGCCTGCTCGGTTCCGGCTCTGAGGATGGCTCCTTGGGCTCGGGCTTGGCCGGTGGTCGGGGGACGACGGGCGCAGGGGAGGCGTCCTCTTCCTCTACTTCCGGGGCTACTTGCTCTTGCCGCTCCTCGAGAGCCTGCTGGCCGAGGGCCTCTTCGTCGGCGCCGTGGCGCGTCGGGTCCTCGGGGACGGCGGCGCTCTGGCGGACTGGGTGGTCGGCCGGAGTCGGCCGTGCAGGCGCGGCTTCCTCCTTGGGCACGGTCTTCGCGACCACCACGCCAACTACGACGATCGCGACGGCGACCAGGATGAGCAGGGATCTTCTGGATTGCTGTCTTTCCATTGGCCGCATTCCCCGGGCGTGAGCTAGCCCGTGAGCCACTCCTTGATCTCGTCAACGGTCGGCACGCGACCGGCCACCTTCACATCGCCCTCAATGGCAAGGGCGGGCGTGAACATGACGCCAAACTTGGCGATGTCGGCCGGCTTGTCGACCTTGACAAGCTCGATCTGGAGACCGGCGGCCTCCGCCGCCGCCTTCGCGTTCTCCGCGGTTTGCTGGCACTTGGGACAGCCCGTGCCGAGCACTTGCACTTTCGTCATCTTTGGCCACTCCTTATGAGACTGCGCCGTAAGTCATCCCACTGACGGTGGCAAGGGCCACGACCAGTAGAGCATAGGCGGCTGTCTTCCGCGCGCCCAGCACTCCCCCTATCACCAGGAGATTCGGCAGACTCAGCGACGGGCCTGCCAGCAGCAGTGCCAGTGCAGGCCCTTTGCCCATGCCCGCACCCAGGAGGCCCTGCAGTATTGGAATCTCCGTCAGCGTAGCAAAGTACATCAGCGCGCCCGAGAGGGCGGCGAAGAGATTCGCCCAGAGCGAGTTGCCGCCCACGAGGCGGGCCACCCAGTTCTCGGGGATGAGCGCCATGTGTCCGGGGCGGCCTAGAAGGAAGCCCGCGACGAGGACGCCACCAAACAGCAAAGGCAGAATCTGCCAGGCAAACGTCCAGGTGGAGGAGGTCCACTCTTTCAGCTCGGGCCCGCGGAACCACCGCAGGAGCATGGTAGCCAGCACTAGGAGCAGGGCCAGCGTGATCCACCATTTCACCTGGTAGATGCTCGCCCACAGGCTCGGATTGGCCGCGGGCTTGCCCCAGTTGGCGAAGACCAGTATGCCGACCATGGTGGCAAAGTAAGCACCTGTCTGCCAAAGAGGACGCGTCGACTCGTCCTCGGGCACCTCGAATCCAGCCGCCTCCTCGGCCTTGGCGCGCTCCTCACGCAGGAAGAGCAGGTGCATGCCGATGCCAATGAGGAAGGCGAAAAGGATCGCGCCGGCCGCGCGGGCGAGGCCGAGCTCGAAGCCCAGGACGCGAGCCGTGAGGATGATTGCGAGCACGTTGATGGCCGGTCCGGAGTAGAGGAAGGCCGTTGCCGGGCCGAGGCCGGCGCCGCGGGAGTAGATGCCCGCGAAGAGGGGGAGAACCGTGCAGGAACAGACGGCGAGGATAGTTCCCGAGACGGAGGCCACTGAATACGACAGCACCTTGTTCGCAGTGGGCCCGAAGTACTTCATCACCGCGGCCTTGCTCACGAAGACTGCGATGGCGCCGGCGATGAAGAGAGCAGGGACGAGGCAGAGCAGGACGTGCTCCCGCGCGTACTCGTGGAGCATGGCGAAGGCTTCGACAAGTGCGCCCTGGACGCGGTTGCTCCCGATGGGAAGGAAGTAGACTCCGAGGAAGACCCCGAAGAGAAGGATGAATTGACGGACTCTTGTCGGCATCCTAGGTGCTGTCGGCGGGTCCTCCGCAGGGCGGCGTGCTCTGGCGGAGGGTCTCAGCCCACCGGCGAATCTCGGCGAGAGTCTGGGCGGCATCGCGCGATGCGTCGGCCTGGTCCCGCACCGAGTAGGCCAGCATCATGATGACACCGCGCAATGCCGGTGGACACCAGGACTGGCGTGGGTCCACCGAAGCCATGCCGGAGGGGCGCACGTCGCCGCTGGAGTAGCAGCAGCCAGAGGTCGCGAGCCCCAGTGGGGAGCACACTCCGTGAGCCGGACAGCAGAAGACAGACTGTGAGGGTCCCTTTGCCATGGTGGTCATACCTGGAGAGCGAGGCATTCTGCGCCTGAGAGCTGATCGGCCAGCATGGCGCGCATACCGTCAATAACACCGAAGATGCGGTCATCGCGAACACGGTAGAAGATCTGGTGCCCATCGCGGCGCGACTGGACAACGCCAACGCGCCGCAGCACGGCAAGCAGCTGGGACAAGTGGGCCTCCGTCACGCCGACCTGGGGTGCGAGGCGGCAGACACACTCCTCTCCCTCCCGCAGGCAGTCGAGCACTTTCAGGCGAGCGGGGTGCGCAAGGGCCCTGCACACAGTGGCGTGAAGCTCATAGACCTGATCGTCGACAGGGGGCATATCGTCTCCTATAAATATGCAAGTATTTGCAGATTCATTATACCGGCATTGACCTGAATGTCAAACGTCGATTCTCGGAGGCGACCCGCGGGCGGCTGCCACGGGAGCGGGGAAACGGCGACGCGTGTTGGGTGTCCAAGGGCCTAGCATAGGCGCGAAGGGGGCAAGGTATGGCGGTCGCACTCATCGGGCTTCTCGTGACGGTTTCTGTGGCCATTACGGGATGCCAGGGGGCTGTCCAGGAGGAAACGTTGCAGGGGCCAGGGGAGGAGGCATGGGCGTTTGCCTCCGGCGTGACGGTTGAGAACTACCCGCGGGTGAATGGGTCGACCTCGACGCGTCCGTTGGGGAAGCTCATCATAGGGCGGGCGATCTCGCCTGAAGCAGAGCTCTTCACGCCTGGTATCGGCCCAGGACTGATGGGGGACGCCGAACCGATCGTCGGCTTTCCCCCGGGGTTCCGCGGAGTCGATCGGGACCAGCTGCTGCGGTCTCACGCGCTCACGGTGCACGAGGGTACGCACCAGTCGTATCTACGCCTGCTCGGGCTCCCGCTGAGCGACGGCGAGAGAGAACCGCAGGAGCGGCGCGCCGATCTGGCTCTGATCGCCCGGGGGCCTTCTGAGGACGAACTCGCGGCGGCTGAGGAACTGGGATTCGAGTTCGACGTGCGGCCGCTGGCGCTGGATGCGTTCGTGTTCATCGTGAACGAGGCGAATCCCGTTCGCTCACTGGGTCTCGAGCAGCTGCGCTCGATCTTCAAGGGGGACATCACGAGCTGGGCGGATGTTGGTGGGAACGAGGAGCCAATCAAGGCGTTCACCCGAGACCGGAATTCGGGGAGCGAGGAGCTGATGCGGGATCTGGTGATGAATGGCGAGGATACTATCCGCGCGCCCGAGTCTGTACTGATGGGCATGATGGGACCTGTGGACACGGTCGCGCAGACGCCGAACGCGATCGCGTATTCCGTCTACTACTACGAGGAGTTCATGCGGCCGAACCCCAGCAACCGCCTTCTGGCCGTCGACGGGATCGTCCCCAGTGCGGAGACAATCGCGAGCGGGGAGTATCCCTTCACCACCGAGGTCTTCGTCGTGACGCGGAGCGACCTCGACCCGGATATCCCGGCCGCTCGGCTGCGAGATTGGCTGCTGACGGAGGATGGGCAGAAGGTGGTGGCGGATAGCGGGTATGTGCCGATTGCGGCAGTCTCCCGCAGGTAGGATGGCCGACTAGTACCGGCCGGTCCGTAGGTCAGCCGCGAACTCGTGTGGCAGCTCTGTCTCCTCGATAGCTCGCGCCGCCTCCTCGCAGTCGTATGACACGCGCGGGAACTCTGCCTGCACGTCCTCGCCCAGGTCAATGAGCGCATAGCACGCTCGCGTGTCGCCGTCGCGCGGCCGACCGGCCGTGCCCGTGTTGATCAGGTGCACATCGCCGATGCGGCGATGGTAGGGGAGGTGGGTGTGACCGCATAGGACGACATCGGCGTCGAGCTCGGCGAACATGCGCAGCAGGCTGCGCTCCGGACGATCCTCATAGAGGTACTCGTTGATCCGCCGTGGGCTCCCGTGGACACACAGGACGCGGCGCCCTGCCAGCTCGAAGCGCAGCTCCCTGGGCAGGCCCCGCAGCCAAGCCTTGTTCTCAGCCGTCACGACGGCCTGCGTCCACCGGAGGGAGCGATCGCCTCGCTCGATGTCTCCGGGGTCTGTATAGGCGCAGCCGCAATCACCGCGATCGGACCCCACGCCATCATCGTAGTTGCCCGCAATCGTCGGAATGCTCTCCGCCCGGATCCGGTCGATCACTTCATTCGGGAAGGCGCCGTATCCCACCAGGTCTCCCAGGCATATCACCTGGTCCACCGGTCGTCCGGCTATGTCCGCCAGAACTGCCGTCAGTGAATGCTCGTTCCCGTGGATGTCCGAGAAGGCGGCAATCCGCATCCATAGACCTCCCGCCCGAGACGCCCACCGAGGGGGCCGGCTCCGCAAGCTCCTATGCCCCTCGGGGCACGAGCGGACCTGTCGAGCTTGCCGCCCAATTGCCGGGCGCCGAAGCGGTGAGGTGCACTCTCCCACGGAGAGTGTCTCGAGCCGCCGTCAGACTTGCCGCGCCAGCGCCGACGCGGCAGCGGGCCTTGCCTGTCAGGGACGAGGCGTAGAGGGTGCTGATTCATGGCGTGTGATCTCCACTCCAGGAGAAGGTAAGACAGAGTGGGTGCCGAAGGTCTCGGTGAAGTAGAGGCCGCCGGAATTGACTTGGCGATGGCGGCCATGCTACGATTGCCGCCATAGAGGGGAAAAACGGGTCGTGTAGGGCTCGGCCGTCGAGGGGCCAGCGCAGGAGGAGACGGGACATGAGACCAGGGCTCCGGCGCGGAGTGCGCCGCGGGTTGACACTGCTCATCGTGCTGTGGCCGGCATTGGCAGTGCTGGCCGCGTTGCCAGCCTCTGGTGCCTTAGGCAAGAAAGAGCCAACTCCAGAGCAGACGGAGTGGTGGGGCAAGTTCTCCAACGAAGTGAAGATCGAGAACCTTGAGCGGGACGTTCAACGGCTCAGCAGCTTCGATCCGCGCTTGGCCGGCTACCCGGGGGCTGAGGAGGCGGCCGACTACATCGTCCAGCGGTTGCAGGGGCTCGGCCTCGAGGATGCGAGCAAGGGCGGGGACGAGCCCAAGCTCCCCTATCGCGAAGCCTACCTCGTCACCGTTCCCGTGGTCGAGGGGCAGTCCACCCTCGAAGTTCTCGACGATGGCGAGGTGGTAGCGACATACCCCATCTATCCTCTCTGGCCTAACCTCGTCAGGACCTCTCAGCTCCCCAAGGGCGGTCAGGAATACCGCATGATCGATGGGGGC
>JALGXV010000384.1 GCA_029821885.1 Candidatus Hebobacteria bacterium
GGCATCCCCACCATCGGGATTGGCTTCAACCTCCAGCGGCCAGACGCCAAAGAGAAGATCGAGGGTCTGGGCTACGACTACGACAAGGTGCTCAAGGGCGAGATGCCCATCAGCAAGCTACACGCTGAGCAGCTCCGCGACGTGGTCATGCAGGAGGAGCTGAACTGGCTCAAGAAGTCCCTGACCAAGTCCGGCGTGGACGTGGGCACCCTCCGTGGGCACCACTGGACCTCGCTACTGTCCTTGGCGTACAACGGTCGCGTCCTCATCGGCCCCAACCTCCGCAAGCATCTGAAGGCGGGGGACTGGAAGGCCGCAGAGGAAGAGATCAGGCTACGCTCCAACGGCAATCGCAAGGCGAACCCTCGCGTGATCGCCGCCATCGACGCCCGCCGCGCGCGGGAGGCGGATATGTTCGCGGGGCTCTCCCAATAAGGAGGACCACATGGCTGAGTTCGGAAGCACGCAAGCCCTTGTTAAAGCAGGCAGTCTAAAGGCACTCAACGATAGGATGTACCCGACCGACAGCAGCTTCCGGCAGTTCACCGACGAGGACCTGGCGCTCGCCTCTCAGGACATCTCCTGGGGAGACAGCGCCGGGGCCGCCTTCATGCGCTCCGGCATCGCCGTGGGCACCTACGAACTGGCCAAGGACGGCATGAACCGCCTCGACCTGGAGGACGACCCCGAGTGGGACCTGTCCGGCCACTACGACCAGGACGAGGACTTCCGCAAGCGGCTCGACCCGTGGCTCGCCGACGGCATCACCAACCGCTCGCTGCTGAACAGCATCGGCAAGGCGGGCTCCCTGGGCGAGGCCGACTACATCCTGAGCCTGGCCGAGCAGAACGAGGAGCGCCGCCGGATCGCTGAGGCGTCCGGGATAGGCGCGGAGCTTGTGGGCACCGCAGGCGCCATTGGCATCGACATCGCCGCCATCATCGGCATCGGGGTCACCACGCGCGGCCTGGGCCTGGGTGGGGTCGCGGAGATGCTCCCCATCCTCCGCAGCGTCCAGGCGTCCCGTGCGGTCGCCGCCGGGCGTGGCGCGGCCTTCGGCGCCATCGAGGGCTTCTCCGAGGCAGGCATCCAGTCGCTTACGGATCACACCATCACCCCGCAGGACATCGCCCTGGGCACCGCTATGGGCCTGGTGTTCGGCGGCACCATCGCAGCCATCCTCCCGTCCGGCGTGGGCGTGGACGTGCGCAAGGCGATGAACCCCGAGGAACTAGACGAGATCACCCAGGCGATCCGCAAGACGCCCCCGGCTGCCCCTGGTGGCGGTGGGTCCGCCAGTGCGGCGGCCACGACTGACGAGGCGCTCACAGGCGCCACGCAGCGGTCGGCCAACGTCGCCCCTGCATCGGCTGGCAGCATCATCGCCAACCGCCTCCTGGAGAGCACCGCCGTTGGACGCATCATGTCCAAGTGGGCGCTCCGCTCCCCGAAGCGGCGCAGCGTGGACAAGGGCGTCAAGGGACGCCGCGAGTTTCAAGAGAAGGGCTTGAAGGGCAACCTCACCTTCTACGACCGCATCGCGCGCCTGGTGCGCATCACCACGGCGCACGAGGACGAGATCGCGGGCACGGCGGCCAGAGGTGCTTCCGCGCAGGACATCCTGGACCAGTTCATGTTGTCCGCGAACACCCTGAACCGTCGGGTCGACAGGACCTACACGCAAACGCTCAAGGCGATGTTCCCGGAAAAGGGACTGGCCGTGCTCCGGCAGGGCAATGCCGCGCGCACCACTGCGGGCGGGAGCCTGGCCCGTCGGTTCTTCCACGGCATCGACACGCCTACGTTCGACCGGATGTCAGACCGCCTGCGCAAGATGCAGGCGATGGAGCAGGACGCCATCGAGCAGGGCGTCACCGACGGCTTCCAGGTCGACCTCCGCAAGGCGGTCGGCGAGGAGGTCTGGGACCAGCTCAACACCTCGCAGCGTGAGACCCTGGTCAAGGGCCTCCAGCAGGTGGCCGACGAGACCGAGGAGTTCTACTCCGCGATGGGCCGCCTCGAAGTTGAGCTTGGTGTCATCGAGGCCGACGAGCTGAAGCGCGGCTACACCCCACAGGTCTGGAACAAGGAGGCCATCGCGGCCAACCGCTCGCGCTTCATCGCCTGGCTGAGCCGGGTGTGGGGCGAGGCGCCCGACGACGAGTGGGTCGAGCGGGAGTTCAGGGAGCTGGTCGACGGCGAGACCGGCGAGGTCACCAATCACGGCCTTCGCGAGGGCGAGACCGTCAAGCAGTTCCGCGACCGCGCACCCGAGGAATACCGGCGCATCCAGGAGATTTGGGACGAGGCGCTGGCTGACGAGCAGGCCGCCCTGCTGCGGAACCAAGAGGACGCGGTCGACAACGAGGTCCTCAAGTTCGAGGAGAAAGCCTCCGGGGCCATCTACGAGCGCCTGGAGAAGGCGGTCGAGAACGACACCAAGCTGATCCGGGAGCTTGAGAAGCGCCTGGAGACCGGCAAGGTCAAGTACAAGTCCAAGAAGGACAAGCTCCTCTGGAAGTCCGAGAAGGAGGACACCGTCAAGCGCCTGGCCAAGGTGGAGAAG
>JALGXV010000385.1 GCA_029821885.1 Candidatus Hebobacteria bacterium
GTCCCTACGCCGCACGAGCGCGGGGTCCGCCGCCGGGTAGGAATAGGGCCACCACCAGATGGAGCCATCGAGATCGGTGAGCCCGCGCAGTTGCTCCAGGCGGTCGTGCAGTTCGCGCTCGCTCTTGCAGCCAGCGAACATGGCCATCTGGCCCGGCATCGTGGTCGGCCCGCGCGGAGGCGGCGCGCTCCGGTCCCAATCGCCTTTCCAGGATCCGTCGCGCCCGTCCGACCAGGCGATGCCGTCAACTTCGGGCACGTAGAGAGGATTCTCCCCGGTCAGCGCGAGCCGCGCATGGTTGACGTAGGCCGGGTCGTCGGCCTCGCAGTAGCCGAAGAAGGGCATCAGGGTCGTGAAGGCTTCCTCACCGTCGTGTCCGGCGACGAAGGTACCGTCCTTGTTGCCTCCCTCGTAGTAGCGCCGCCCCAGGCTGCCCTCCCCCGCGCAATAGCGGTCTATGTCTGCATGTATTCGCTTGGCGACGGCGCACCATTCGTCGGCCAGCTCCTCTTCGCCGTAGGCATCGCGCGCAATCCCTGCCAGGCCCTCGAAGGAGAGCCAAGCCAGCAGATTCGAGCCGGTATGGTAGTCGCCCCGGGAGGGTCCGTCCCAGAGCATCTCGGAGGGGAAGAGGTAGGGCTCACCCTCCCGCATGCGGAGCAGGTCGTCAAGGCGCTCCCGGGCGAAGGCGAGGACCTCGGGATGGGTCCGGAAGAACTCCTCATCCCCGGTCATGCGGTAGTAGAGGGCGGCGTCGGGCAGCGCCCCTACCGCGCCGGCCAGAGAGTAGGACAGGTCGGCCGGAGGCGGCTCGCCCGGCTTCCTCGGCTGATACCCGGAGAGGCCGCCGGCCACGATATCCGCCAGGGTCGGCGGCTCGAACAGCGCCAGGGCGTAGTCCGTGAAGCCGCTCGGCCCGCCGGTCCAAAGGCGCCCGTCGGCGGTGCGCAGGATCGCGGTGCTCGCCTCCTCGAACAGGCGAATGTAGCTCTCGGCGTAGTAGGGGTCGTCGGGGATGGCGAGCCGGCCGTATCTGTCCAGGCGAGACTGCCAGGTCAGGTTGAGCCAGTCGAGAGCGGTCCGGGTGCGCAGAAGCTCGCCGGTGGCGTGCAGTTCGTCGGGGCTCTCGCCGAGGAGGAAGGCGAAGGCAACAGCCTTGCGCTCTCCCGCGGCGAGGCGGAAGGGGGCCTCGAGGGATGTGGAACTCCAGCGCGTGTCGTCCAGACACATCACGGCCTCGCAGCCGGGCGTGAGGGGAACCGGGTGCTCGGTGAAACGCGGGTGCGGGCTGTCGCAAGGAGTGGCGAGACCGGAGATAGCGTCAACCTGGGAAAGATCGCGCAGGCCGGGGGCCATGAGCGATCCCTCGACGGTCTTCGGGCCCGCATTCGACAGCTCGACAATGGCGAGGATCGCCCGAGGCGATACGGCCGACGGCCGGTCCGCCTGGGGGGCGAAGGTCAGGAGTCTCACCGCGAGATCTTCGCACTGGTAGGTGAAGAGAGGGAAGAGGTCGCCGAGGAGTTCCACGGAGACGCCGTGGGTGGAGTGGAGGCTCACCGGCTGCGCGCCCTGCCTTCGAAGCGCGAATGACCAGGGGCTGCCTCCGAGAAGCTCCTGCCCCAGGAAGCTGCGCCCGCGGCGATGGGCGGGGACCATTCGAGAGAAGATGCAGGGACTCCGAAGAAGCCCGGTGGAGGTGAGGGAGCACAGGATGCGGTTGTTGGTGATATCGAAGCTGAGGCCGAAGGTGGGCGGCTCCTCGGCCCCGCTCACTCCCCCCGCGGCGTAGCGGGTCCGCGGGTCCCTGGGCTGCCTCTGTGGTGTGACGCCGAAGAACTCGCTGCGAGGCCCATTCAGCGCGGCCTCCAGAGATGTGAAGGGCTGAAACCGCCGCGCGAGCGATCCGAGTGTTTCGCGGCCAGCGTTCCCGTAGTTCATATCGGCTCTCCCTATCGCGATCACAGCCCAGCATAGACACGCGCCCACCGCCATCGGCAGTCGCACAAGGTTTCGGCGCATAGCGCAGCCATCTTCCGTGGCCCTAGTAGGCCCCCAGCCTCACCAGTCTGACGACTCCCCACAGCCCGCCATTCAACAGGTCCCCGACGATCAGGCCGGCCGCCAGCGGGATGGTGCGCCGGTACAGCGGCAGGCCTGCATACCGGATGATGAGCGTCTTCGCCAGCCAGCCGACGAAGAACGGCATGGCCCACAGCTGGAGGCCCCAGGTGTTGGCGGCAAGGTAGCCGATGGGATGAAACGGCCACCACCAGAAGCGAAGCCGCATCAGCCCCAGGAAGAGCACCGCCGCGCCGCCCCCCAGCAGGCCGAGCAGTCCGTTGACGTCGGCGGCGGCGTACCGCGGGTCGGTCAGGTAGCCGGCGATCTGCCCGCCACCGTAGCCGCCAACATTGGTGAGCCATCCGCTGCGCGTGAAGCCGAACCCGAACCAGCCATAGTGGTAGATGCCGATCAAGACGAGGGGAATCCCCACAGCAAGGGACACGACGAAACCGCCCGCTATTCCCGCGGTCAGGCGACGCGAGTTCAGGCGCGCC
>JALGXV010000101.1 GCA_029821885.1 Candidatus Hebobacteria bacterium
CTGCTGATGGAGGAGCCGCTCGACCTGGTGGTGCACGTCGCCGACGCAAAGAGCCTGCGGCGCATGCTGCCCCTGACCTTCCAGCTCATCGAAGCCGGCCGGCCGTTGGTGCTCGACGTGAACATGATCGACGAGGCGGAGCGGGCCGGACTGACCCTGGACGCCCAGGCGCTGGCCGAGGACCTCGGGCTGCCGGCCGCCGCCACCGCCGCCACCAGCGGCCTGGGCATGGACGAGTTCGAGGTGCTGCTGGGCGGCGAGACCCCGAAGCCATCCAGCTTCCGCGTCGAGTACCCGCAGGCGATCGAGTCGGCCGCAGCCCAGATCGCGAGGCTGCTCCGGGCCGACTACGGCATCGCGCACCGCGCGGTGGCGCTGCTGCTGCTTCAGCGAGATGAGAGCGCGTGGGAGATGGTGACGCAGCGTGACCCGGAGGCCGTGATCGAGATCGAGGGGCTCGTCTCCGGGGTGGAGCGCGCCCGCCCGCCGAGCTACGACATCGCCGTCGCCCGGCACCAGGCGGCGGACCGGATAGTGCGACGGGCGCTGGTGCGGCGGCCCATGCCGGCGCGGCGCAGCCTCCGGCAGCTCCTCGGCGACCTGGGGATGCATCCGCTGGCCGGCATCCCCGTGCTGGCGGCGGTGCTCTACTTCGGGCTCTATCTCTTCGTCGGCCGGCTCGGCGCGGGCGTGCTGGTGGACTGGCTCGACGGAAAGCTGTTCGGCGAATACATCAACCCGCCGGTGGAGGCCTTCGTCAACCGACTGCTCCCTTGGCCGATGGTGGCCGCGCTGTTCGTCGGCGAGTACGGCCTGTTCACGCTCGGGCTGCGATACGCGATTGCGATCGTGCTGCCGCTGGTGGGAGCGTTCTTCCTGATGTTCGCGCTGCTGGAGGACAGCGGCTACCTGCCCCGGCTCGCGCTGCTGGTCGACCGCATCTTCAAGCGCATCGGCCTGTCGGGAAGGGCCGTCATACCCATCGTGCTCGGCCTCGGCTGCGACACGATGGCGACGCTGGTGACGCGAGTGCTCCAGACGCGCCGGGAACGGGTGATCGCGACCTTCCTCCTGGCGCTGGCGGTTCCGTGCTCTGCACAGCTCGGAGTGATCCTGGGGCTCCTGTCGGGCCATCCGCTGGGGATGGCGATCTGGGTGGGCGTGGTGGCCGGGGTGTTCCTGCTGTCCGGCTTTCTCGCGGCCCAGCTGCTGCCGGGGGAGTCGGCGCGGTTCTACCTGGAGATACCGCCGATGCGGTGGCCCTCGCTGAAGAACGTCGTCACGAAGACTCTGGCGCGTCTCCGATGGTACGCGGCCGAGGTGATACCGATCTTCCTGTTGGCGAGCGTCGTGATCTGGATCGGGCAGATCACGCGGATCTTCCAGCTCGTGCTGACTGCCCTGCGGCCGGCGGTGAATCTGATCGGCCTGCCGGACGCGGCGGCGGACGCGTTCCTCTTCGGCTTCTTCCGGAGAGACTATGGTGCGGCGCGGATCTTCGACGTGCACGCTGGCGGCGCCGTGTCGGGCGTGCCGCTGGTGGTGGCGATGGTGACCATTACGCTGTTCGTCCCGTGTGTGGCGCAGTTCCTGGTGATGGTGAGGGAGCGCGGCCTGCGCAGCGCAGTGGCGGTGGGGGCGATCATCCTGCCCTTCGCCTTCGGCGTCGGGTATCTGCTCCATCTGGTCCTCACCACGTTCGCCGTGCAGGTGTGACAAGGTGGGAGTCGAGTGCGGTGAACCGGCCGGCCGAAATGCCTTGACAAGGTGGGTGCCACGCCCGGCTGTGGATGGCGAAGAACGAGCAAGACCGACGCTCCTGCCCGGTGAGCGAACTCGCCACCGTGGATCCGGAGCGCGCCCTGGCGGAGCTGCAGGAGGCCGGCCTCGCCGAGCGAGAGGCCGACGCCGTCTCTCTCACCCAGACGGGCGAGTCGCAGGCCGAGTCGATCATCAGGCGGGAGCGACTGGCCGAGCGGCTGCTGACCGATGTGCTGAACCTGGAGGAGGCGCAGGCGGCCGAGGCCGCCTGCCAGTTCGAGCACCATCTCCGCCGCGGCATCGACGACGAGATCTGCACCCTCCTCGGCCATCCGAAGGTGTGCCCCCATGACAGCCCCATTCCCCCGGGCGAGTGCTGCCGCGCGGGAGCGCGGTCTGCGCCGACGGTGATCTCCACCCTGGCCGACATGACGCCGGGCCAGACCGGAGCAATCGCCTACATTCAAGCGACTCGGCGGGAGATGATGGAGAGGCTACTGGCGATGGGCGCGGTGCCCGGGTCGAGCATCTCGCTGCTGCAGCGGACGCCGTCTTACGTCTTCCAACTCGGCCAGGCCCAGGTTGCCATCGATCGCGAGACGGCACAGGATGTCTACGTGCGGATCACCGGACAGGGGCAGCCCCGGTCGGAGCCGGGGCGGCGCTGGAGATTGCGCGGGGGCCGCGGCCGTCGTTAGCCGGCCCGCTCGTCGTCATCCTCGTCGTCGTCGGCATCCTCGTCATCCGCGTGGCCATGCGCGTCATCCACGTCGTGTCTGGCCTCGTCGTCATCCGCGTCGTGTTCGGCATCTTCGTCATCCGCGTCGTCGTCCGCGTCGCACTCCGCTTCCTCGCCCGCGGCCTCCTCCTCTTCGGCTTCTTCGTCCTCCCCCTCCTCCGCCTCCTCGTCCGGCTCTTCTTCCTCTTCCACCTCTTCTTCCTCGTCGGCCTCGACGGTCACCTCGACGCTGTCGGTCGCGAGGTTGCCGGCCGCGTCGAAGGCCCGCACCTCAATCGTGTGTTCGCCCGCGTCGAGCGGTTCCGTTTCAATCGCCGTCTCTGCCGTGGCGCTCTCGACGAACGACATCCGCACCGACTCCCATTCGCCATCGCCCACCCGGTACTCGATGCTCTGGATGGGCGACAGCTCGTCGGTGACCATCCCCGTCAGCGAAGCGCGCCGCTCCTCGTCCACCTTCACCGAGCTTCGGAAAAGCAGCAACGAGGGCGCGGTGTTGTCGACCCAGATCACGAAGCCCGACTCCGCCGTCTCCGGTTCGTCGGGCGACCCGAGGTGGTCACTGGCCGTCACGCGGAGGAGATAGCGCCCGTCCTCCTGCTCCTCCGTGTCCCACTCCTGCTTCATCTCGCGCAGGTCGGCGGCGACCTCCTCCCAGCTCTCGCCCAGGTCGGGGGAGATCTCCACCTCGTAGCACAGGGTGTCCTTGTCGGGGTCTCGCGCCTGCCACTTCAGCGTGTGCGTCTTGGATAGCCGCTCCCCGGGCTCGGGGCTGCGGACCGCCACCCTCGGCGCCCGATTCTGCTGGCGCCCCGACACCGTGACCTGCCGCACGACCGGAGTGACCTCCGGGTCATCGCTGCTCAGCGTCAGCCGGTACTGGAGGTAGCGGCTCGGCGGGCTCATCACCGCCCCCTGCGCCGTCGGCACCCACGGGCCCCAGTGATCGTCGGGGGCCGGGGAGTCGCCCGAGCGCGTGTCCGCGTTCACCTGTGTTCCCTCGGGGACGTCGGCGGCCCAGCTGACCCGCCCCCACTGCGTCACGCGCTCGGCGTCCAGCGGCGCCGACTCGACCGTGCCCGTCCCGGCGAGCTGCGGCCCGAAGGCGCGCACGATGGAGGGCCCGGAGGTCGCTACGTACAGCACGCCCTCGGCCTCCGCGATGGCCGTGGCCGCGCCCGAATCGGGCCGGAATATCAGCTCGGGCTTCCGGTTCGCATCCGGCCGGAGCACCAGCCCGCGCGGGCCCGTGGCCGCCACGGGCGTTCCTTCCGCCAGCAGGGCGAGGCCGAAGACGGTCCGCTGGCCGGTCTCGAAGTGCACCCGCGGCAGGCCGTCCGGCGGTATCCGGATGACGCCTCCCCCCGGCGAGGCGGAGGCGAAGAGAGCGCCGTCGGCATCGAGCGCGAGCGAGTCCACCGAGCTGCCGGACACCTGCGCGATGGCCGCCGCCGTGCCGTCGGGACGAACCCGGTAGATCACGCCGATATCGGATGTCCCCGCATAGAGATCGCCGCTGTCGGCCCGCGCCAGCGAGAGCACGTTGGTGGCGGGAAGCTCGGCCAGGGTGCTGACCTCCCCGCCGGCTCCCAGCCGGAAGATCTTCGCGGGCGATCCCGAGCCGACGAAGAGGGTTCCGTCCGGGCCCAGCGTCAGGGACCAGATGTACCTCTGGTCGGAATCGAAGACCAGCTCGCCCTCGCCCTCGGGGCTGATGCGGAAGACCTTGCCGCCCGGCGACGTGCCCGCGTAGATCTCGCCCGCCGGGCCGACGGCGAGCGCGTGGACGTTCATCTCGCCGGTGTCGAAGAACTCGGTCACCTCACCGGCGGCGTCCGCCCGGAATATCTTGCCCTCGCTGCCGGTTCCCACGTAGACCGCCCCCTCCCGCGGCGCCAGGCACCACACCACCTGGCCCGGGATGTCGGCCCCGTCGGCCCCAGCCAGCGAGAGGGAGAGCGAACCATCGGCCGCGAGAGCGATGTTCTCCAGCTCCGCCTCCTCGTAGTCGGCCGAGGTGCTCTGGGTCCACGCTGCCGGGCTGCGGGTGAGTGCCTCCGGCTCTTCCTCTTCCCCGCTGCCGCCATCGCCGCGAGTCGCTCCGGGCGGCCGGGGAGCGGCGAGGCCGTAGGGTGGCCGAGCGCTCGTCTCCGCCGAGAGCTGCACCGGCCGCAGATCGCCGGCCGACGCCTCTTCCTCGGGCCCCTCGGGGGGCTGCGGGCCCTCCGGCGGCGGCTTCCGGGGACCGGGCCCTCGAATCGGGCTCTGCACCAAGAGCATCACGGCCTGCCGTCCTCTGAGGACCCACTCCGTCGGCATCACCACCTTGGAGATCGATGGCATGGCCCGCAGGTCGGTGGGGCGTGTTGCCGCCAGCGCTTCCATGGCACTGCCCGGAAGGTCCGGCAGCTCCTCGCCGAGGTAGCTCGCCCCGCCCCGCGGGAGGACCGCTTGGAGGACGAGGTCCGAACTCTGATCCTCCGCCAGATACCGATCCACCAACTGGTCGAGGGTCACGGGCGCCGGCCTCGGTGCGCCCAGGGAGTTGCGCGCTTCGTCCACCTCCCGTCCTCCGCTGATGACGACTCGCACCCGGCCCTGGGGGAGATCGGGCGGGAGCTGCAGGGTAAGCGGGATCTCCACCGGATCCTCCGCGTACGGCCTCACCGTGACTCTGAATGTCACCTCCTCGCCGGCCTTGGCCCGAGGCCGATCCAGGGCCACCCGCTCGACGGCGGCCGTCTTGCGCTCCTCGCGGGTGCGCACCCTCACCCGAACCCGGTCCACCCGCATCCGGCCGAACTGGTTCTCGGTGAACATCATCAGCGGTCCGACCACCGGCCCCGCCGCGGCGGCGGCCGCGTCTATGGGGCTGTAGTCCACATCCTCCCGCACGATCGTCCGGCCCTCGGCCTCGATTTCCATGGTCACATGCGCCGTGCCGCGGCCGATACGCCCTCGCGCTTCATCTATGGCCGTGACCACCGAGACCGCGACCAGGGCGGGCGTCACCTCGCGCAGCCGGGCCACCTCTACACCGAAGGTGCGGCGCACGCCCATCCCCTCGTCCTCCGCCTCTATCGTCACCGGCAGCACGTCGGCCTTCCCGCCAATCGCGCCCGCGATGGCGGCTCGCCCATCGCCGTAGACCCGGCCCACCACCTCAGTGGGCGCCATCATCTTGTTGGAGACGAAGAGGCTGGGGATGATGTCGTACACGTAGCCACCGGTCATGGGCAGATCGACATCGCCCCGCTGGAAGAGGGGGTGGCCAAACCCGAGCACCCGGTCTCCCTCCACCATCGTGACCGTGCCCAGCGCGGTCATGTCGAAGTCCCCGCCGATCAGCCTCGCCCCCAGGGCGGCCCCCGGCACCAGCGGCGGCCGCAGATCCAGCACCGCCCCCGCCCCGCCCGCGGCTACCCGCAGGCCGTAAGGTGCGAGATGCTCCTGAAGACGCTCCAGGCCGCGGGCGTTGAATCCTGAGGCCTGCACCAGCCCGCCCAGGGGCACCAGCGTCATCACCCCCGGCGGGTCGGGCTCGCCCGAAGGCGCCGTGGACACGCGCACCCGCCCGATCGCCGATCCGCTCACCCGCACCGGCGCCGACAGGCGCCCGCCTCCGGCCTGCTCTGCCCCGTCCGCTGAGGGCCGTTCTCCGAAGACCTCGAGCATGTCTTCGATCGGCTGAATGCCCGCGATCGGTTCCTTGCTCCACGGCCAGGTGTAAGCGATGGCGCCGGCCAGGCGGCCGCCCACGTATACCGGGCTCCCGCTCATCCCGCCGATGACGCCGCTCTTGCGCTCCACCACCGGCCCATCGAGGATCTTGCCGAGGATGACGCTCCTGGTGCCGTCGAACTTGGGCACCACCGCGATGATCTCCACGCGAAAGGACTCGATCTGCGTACCGCGGAAGACGGACTTGGCCATGGCTATCTGCCCGGGGCGGACCTCTGACAGGGGGCAGATGTTCCTCGCGGGCGCTGGCCGCACAGGGGCGCTGGCGACGACGAGCGCGAGCAGGAGGAAGAGGGGAGCTCCGATACGACGAATCATGGACTATATCTCCGGAGTGAGAAGCGGACAGAGGATAGCATCTTACTCCGAGGGGGTCAAGGCGAGCGCGGGGAAGCCTTCTTGAGGATGGCGATCATCATCGAGGCTCTTGCGGAGGTCTCGCATGAGTGAGTTCGACGAGCAGAGCGACGACTCGGCCGGGAAGCTGTCGACCCGCACGCGGGGATTCCTCCAGCGCCTGTATCGCGATCCGCGCTACCTGCTGCTCGGCCGGATCGAGCGCTTCGGCAGAGACCTGATATCCTTCGTCGAGGGCTGCACCATGGTCTCGGCCACGGGCGAGGTGCGGGGGCAGGCGCTCATCAACTCGGAGTACCAGATGGGCGGGCGGCCGGACGGCGAGCGCCCGTATGATGAAGAATCTCTGGTCGACTACTATCTCTCGCAGCAAGGCGAGAAGAGCGCGCCGCTCGAGGAAGAGGACCTGGCGGCGCTCCGCGACGAGTCGTGGCAGTACTACGTCCGCCGGAACTTCGCTTTCTTGCTGGAGGAGTTCGGCCGGGCCAGGGATGACGCCGAGCACAACCTCACCATCTGGAATCTCGTCGATCAGTCCGAGATCAGCGACGAGGTGAAGTGGTCGTACCTGCGGTGGTGGCCATGGATCGAGCGAGACCGCGCCATCGCGCAGGCCCTCTCGTGCCTCAGCGAGGGACAAGGCGACGCGGCTGCCACGGAGCTCTACCGGGCGCAGCGCAGCATCGAGCAGTATGGCGAGCGGCACGCGGCCGAGTATGCCGGGGAGGGAGAGGAGGGGAGGTCGCTCTGCGAGCACATGGGCCAGCATATCTCGGGCCTGGTGGACATCCTGCGGGAGGACGAAGAGCTGCCGCTCTCGATGGAAGAACAGCTCGACGAGGCGCTCTCCCGGGGCGATGACCAACAGGTCGAGCGTCTGCGCAAAGAGATGATCCGGCGGGCCGTCGGGGAAGGAGAATAGCACTAGCCCGCCTGCCCATTGGCCCGTCTTGAACAGGCGTTCGCAACGGGGCGGAACATCGTCACCTTGACGACGAACCGCACGCCCGGTAGAATGCGTACTGAGGCGAACGAACGGGAGGCGAGAGAGACATGAGAAGCGGCGACTTCATGGCTGGCATACTGGTCGGGGCCCTCATCGGTGGGGCGCTCGGGCTTCTCTTCGCCCCGGAGGCCGGCGAGGAAACGCGGGGCTTTGTGGCAGAGAAGGCGCGCAAGCTGAAGGAGGCGGCAACCGAGAAGGGCCGCACCATGCTCCGCCGGGACGAGGAAGGCGAGGAGGCGAAGGACTAGCCTCGGCCGACCCATCACCGGGCCCGCTGCATCACGCGGCCTCGGCCCACCGCATCACGTAGAGGAAGATCGGGCAGGCCATCGCGGCCTGTCCGATTCCAGTTCGGCGGCCGGACTCGGCCCGCGCCCTACTCGCGAATCCGAGCGCCGAGCTTCTGTCGCAGGGCGGCGCGCACTCGCTCCATCGCCGCCTCCGCCTCCTCATCCGTCAGCGTCTTGTCCGAACGCCGGAACGACAACGAGAAGGCGAGGTTCCGCTGGCCCTCCGGAACCGGTTCGCCCTCGAAGGCATCGAAGAGAGCGAGTGTCTCCAGGTCATCGCCGGCCGCCTCTCGGATGATGGATTCGGCCCTCTCGGCGGAAACATCCCTCTCCAGCAGAAAGGCCACGTCCCGCGTCACGGCCGGGTAGCGGCTCACCGGCCGATACTGCGCCTCCTCGGCCGCGCAGTTGCGAAGCAGATCCAGGTCGAGTTCGGCCACGAAGACCGGAGCCGGCAGATCGTAGGCCTCGCGTACCTCCCGGCTCACCTCGCCGAGCTGGCCGACGACCTGCCCCTTCACCGACACCTGGGCGGCGCGTCCCGGCGCCAGCGACGGATTCTCGACAGGAGCGAACTCGCCCTCCGAGCGCGCCGCCGCGGCCAGCAGGCTCTCGACGATCCCCTTGAGCGCGTAGAAGTCCCAGCTCTGCAGATCGCGGCCCACCTGCCAGCGCCCCCGCGTCATCACCCCGGTCGCCGCCAGCCCCAGGTGCTGCGGCTGGTCGGGCAGCTCGCCTTCGGCCCCGGGCAAGTAGACGCGGCCGACATCGAAGATGCCCACCTCCTCCACGCCATGTCGGCGGTTGTGGGCCACCACGTCGAGCAGCGACGTCAGCAGCGTGGTGCGGAGCTGGCTGCGGTCCATCGTCTTCCAGTTGCTCAGCACGGCCGCCCGACGTCGGGCGTCGCCCTCGCTCAGGCCGAGCCGGTTGTGCCCCTCCGCACCTTCGAGGCTGGGCGTCACGGCCTCGCTCAGCCCGAGGCCGCGCATCAGGCCTCGCACCTGACGCTCGAAGACCAACTCGGAGGCAAGCCCACCCACCCCGGCGCCGGTGCGGGGAAGCTCCTCGGGGATGTTCTCGTAGCCGTGGACCCGCGCCACCTCCTCCACCAGGTCGATCTCCTTCCGGAGATCCTGCCTGAACGTCGGCACGCGGACGCGAAGCACCTCCCCCGCCTCCACCTGGAGGTCGAGCAGGCGCAGGTAGTCGGCCATCTCGGCCGCGCTCAGCTTCACGCCCAGCAGCGCGTTGGCGCGGTCGGGCCGCAGCTCGATCTCGACCTCCTCGTATGGGTCCGGGTAGGCGTCCACCACGCCGACCGCGATCTCTGCCTCGCCGCAGAACTCCGCGATCAGCTCGCACGCCCGGTCGAGGGCCCGCACCGTTCCGCCCGGATCCACCGTCCGCTCGAACCGATAGGAGGCCTCCGTGCTCATGCCGAGCGCCCGCGCCCCGCGGCGGATCGTGCTCGGATCGAAGTGCGCCGACTCCAGCAGCACCTCGGTCGTGGCTTCGTGAATCTCGGTGCTGGACCCGCCCATGATCCCGGCCAGCGCGATGGGGCCGCTCGGGTCGGCGATGAGCAGGACCTCCGGCGTCAGCTCGCGCTCTTCGCCGTCGATCGTGACCAACCGCTCACCGGCCTTCGCGCTCCGCACGATGATCTCCGGGATGTCCGCGCCGGCCGCCTTCCCGAGCAGCTGGTAGTCGAAGGCGTGCAGCGGCTGGCCCAGCTCGAGCATCGCGAGGTTGGTGGCATCGACCACGTTGTCGATCGGCCGCAGGCCGCACAGCTCCAGCCGCCGCTGCGCCCACTCGGGCGAGGGCGCGATCTTCACCCCGCGAACGATCCGACCCGAGTAGCGCGGGCACAGCTTCGGGTCGTCGAGCGTGATCTTCGCCAGCGACTCGGCCGGCGGTCCGCTCTCGGCGACAGAGGGCGGCCGGAAGACCACCTTCGTGCGCAGCGTCATCGCCAGCTCCCGGGCCGCGCCGAGCACCGACAGGGAGTCGCCGCGGTTCGGCGTCACCGTTATGTCGAAGACCACGGCCTCGTGCGCGGCCTCGTCCGCGCCCTCGATCGCCTCGACCTCGAGGCCCACGTTCGTCAGCACGTAGGCGAGCTTCCTCACGGGAAGCTCGGTCGGAACGTATTCGTTCAGCCAGTCCAGTGGTATCCTCATTGGCCCTCTCGTCTCTGTCTCGCTCTCGCCCGCTCGGCCCGCTCTGCGATCCAGATCTGTTCCCGCGAGCTGCCGTCGAGTGGCCTCCGATCGAAGCCGCCGTAGGCCTCCACCACCCGATAGCCGCAGCTCGCCAGCAGCGGCGGCACTTCCTCCGGAAACAGATAGCGCATCACCATCGTGTGCTCCAATCTCTTCAGCGGCCGGTCAGAGTCGTCTCGCCATTCATAGGTGATGTGCGACGTCAGGCGCTGCCTGGCCGCCTTCACCTCGGCCCCGTCGCAGGCGATCACCTCACCCCGCCCGTCGGGGGCAGGGAACCTGGCCATCTCGGCCGGGCCCATCCCGCCGCTGGCCAGCAGGTCCTGCGGCGGGACGAAGAAGCTCATCACCAGCCTGCCCCCCGGCGCGAGATGGCGGCGTATCGCCCGCAGCGCCCGCCGCTGATCGGCCCGGGTGAGCAGGTAGAGAAACGTGCGGAAGGCGCAGATGGCGAGGGGAAATCGCCGCCCCAGCGCGAAGCGCCGCATGTCGGCCGCCACCACCCCGACCCGGCCGGGCTGGCCGCCCACCGTCTCCCGCTTGCGCTCGAGCACCCGCAGCATCGGCAGCGAGCTATCGATGCCGACCACGTCCATGCCGACCGCCGCGAGGCAGAAGGCGAGTCGCCCCGTGCCGACGCCAACCTCCAGCACGGGCGAGCCGGCCCGCTTCGCCTCCTCTGTATAGAAGAGGATGTCTTCGAGGTAGCTGCCCGGATAGCCGTCATAGAGCTCCGCGATGGCATCGTATTGTGTTGCCGCGCCGCGGCTAGAACTGGCGCAAGAAGCGCATGTCATTATCGTAGAGCGTCCGTATGTGCATGATGCTAAAGCGGTGCTGGGCCAGCCGCTCAATGCCAAACCCGAAGGCGAGTCCGCTCACGCGGTCGGGGTCATAGCCGCCGGCGATCAGCACGTTCGGATGCACCAGCCCCGATCCGCCGATCTCGACCCAACCGCTGTCCTTGCAGAACCGGCACCCCTTCGCCTCGCAGAAGTGGCAGTCAACGGAGACGTCCCCGCTCGGCTCCGTGAAGGGGAAGAAGTCGGGCCGAAATCGGACCTGTGTCTCCGGCCCGAGGTAGGCGCGCAGGAAGGCCCCGAGCGTTCCCTTGAGGTGGGCAAGTGTGATGCCCTCGTCCACGAGCAGGCATTCGAGCTGGTAGAAGATGTCGTGGTGGGTGAGCGTGACGCTCTCCCGCCGATAGGTTCGGCCGGGCACGACCACCCGGGTGGGCGGGGGAGTGCAGGTGCACTTCTCCAGCGGCTCCAGCGGCGGGCAGCGCGGGCCGAGGCTTCGCACCGGGCACGACTCGTCGTGCATGGCGCGCATGGCGCGGATCTGCGCCGGCGAGGTGTGGGTGCGAGGCATGATCTCATCGGTGATGTAGAACGAATCCTGCTCGTCCATCGCCGGGTGATCGGGCGGGTAGTTGAGCGCCGTCCAGTTGAGCGCCGACCACTCGACCTCCGGCCCCTGCACGGCCGTGTACCCCAGGCCGGCGGCGATGTCGAGCATGTCCTCCAGTGTTGTCATCAGCGGGTGCCGGTGTCCCACCTCGGGTCCGCGCCCGGGGAGCGTCACATCGAGCCGGTCGGCGGCCAGCCCGGCCGCCTCCTCCGCGGCCAGCTCATCGCGCCGCTT
>JALGXV010000386.1 GCA_029821885.1 Candidatus Hebobacteria bacterium
CCCGCAATGGGGACAGTCCATCATCTCCATGCCGGAACTCCTCCTCCTCGGCCGCCCGTGCCGCAGAATGCGCGCCGAGAGCGAGGTGCCGTGTGCCTGATTATACCACAAGGCCCTCGGTCGATGCCACTGAGCGGCCGGCCGGGGTGTCGGACGCCCGAACGCGCGCTCGGGGGCGCCCGTGCTATGAGGCCAGCACTTGATGTGGTATACAGCAATGATGACACTTGGTGCCTGTGGTGCACCTCGAGGAGGTCATCCTAATGTCACGAGTCGCTTGCTTTATCGCGCTGGCCGGCTTGGCCCTGACTGCCGCGGGCGGCGCCGCTTCAGCCCAGGAGCAGGTGGACCTGGCCTTCCAGTTCACGCCTGGCGAGGTGATGGACTACGACCTCACGATGTCGGGGTCGGGCGAGCTGAGGGCACCAGACGGGGAACTGGCAGCGATGGGACTGCAGGGGAGCCTCCGACTCAAGGTGACAGTGGCGGAGGTGCTGCCCGACGGAAACGCACGCCTCCAGGTGCTGGTGCCAAATGCCGACCTCCGTCTCACCATCGGGTCCCAGAGCGCCAGACTTGTCTACGCCAATGGCCGCGTCCGGTGGTATGCCGACGGAAGGGAGCAAGCCCCACCGGAGGCGGATATCAACCAAGTCCCTCTCCTCGGCGTCCCACTGGAACTCGTTGTGTCTCCCAGAGGGCAGATGCTGGACGTCGTGCTGCCGGACATCGCGGACCTCGCAGGAATGGAGAAGATGGCGCCTGGTCTGGGTGCGCCTCAACTCAAAGACCTCGGCGACCCGCTGTTCCCGGACCACCCGGTAGCGGTTGGGGAGACGTGGCGGCGTTCGATACAGGTAACTCCCTTCGGGCCGACGATGCCGCTCACGGTCACCAGCTCGCGCACTCTCGATTCCTACACTGAGCAGGGAGGCATTGGTCTGGCGAGGATTAGCGGCTACACGGATGCGCGCCTTCGGGCGAGTGCCATGCCTGTGGGACCGGCAGATTCGGGGATGGCTCTGTCGGTGCCGGAGATGAGAGAGAGAATCACCTCGACGGAGTTCTTCAACCCGACCGCAGGACGACTTGTCCGGGCCCACTACGCTCTGTCCTTCGTGACGAACATGAGCTTCTCAGGGGGCAATGAGGGCCAGCAAGAGGTCGGGGTGGAGGCGCGGCTGAACGCCACAATCCAGGCTCGGTAGCCTCAGACGCTGCTGCTCTGTGACGGACCCGGATCGGTCGCGGCGCGCTCACGCACGACTTCGAGCACTCTCTCCACGACCTGCTCGATTGTCATGCCTCCCGTAGCCACATGAACTGCGTCGGAGGCGGCCCGAAGCGGCGAATCGGACCGGGTGGAGTCTCGCTCATCGCGTGCCTCGATCTCCGCCTGCACCTGCCGCAGGTCGGCACTTATACCTCGGGCTCGGAGCTCGTGCCATCGGCGCTCGGCGCGCTCTTCAGTCGGCGCCGTGAGGAAGATCTTCACCTCGGCTTCCGGCAGCACCACCGTCTGGATATCCCGGCCCTCCATCACGACCCCACCCTCCCTGGCCATCTCCTTCTGGAGTGCCACCATCCGCCGACGGACCCGTGGGATGGCGGATAGTCTCGACGCCAGCTTGCCGATCTCGGGAGAGCGGATCTCATCGGTCACGTCCTGGCCGTCCACAACAACCTGGTTTGATCCATCGGGCTGTGGCCGAAGCTGAATCTCCAACTCCCCGAGCAGATCGTCCAGTCGGCTGCGATCGTCGGAAGAGATGCCGTGACGGCGTGCCGCCCAGGCCAGCCCGCGATAGGTCGCCCCGGAGTCCACGTAGGTGAACCCGAGCTCATGTGCTACCCGCCTGGCGATGGTGCTCTTCCCTGCTGCCACAGGCCCGTCGATGGCCACGCACGGCCGCTGCCGCCTCTTCGCCGGTCGGAGGGTCTCCTCAGGCTCGACGACGCGCTCGGCCGACGCCACCACGTGCTCGGCCGACTCGCCGCCACGCGCGGCCGGTTCGAACAGGCGCTCGCCCACGATCGCAAGGCGGTCGCCAACCAGCTTCCGATAGAAGCAGGAGCGATAGCCCTCGTGGCAGGCGGCGCCGATCTGCTCGATCTTCATCACGAGCGCGTCGCCATCGCAGTCCACGAGGATCTCTTTGACCAGCTGGACGTTGCCCGACGTCTCGCCTTTCATCATCACCCGACCGTGGGAGCGCCGGAAGAGATGGGCCTTGCCCGTCTCGAGCGTCTTCTGGAGCGCCTCGCGATTCATATAGCCAAGGACCAGCACCTCGCCGGTTTCATGGTCCTGGAAGACGACGGCAACGAGCTCGTTGTCGTCCCATTTCAGGGCGTCGAAGTCCACTGCCCCTCCTAATTTACTGTTACCATGATTCCGACACCCGTCAACCATCCGACGATGATCCACAGGACCGCCCCGAGGATGTCGCCCAGGATGATGCCCATGAACAGCGGGCGGAACTGAACGTATCCGCGGAGCCCAGTATACCGGATGACCAGCAGCTTGAACAACCATCCGAGGAAGAGC
>JALGXV010000102.1 GCA_029821885.1 Candidatus Hebobacteria bacterium
AACGGTAAAGCCGGAGCAGGAGTCCGCGGGCGCGGATGCCCAGCCCGGCGAGACGCCGGGGCACCAGGAGGAAGAGCAGCCCGATCAGTAGGTGGCAGGGGCCGCCACCTCCCGCGCGGAACCCGGCATCACGGAGGTGGAGCTGATGATCCTACGCACTTGGCTTGCCCTCGCGCTTGCCCTGCTAGCGGGTCCCGCGGCAGCGTCCCCCGGTATCGCGTTCGAGACTATCCCTCTCCTACATGTGCCGGCCTGCGACATCGCGCCTCTCCTCGGATCGCAGTTCCAGTACGCGCCGGACATGGCAGCAGCAGGTCTAGGTGGGCGGTCGACAGCACAGAAGAGCTTCCCCGGGGTGGAGCTCATCACTGCCGCTCACCCGACCTCCCGCTATCTGCTTGCGGCCGGTACCGAGCAGGGGGTTGGCGGGCTGCGTGCCTTCGTGCGGACCGTGGACATCCCGCAGAGGCGCATACGGATAGCGGCCGAGATCTACGCCGCGGGGCCGGCGGATACGGCGGCCTGGTCCGGCGGAGTCGCCGCCCCAGCCGGGATTCGCGTCTCCACACGCGCACTGAGACCTGGCGAGAAGCTCACGTTCCCCGCCCTCCCCCGCGGCTATCGGGCGCGTCAGATAAGCGTCACAGCGCAGCAGGGGCGGCCGGAGCTGATGCCTCTGCCCCTGTTCTCAGGCTGGCCGCAGGTGCTCCTCGCGACCGCGGTGGAGGCGGGGTCCAACGAGACGCTGCGTGTCGGCGTCGGCGCCCTGGGAGAAGGCGCCAGCCCGGCAGGAGCCGTGAGGGAGGCCCTGAAGATGCCGAACATCCAGCGCTTGCGCGCGGGCGAGAAGCTGGCCCTTGTGCTGTCGCGCGGCAACTCGTCGATAACAGTGATACTCACGACCGGCGGGTGACGGCGCGCGGCGGCTTGCGGGGAAGCCAGACAGAGATGGTGTTGCGCAGACTGAAGGAGGAAGCGCGTCGTATCTGGGACGCCAACGGCGAGTGGTGGGGGTCCTCAGAAGATGCCTCCTACGCAGGTCCCTCGCGCGAAGCCATCGAGGGCCGGTGACTAGGGCGCTCCCGAGCCGACGCAAAGCAAGCAGCGGGCCCCTGGTATAGGGCCCGCTGCCTGACATCGCTGCCTGTATGCTTGCCTAGTGCACTGCTCCACCCGGCTGGCTCACCTGGGCCGCCGGTGTGGCCTCGGCGTCCTGCTCCTGCGGCCGCGTGTCGAAGGTCACCTCTCGCTTCCGGCGTTCGTCAAGGGCCACCTTCAGGACTTCATCCATCGTGTCGGCGAAGCGGAACTTCAGATCCTCCTTGACGTTGCTCGGTATCTCCTCGAGGTCCTTCCGGTTGTCCTCGGGCAGGACGATCGTCTTGATGCCGGCACGATGAGCGGCCAGCACTTTCTCCTTGATGCCACCGACCGGCAGCACCTTGCCGCGCAGTGTGACCTCCCCCGTCATGGCGACGTTTCGATGGACGGGCCGCCCGGTGAGAGCCGAAATGAGGGCGGTCGCCATCGTGATACCGGCAGATGGTCCATCCTTCGGTATCTGCCCGGCCGGCACGTGAATGTGAACATCGGTGACGCGGTAGAAGTCGGGGTCAATGTCGAGGTCGGCTGCGCGGGAGCGAGCATAGCTAAAGGCCGCCTTGCCCGACTCCTGCATGACATCGCCTAGATGCCCGGTGAGCTGAAGGCTACCCTTGCCCTTCATCAGCGTGACTTCGATGGCGAGGATGTCACCGCCGAACTCAGTCCACCCGAGGCCCGTGGCCACGCCAATCTCATCTTCTTTCTCAGCGATGCCGAACCGAAAACGCGGCGGCCCCAGGTAGTTGCGTACGGACTTCACCGTCACGCGCGCCGCCTTCACCTTCTCCTGGGCGATACCCTTGGCGACCTTGCGGCAGATGGAGGCTATCTCTCGCTCCAGGTTGCGAACACCGGCCTCTCGCGTGTACTCGCGGATGATGGTCCGCAGCCCGGCCTCAGTGAAGCGCAGCTGCTTCGCCTGGAGGCCGTGGTTCTTGAGCTGCTTCGGCACGAGGAAGAGCTGGGCGATCTTGACCTTCTCCTCCTCGATGTAGCCCGGGAACTCGATGATCTCCATCCGGTCCTTGAGGGCCGGCGGAATCGGATCCATGAGATTGCCAGTCGTGATGAACATCACCTCAGAGAGATCGAGAGGCACCTCGAGGTAGTGGTCGCTGAAGGCGTTGTTCTGCTCCGGGTCGAGCACCTCCAGCAGCGCCGAGGCAGGGTCGCCGCGGAAGTCGACGCCGATCTTGTCCACCTCGTCCATCATGAAGACTGGGTTCCGGGTCGCCGCGGTCTTGAGGCCCTGCACGATTCGTCCGGGCAGCGCGCCGACATAGGTGCGGCGATGGCCGCGGATCTCGCCCTCGTCTCTCACTCCGCCCAGCGAGATGCGCACGAAGCTCCGCCCGGTCGCGCGGGCGATGGACCGGCCGATGGAGGTCTTCCCCACGCCGGGTGGCCCGATGAAGCACAGAATGGGCCCCTTGATGTCCTTGTTGAGCTTGCGGACGGCAAGGAACTCCAGCACTCGCTCCTTGATCTTCTTGAGTCCGTAGTGGTCCTCGTGGAGGATGCGCTCGGCCTCAACGATGTCGAGTTTCTCCTCGCTGCGCTTCTCCCACGGCATGGCGATGAGCCAATCCAGGTAGGTGCGAACGACGACCACTTCCGGCGAGGCCGGGGGCATTCGCTCCAGCCGGTCGACTTCCTTGAGCGCTCGCTCCTCGACCTCCTCCGGCATCTTGGCTTCCTTGATTCGCGTCCGGAGTTCTTCGATCTCACTCGTGCGGTCGTCGCGCTCTCCCAGCTCGTGTTGGATGGCCTTCATCTTCTCCCGCAGGTAGAACTCCTTCTGAGACTCCTCCAGCTCTTGCTTGACGCGGGAGCTGATCTTGCGCTCGACCTCCAGGATCTCGATTTCCCGGTTGAGGACAGCGGCGAGGATCTCGAGACGCTCCCGATGGCTCGCCGCCTCCAGGATCTGCTGCTTCACCTCGACGGCGATCTGAGCGTAGTAGGCGACCAGATCGGCCAATCGCCCGGGATCGGACATCCTCCGGGCCGACTCCAGCGCTTCGGCTGGGATGTTCTTGCCGAGGTTTATCAGCCGCTCAAACTGACCGGTGACATTGCGGACGAGCGCCTCCGTCTCGATACCCGGCTGCTCGACGTCCGGCACGGGCTCTATGCGCGCCCGCAGAAACGAGTCCGAGCGAACATACTCCAGGACCCGGATTCGGCTGGCCCCTTCGATCGTCACGCGAATCGTGCCGTCGGGCAGTGGCAGCGTCTGGACTATCTCGCCGATGGTACCGACCGAGTAGAGGTCTTCGGGACCCGGATCGTCCACGCCCACGTTCCGCTGCGCCAGCAGAGCGATCCGATTGCCCTCCTTCATTGCTGCCTCGAGCGCCTCTATCGAGCGCGGGCGGCCAACGAATAGGGGAACGACGAGATACGGGTAGATCACGGCACCCCGCGTGGGCAGCACCGGGAGCTGATCCGGGACCGCCTCCTTCTGATCCTCGGCTCCTCCCGGCGGCAGTATCTTCGTGTCCTTGACGTCAGACAATACTCTCTCCTTGGCGGCCTGCTCTAGCCGGCCTGCCTCTCCTCGGTCTGGGGCACCGGCGACTCATCCGTCTCTCTGCCCGGCTGCTCTACCTCCACCGAGCTCACAAGCGCTGCCGGTTGCTGTCGTCTCACGGCCTCTCCCGTGACCAGGCACCTCGCCGTCCCGCGACGAGAGGGCACCTCGTACATGATGTCAAGCATGACCTCCTCGATGATGGTGCGGAGGGCACGGGCGCCGGTCTTCCGCGCCAAGGCCTGCTCAGCGATGGCATCCAGGGCATCTTCGGTGAACTCGAGTTCGACCCCATCCCACTCGAGGTACTTTCTGTACTGCTGCACCAGCGCGTTTCGCGGCTCCACGAGGATCCGGAGCAGCGCCTCCCTGTCCAAGGGGTCGAGCGTGCCGATCACCGGGAGTCGCCCGATGAACTCGGGGATGAAGCCGAACTTGAGCAAGTCCTCCGGCAGCACCTGCCGCAGCACCTCCCCGAGCGGGCGCTCGCGACTCCCCGTGAAAGACTGCCCCAGGCCGAACGGCCGCTGCTCGTTGACGCGCAGACGAATGATGTCATCCAGGCCCTCGAAGGTTCCGCCGCAGATGAACAGGATGTCGGTGGAGTCCATCTGGATGTATTCCTGCTGAGGGTGCTTGCGGCCGCCCTGCGGCGGGATGTTCGCCAGCGTGCCCTCGAGTATCTTGAGCAGGGCCTGCTGTACGCCCTCGCCGCTGACGTCGCGCGTGATCGAGCGATTCTCGCTCTTGCGGGCAATCTTGTCGATCTCGTCGATGTAGACGATCCCGCGCTCAGCGCGCTCGATGTTGCCGTCGGCAGACTGGTAGAGCTTCAGCAGTATGTTCTCGACGTCCTCGCCGACATAGCCGGCCTCGGTGAGGGTCGTGGCGTCAGTGATACAGAAGGGGACGTCGAGGATCTGTGCGAGCGTCTGCGCCAAGAGGGTCTTCCCGCTGCCGGTCGGCCCAATCAGCAGGATGTTGCTCTTCTGGAGTTCGACCTCCTCGTCCTCGCCATCCCGCTGCATCTGGATCCGCTTGTAGTGGTTGTAGACGGCCACGGAGAGGACCCGGCGCGCGTGTTCCTGCCCGATGACGTAGTCGCTCAGGGCCTCGTATATCTCCTTGGGCGTAGGGATCGTGAACTCGAACAACGCCTCCTGCTGTGCGGCCGCAGGCTTGTGATCGTCCTGCAGAAGCTCGTGGCAGAGCGACGTGCAGTCGGCACAGATGAAGACGCCATCGCCGGCGATCAGACGGCCGCCGACTTCGCTTTGCGTCTTGCCGCAGAAAGAGCACTGTGGCTCGGGCTTTCGCGTTCGCATCGACGCCTCTCCGGTATCCCCGCGCGGGGCTCAGCTTCGCGGCTCAGGGGTCTCGTCTTGCTTCGCGGGGCCCCCGGGAACCGCCAGGACTTCGTCCACCAGGCCGTAGGCGTGGGCCTCCTCCGCGCTCATCCACCGATCACGCTCGGTGTCGTGCTTTATGGTTTCCACATCCTGGCCGGTATGATAGGCCATAATCTCGTTGATGCGATCACGCGTCCGAAGCAGCTCCCTCGCGAAGATATCCACATCGCTCACCTGGCCATAGGTTCCGCCAAGCGGCTGATGGATCATGACGCGGGAGTTGGGCAAAGCCGAGCGCTTGCCCTTCGTGCCCGCGGCGAGCAGCAGTGCCGCCATGCTGACCGACTTGCCGACGCAGAACGTCTTGATATCCGGCCTTATCAGTTGCATGGTGTCGTAGATGGCCAGCCCTGCAGGGACCTCGCCTCCCGGGCTGTTGATATACATCTCGATCGCTTTGTCCGGGTCCTCGTTCTGCAGATAGAACAGCTGCCCGATCACGAGGCTGGCCACCGTGTCGTTGATGTCGCTGCCTATGAATATGATGCGGTTCTGCAGCAGGCGGGAGAATAGATCCCAGGACCTCTCTCCGCGGGGCGTCTGCTCGACCACACTCGGTACGTACAGCATGCATCTCCTCCCGGCTCCCCGGTTCAGTCTGAGCCGCGTGACCTCAGCACGGTGAGGTCGGTAAGGAAACCCAGGGACCCTCTCTATAAGGTACCCGAAAATGCCCGCGCCGTCACAACGTGCGCGGACTCCCCAGCCACACCGCGGGACGTTCTGTGTGCCTTCGCGCACACAGGGACCGCTTGCGCTTCGTCGTGGTGTATCAATACCACGTCCCGGGCCGCTTCACCTGTCCTCGGTGCATGCAACCGTACGGGCCGCCAGGAGCCTGGGCGGTCTCTCGAAGGCCGACATGGAGGCCGGCGGAACTCGTCCAGGCAGGGCCGGACAGCCGCGAGTGCCCCCGAGCAGATGAGAGGAGAACGCGCACACCCGTATAACGAGTGTGGCGAGGGGACAGAATGACCCATGGCTCAGAGCGCTCTGGCGAGGCCCGTCGGGAGGCGAGTACGTCGTCCCGTCGCCGCGGGCATTCACGGCGCGGAGAGCGCACCCGGAGCCAGCGCCGCCAAGTCTTCGACCGGCGGCTGGCGGCCGTTGCCGCCGCAGTAACCGTTGCACTTCTGGCGATCGCCCGATACTACATTGACCCGACAGGGCCCGTCGGCTGGAGCTGGCCCATCCTCATGCTCTGCGTGCTGGTGGCGGCGGCCGCTGGGAGAGCGCTGTTGGGGCATCAGAGCGCGGACGAGGAGGAGGAACGCGGGCCTTCCCCACGCGTCAGGATAGGTGTCTGGTTGCTGCTGCTAGCGGCCGCGACAGTGCCCAATCTGCATGGCTTGGGTATCGGCTTTATTGCGGACGACTTCGGCCTCCTCAGGGCCGCTCGCCTGGCGGACGGCCCGCTCGACATCGCTCGGCTTCTGCCTCTCAACATCTTCTACCGTCCCGTGCCCCTGCTCGTGTGGTGGCTGGGGCTTCACCTCTGGGGCGGGGCCGCCCTGGGATACCACGTGTTCAGCGTGGTGCTGCATGCCGGGAACACGGCACTCCTGTACCTGTTGGCACGTCGCTACATGGGCAGCCTGTACGGCGCAGCCATGGCCGCTCTGTTGTTCGCCCTTCATCCCACCCATGTGGAGGCAACCGTCTGGCCTTCCGCCCAGCCCGACTTGCTCTGCACGGGCTTCGTCCTGCTGTCGATGTGGTTCCTGGAGCAGTACATCGGCACGCGTGGTGGTCACCGGAGGCATCTCGCTGTGGCGGCCCTCGCGGCATTCCTCTTCGCCCTATGGAGCAAGGAGGCCGCCGCAGCCCTGCCAGGGGTCGTGTTCGTACGGCTCCTCGTGATTCCCGGCGCGCGGCGCTGGCTGCATGCAGTGCAGGTCGCCGGGGCATACGCACTGACCATCGGCATCTACCTGGCTGTCCGCTTCTTCGTACTCGGGGGGAGCTGGCTCGGAGGGCAGGTCGGCGGGCAGGAAGTGAACCTGACCCTATGGGACGCCGTGTCATCCCCGATGCCTCTGCTGCTGACGGGCCAGCTCCTCTTCCCCGCCCATGTGAGCCTGTTCAGGCCGGTCCTGACTCCCTATCTCTGGCTGGCGGCGCTCGCCGTGATGGCGGCCGCACTCCTCTGGTGGATACGGAGCCTCGTCTTCGTGTCGTGGCAGCGGCTCGTGCTCTACGCCAGCTACCTGCTCGTACCGATGATTCCAGTGGCGATGGCCGGGCTCACCATTGGAGCGGACATGGCGAACAGCAGGTACGGGTATCTGCCAAGCGTCGGACTCGCGCTGCTCTTCGGCGGCATCTGCGCGCAACGGTCCCGTAGCTGGCGTCGAAACAGGCTGGTTGGCGTGGTGACCGTCTCCGTGGCGGCAGTGCTGTCGATGTGGTACCTGGCAGTGCCCTGGAGGGGGGCTGCTCGCCTGCGGCAGGAGGCGCTGGCTGAAGGGACCCGGGTCGTCGCAAGCCTCCCCCACTCCCCGCCGCCATCGACTGTCTTCTTCAAGGGGACTCCCTACTACCACCTTGGTGTAACCGTATTCCTGGAGGGCGGCTTCTCGGAAGCGCTCTCCCCGCTCTTGGATGGACAGGTCTCTGTCGAAGAGGTGTCAGACACCACTGCCGCGTGGGACGCGATGTCCGCATCAGATCTGCTCCCAGGCGAGTATCTCGTATCCTGGGACGCTGACTCGCAGACCATGATGATAGAGCGCGCGGGACCACCTGTCGTTGATCGACCGGTAGCTGAGGTCTCGCCATGAGACGTTGGGCGCTCATTCTGGCTCTGACGGCCTCTGTGCTCGGCGCCGTCTCTGCGTGGGCAGTCGTGCTGAGCATGATTCCGAGGCTGAAGGCGCGCCACGCCTCAGACCGCCTCGTGGACAGGGCGCAGGAGGCGTCCGGCCGCGGCGACAGGTGGGCCGCACGCCGACTTGTCGAGGAGGCGCTCGACCTGGACAGGAAGAACCCCAGGGCGCGCCGCGAGCGAGCGATGCACCTGGTAGTGGAGGGGCGCAAAGAGCTGGCGCTGGGCGAGCTGCAGTACGTTGCAGAGGCCAAGCGACGGGACTCGGGCGCGGCACGGGAGCTAGCGATTCTGCTCTGGACCACAGGCGATAGAGAAGGCGCACTTCGGTGGGTGCGAGAGGCCCTCAGACGCGATCCCAAGAGTGGACTTGCCCGGGTCGACCTGGCCCACTGCCTCCTGGCGACTGGTGATGTGGTCAACGCGCTCAGCGCAGCCGAGCAGGCAGTTGCGCTCTACCCACGGCTGCGATCTGCCTGGCAAGTTCTCGGGGTGGCTCGCTGGCAGTCCGGCGATCTCACCGGCGCGCGGGCGGCGCTCGACGAAGCGCTGCTACTGCGGCCGAAGGATGTGCCCACACTTCTGGCCGCAGCCGAGATCTCAGGCGCGCTCGCCTCCTGGGATTCGGCCATTGCCTACGCGCGACGGGCAGTGAGCGCTGATCCGCAGAGCGCCTCCACCTGGTTCGTCCTGGGGCAAGTACTCCTTGCGGCAGGAGAGAAGGCCAAGGCACAGGAGGCGCTCTCCCACGCCCAGTCCCTCGACGCCGTTCCGAGCGCGGAAGCTCCAGAAGCGCCGCCGGGACCGTGACCGCGCTCAATACGTCTGAAACAACTTCCCCCACTTGGTCTCGAGCGCGTCGTCGACCCGGCCGGACCCGACGCACGGGTACCAATACGCGTCGTGATAGAGCCTCGAGGCGAGGTAGGACCACGGGGCGAGAACCGTGCGGAGCAGGAACTTCTCCAGCGGCTTCAGCGGCCCCCAGTAGATCATCTTCTGGCCGCGGCTGGCAAAGGTGTTCTGCTCGCGGGTGAAGCCCCAGTTCTCCCCGGAGATGTCGTCCCCGACGATGTCTATCTCGCCGATCTCCCCGACCCCGAGGCCGGCCTCGTGCGCGAGCCGGATGAAGTCGAGTGACATCGGGGCGAACCCCATCATCTTCGCGGCCACCGCGTCGATGGCGACCTGGTCGGCGCTCGCGAGGATGACGTCTTTCTCATACGGGACCATGCATCGCGGGCCAGGCCCGTCCCCGGCGAACGTCCCATCGGTGACGGCGAAGATGCCGGGATGGATCTCCTTCTGGATTGTGAGCAGATCGACGAGCGTCTCGTGGATCACCGAATGGGTCCAGTGCCGCCTCTCGTGCAGCAGCCCGCCGAAGGCGTTCTTCATCGCGCCGGTCATGGTGGTGAAGACGTGCGTCTTCGTGGTGGGAAGGTGAATGATGTTCGAGCCGACGAGGCGCTTCGGGATGCGGATGCCCTTGGGGTAGATCTCGGGCAGCACGCGCATCTTGCCCTTGGGCTCGTAGGTGATCCACTCTTCCCCCTCTTCGTAGAGGTGGATGTTGCGGATATCGTACTTCTCGAGCACCGGCTTGTGCTTGTTCGCGACCTCGCCCTTTCTCGCTGAGACAACGACCGTCTTGTTGTGCGCGCCGTAGAGCTGCTCCTTGGGCCAACCGTCGGCGAGCAGCTTCCTGATGACGCCTTCGAGCTGCCAGGGCGCGGTGGAGCAGGCCGGATACCAGTGGTGCCAGGAGATGTTGATCTTCAGGGCGACCTCGGCGTTGCGGTCGAGGTGGTCCTGATAGCCGGCCATATCGAGCAGGCGCGCGTAGTCGTCGAGGACGGTCTCGGGCCTGGTGCGGAGCACGGCGACAATCGGCTTGGACATAATCACTCGCTCACGACGTGTAGATGATGATGGCCACCGCGGCCATCCATAGGATCAGATTGGCGAGGAAGGGGCGATCGGCGATGATGATGCGGTCGGGGTTGCCGCCTTCGCCTTTCTGATGGATGAGATAAAGATATCGGAAGATGCCGAAGATGACAAAGGGCACTGTGTACAGCAGGCGGTCTGAGCCGAACGCCCCTACCGTGCGCTCGTCCACCGTGTAAAGCACAGAGGCCATGAGGGTGGAGGCGGTG
>JALGXV010000103.1 GCA_029821885.1 Candidatus Hebobacteria bacterium
CGCGGCGAGAGCGTGTGGCCGGACCCCGTCCAGGACGGTCCCGCGATCACCTATGACAAGAGCAAGTGCATCCTCTGCGGCCGCTGTGTGGAGGTGTGCCAGAACGTCCAGGTCACGGGCGCGGTTGACTTCATGGGCCGGGGCTTCGAGACACGGGTGGGCCTGCCGCCGTCGCTGAGCCGCGAGGAATCTGTCTGCGTGGAGTGCGGCAACTGCATCGACGTCTGCCCGACCGGAGCGCTCGCCTATGTGGGCGCGCAGGGCGCGGGCCGACAGTGGGAGCTGGACCGGGTCACGACCGTGTGCCCCTATTGCGGATGCGGGTGTCTCCTGGAGATCTCGACTCGCGACGGGAACATCGTGGACATACGAGGCACTCCCGGGCAGGGCGCGAGTCGCGGGCTGCTGTGTGTGAAGGGCCGCTTCGGCTTCGACTTCATCGGGCACGAGGACCGGCTGAAGCGCCCGCTAATACGCAGGAACGGTGAGCTTTCCCCCGCTAGCTGGGAGGAAGCGCTGGACTTCATCGCCAGCCGCCTGACGGAAATCAAGCAGAAGCACGGCGCCGATGCCATCGGCGGACTCGCCTCCGCCAAGTGCACGAACGAAGAGAACTACCTGATGCAGAAGTTCGTGCGGGCCGTGATCGGCACCAACAACATCGACCACTGCGCCCGTCTCTGCCACGCCTCCACCGTCGCCGGCCTCGCTCGCGCCTTCGGCAGCGGAGCAATGACGAACTCGGTCGACGACCTGGCGGAGGCCGACGTGATCTTCGTCATCGGCTCCAACACCACGGAGTGCCATCCGGTCATCGGTGCCGCCATCAAGCGCGCCGTGATGAGCGGCAGGACCCGGCTCATCGTGGCCGATCCCCGCGCCATCGAGCTGACCGAGATAGCCGAGCTTCACCTGCGACAGAAGCCCGGAACCGATGTTGCACTCATCAACGCACTCGCTCACGTCATCCTCGAGGAGGGTCTGGCGGATGAGGAGTTCATCCGTGAGCGGACGGAGGGATTGGAGGAGTTCCGAAAGGCCGTGGCCGCCAACACGCCGGAATTCGCGGCGAAGATCACGGGCGTGCCGGCGGAGGCAATCGCCGAGGCGGCCCGGCTCTACGCCTCTGCTCCGGCCGCGTCGATCTTCTACTCGATGGGCATCACCCAGCACACGACCGGCACGGACAACGTCCTCGCTCTCGCCAATCTCGCCATGCTCACCGGCAACATCGGCAAACCGGGAACCGGCGTGAATCCACTGAGGGGACAGAACAATGTGCAGGGCGCCTGTGATATGGGCGCGCTGCCCGACGTCTATCCAGGCTACCAGAAGGTGGCGGAGGAGGCCGCCCTCCTGAAGTTCGAGCAGGCCTGGGGTGTTTCCCTCCCAGCCTCTTCGGGGCTTACCGTGGTGGAGATGATAGAGGCCGCGGCCGAGGGTAAACTCAAGGCGCTCTACATCATGGGCGAGAACCCCATGCTGAGCGACCCCGACGTCAACCACGTCGAGGAGGCACTGAAGAACCTGGAGTTTCTCGCGGTTCAGGACATCTTCCTCACTGAGACCGCCCGCCTCGCCGACGTCGTGCTGCCCGCGGCGGCCTTCGCCGAGAAGGAGGGCACCTTCACCAACACCGAGCGCCGTGTGCAACGGGTCCGGCAGGCGCTCGACCCACCGGGCGAGGCGCGCACTGACTGGTCCATCCTGTGCGACCTCGCGGCACGGATGGGATATGAGATGTCCTATGCCGGCCCGGCCGCCATCCAGGGTGAGATCGCCAGCGTGACCCCGATCTACGGCGGCATCACCTATGATCGGCTGGAGGTCGAGTCCCTGCAGTGGCCCTGCCCGGACGGAAACCATCCGGGCACATCCATCCTCCACCGGGACAAGTTCACGCGAGGCCTCGGCAAGTTCCACCCTGTTGAGTTCATCCCGGCGAAGGAGCTGCCGGACGAGGAGTATCCTCTCCTGCTCTCGACCGGCCGCATCCTCGAGCACTTCCACACCGGCACCATGTCGCGGCACTCGGAGGTGCTCGACAAGCTGGTGTCGGTGGGCGCTATCGAGATCAACCCCGCCGATGCCGAGCGCCTCGGGATCGAGGACGGGAAGCACGTCACGGTCACCTCTCGGCGCGGCCAGATCGAGATCGCAGCCCGTGTCACCGACAGAGTTTCCCCGGGCGTCGTCTTCCTTGCCTTCCACTTCAAGGAAGCCCCCGCGAACCGCCTCACGATCGCGGCGCTCGATCCTGTCGCGAAGATACCCGAGTTCAAAGTCTGCGCAGTGAAGATCGCGCCGGCCGCCGCTGAGTGAAAAGCGCGGCCGGAGTCGGCCGAAGGCCATGCCAGAGAAGCTTACTGAGCCGCGAATCGCCGCCGCCATCCTCGCCGGCGGGAAGGCGACTCGATACGGAGGCGCCCATAAAGGTCTGCTTCGTCTCCCCGACGGCGCGACGATAATCGAGCGGCTTCTCCGCGTGGTGCGGGCCGCCGGTGTCGGGGAGGTCGCTATCTGTGTGAACGAGGCCGAGGCCTACCGGCGTCTCGGCCTTCCCATCCTCCCAGACAAGACGCCTGACGCTGGGCCGCTGGGCGGCATCGAAGCCGCTCTGCTCCACTTCGGAGGCCGATTCGATGGTCTGCTCATCCTGCCGTGCGACTTGCCGGCTCTCACCGAGCGAGAGCTGTCGGAACTGCTCTCCTCCTTTTCCCGCGATCAGGGCAAGGTCCACTTCGCCGCCGTCGAGGGAGGCAAGGATGAGCCGCTGGTGGCAGTCGTTCCGCCCGCGGTTCTCGACCACGTGCGCGAGGCGCTAACAGGCGGGGATCGGCGCGTGGGACGGCTCTGGGCGAAGCTGCGCGCCGTGCGCGTGTCCCTACCGAGCGCGGCGCCGTTCCTCAACGTCAACTGCCCCGAAGAGCTGGAGCGCGCCATAGAGACGGGAGCGATCCGAGCCGGATAAGGCGCTCGGATCGCTCCGCACCACACTCGGGCAGACCGGGCCGCTTCTTCGTCTGCCCGCGTTGTGGCTGTGGGCTCTAGCCAGCGAAGACCTTGTAGAGGCAGAGGAATCCGAGCAGGAGCACTACGAAGCCAACCACCTGCTTCAGATCCACCTTTGAGTCGAGATAGCGCGTCATGCTTGCCGCACAGGGAGCAGAGAGAAGCGCCCCGAGCACGATGGGGATTGCCAGGGCAGTGACCGGAAACGCGCCCGTAACGGCGAATCCAATCAAGGCCACGAGACAGACGAAACTCTCTGCCAGAGAAGTACAACCTACGGCGGCCTTCGCCTCGCAGCCGGATAGAACCTGGCCGCCGACTACGAGCGGACCGTATCCGCCGCCACTCATCCCCTTGTTGAACGAGCTAATGAGGCCGAGCCCGACGAGCTTCGCCCACGAGAATCTGTACCTGCCATTCCGCCTGAGCAGGATGATGACTCCCATGGCGGTTATCATCAGCCCGAAGTAAAGCTTCGCGTAGTAGCGCGGCACCCAAGTGAGAAACCCCACGGCCCCGAGCGCACCAAAAATCCCGGCGCCCCCAAGCACGGCGACAACCTTGCTGTCGCGGGATCTCAGTTTGAAGTTCGCATTGCCGAGCACGTGGTGGAAGCCGCCAGCGGTCAGCCCGGTGACGAACTCCGACAGCAGCACGACGGGGACGATGAGTTTCAGATCGTAGCCCAGGAGCAACAGGATCGGTGTCAGAGTCGTCCCGTAACCCATGCCGAGTGACGAATCTACGAACTCACACGTGAACGCCAGCAAGGCAAGCGCTATGAGCTTCCACGCGGGTGCGGCCTGTTGCTGCGCGACGTACAGAAGGACCACCGCGCCGACCAGCGCCGCGAGCCCGGTTACCGCCGGGATGTAACTCGTCCAGGGGAGCGGTGCTGCCCTCTCTGTTGGTCTTAACTGAGTCATCTGGGGGCCTCGCCTCTTTGGGGCATGGTCTGCACTCCGTCGGGAGTGTCCCCTCTTCTAAGAGTGTACACTCCGAGGGGAGTGTTGTCAAGAGCCGTCCGCGGGGAATCTGGGGGACGCCGCCAGGCGATCCACGGGCGAGGAATCACCCTCTCAGGCAGAGAGAACCCAGCCGGCACCGGCAGGAACTGCCCGCAAGTGTCAGAGAATTGAGACTGCACCAGTAAGGAGCACACATGCCCGAAACCATCTACCTGAACGGCAGGCTCGTATCGCCCGAGGAAGCCCTGATCCCCATCAATGACCGGGGTTTCCTGTTCGGAGACGCCGTCTACGAGGTGATCCGAAGCTATGACGGCCGGCTGTGGGCCCTGGAGCGCCACCTGCAGCGGTTGGCCCAGAGCCTGGGGGCCGTTGATATGGGCTATGTGGACACGGATGAGATCGCGGCGGCCCTGCGCGAAACCTACGCGGCCAGCGCGATACCCGATGCTGTGGTGTACCTCCACATAAGCCGCGGCGTAGCTCCTCGGTCGCATGCCTATAGCCGCGATCTGGAGCCAACCGTCCTCATTACAGTCCGAGACATGAGCGCTCGCTTTGCCGCGATGGATCCCGCCGGCGTGGCCGCCATTACAGCACCCGACCTTCGCTGGCGGCGCTGCGACATAAAGTCCACGAACCTCCTGCCCAATGTCCTCGCCAAGACTCGGGCCCGTGAGGCCGGCGTGTACGAGGCGATTCTGGTGCATCCGGACGGCTATGTGACCGAGGGCACCTCGACGAGCGTGTTCTGGGTGCGCGGGGGACGGGTCTGCACCCTCTCGCTGGGCGGGGAAGTGCTCCCCGGCATCACCCGCGGGATCGTCCTTGAGATCGCTCGAGACGAAGGCCTGCCGATGGTGGAGGAGCGGATCTCCCTCGACGAGTTCCGGAAGGCCGACGAGATCTTCCTAGTAGGCACTACGGTCGAAGTCTACCCGATCATCTCACTGGATGGCGAACCGGTCGGAAGCGGCCAGGCCGGGCCTGTCGCCCTGCAGTTGCTGGAGGCGTTCGGGGCCCGAGTGCAGGCCGGGGATGATGCGCCGCGCTAGTTGGGGCTGAGCCCCTCGCCTGAGGACCATCGAGCCTTTTTGGCGGCCAGTCAACCGGCAGGAAACTCCTCGGGAAGACGGAACCCTGACACTGGGTGCTGCCCGGCAGTCGTGTGCGCCGCGCCGAGAGGGGGACCAACGGCTCGTGCCACAGCAAGGACCCGAGGCTTGCATAGGCGACATCGTCGCGATCGCGGCGACCGCCCCCGTCGTGTCCCTCGCCGACGTGAACCGGCTTCGACGGCAGTTGCGTGACGGCGCCGATCCCGGGACAGAGCTGGCCGCGCTGCTTCGCGACTACTGCCTGGAGGACCCCGACACGCGGGCCGCGTTCGATGTGATGTTGGGTTCGTTCGCCAGAGATTCGGGGCCGGGCGACGCGTTTCACATGCAAGGGGTGTACGGCACCGGCAAGTCCCATCTGCTGGCCGCCCTGTCTCTGCTCACCAGCCATCCTCGAACGGCATGGCCCGTGTTTCTCGAAGGCCATCCCGACTATGCGGAACTCGCGCCGGCCTTCGACAGGCGGCGCCTCGTCGCTGCCATCGCCCTCGACGAGTACCCATCCAGCACCCACCCCCTCGAACACGTGATCTTCTCCCAGCTTGAGTCCGCGCTCGACGAGGATCACGGAGTCAAGGTCGCTCTCACCGAGGAGTCGCATCTGCTCGATCTCGTAGATCGGTATGTGGTCCCCCAGGTCGGTGGCGACCTGAATCGAGCCGCCGCTGGCGCCTGCGACCAGGAGTGGGCGGACCTGCGGGACCAGAATGCCGAGCGAGCGGTCCAGGTGGCGCTGGACTTCATCGCCACGACCGGCTTTCCGCTGGACTGGCGTCGGTCGCGTTCGGCGGCCTGGGTTGAACTCCAGCGGGCGCTGCAGGCCGCCGAACTGGACGGCGTAGTCGTTGCGCTCGACGAGCTGGGGCTCTTCCTGGCGGCTAAGGGCCGGCGGACGCTCAACGAGGATGCCTCCTTCCTCCAGTGGCTCGCGCAGAGAGCGGCCTCTTCGCGAGTCTGGCTGATTTGCTCCACACAGCGCGGCATCGAGGAGGTCGGAGACATAGACAGACGCACGCTGCGGCAGTTGCGCGACCGGTTCCGCGCGGGCTTCACACTGGACCTCGCCGAGATCGAGTGGATCATCCAACACAAGGTCGTGCAGCGGCGAGACCCCGCCGGCTTCGCGCAGTTCATCGAGGAGGTCTGCAATCTCTACCGCGGCTCAGATGACGACGGACCCCTCGGGCTCGAAGAACTCAAAGTATCGTATCCGATCAACCCGCTCTGCCTCCATGCCATCAGACGCGCCGCCGAGACACAGCTATCCCGTACGCGGAGTGTCATTCGACTGTTGGCCGAGGCCGCTCGTGACGAGACGCTGCTTCGGCTCCCCGCGGACCGGCTGCTGACACCAGATGTCGCCTTCGATGTGTTCAGGGACGAGATGGCGATGAGTGCTGCCGGACGCAGGCAGCTCCACGCGTTCGACGTCCTCATGGCGGATGCCCGGCGCCTGGCGCCGGGAGAGGAGAAGCTCCTTGAAGTCGTGGTCAAGGCGTTGTGCTTCCTGGGGGTCGGTGAGGTCCGCTGGCCGGCGAGTGAGCTGCGACGCAGTCTCGTCGGCTGCCGGGAGTCTGCCGTGTGGCGACAGCCCGACAAGCTGACTGACATCCTCAGCGCCCTCTACCATCGCGGCGCTTATGTCGAGCGGATTCGGAGCGACGGTGGTGACGTGTACTACACTGAGGCCTCCTCGGACACCTCAGAACGGCTCAGGGCGAGACTGGGCGAACTGACGGCCGAGTTGAGTATTGAAGACGATCGCGTTCTCAGGGCAGCATTGGAGGCCTGTCGGGCGACAGCGTTTCCCATTGCGGCGCTCGCAGAGCCTCACGGGCTCTCCGTGGAGTGGCTCAACGGGATGCGACTCGTCAGTGCCGTGTGTCGTGACTTGCGCGGGATCACGGCGGCAGAGATCATCAATCGAGCCGGTACTCTCGCCTCGCCGGCCACAAGAGAAGATGGGCAGCTCTTCCTCGCGTCGCCGACGGCCGATCCCGTCTCCCAGCGCCAGGCGTGGTGTGAGGCCTGCCGGGACCTCGAGCATCGATTCTCGTGTGGGATCGTGGCCTGGCTCCCCGGTGCGCTGAGCGAGGGAGCTCGTGAGCAGTTGCGGGAGCACGCTGCCCTCGCCTCAATGGTGGCCGACAGGACCCTCGCCCGGCGGCGCGGTGATGACATCCGCGAAGCCGTTCGCGAGCGGTGGGCTGCCTCAGAGGATCACATGAGAGCCCTGCTGCAGCGGGCCTACTACGAGGGGACGGCCATCGGTGCCGACGGTCGCGAGGTCGTCGTCCGAGAGCGGCTCTACGGTCTTCACGGGCAGTGGGAGCAGACGTTGGCCGAGATCTTCGCGGAGCCATTCCGGCGGCTCTTCCCGCTCTTCCCGCCGGTTGCGCCGCGAAGGCGGCTGGCGGGAAGAACGCACACGAACCAGATCATCGACCAGTTCGTCAGACCCGGGCGGGTCCGCCTTCCGCCTGCTTCTTCCCTCGAGGGTCATCTGGACTCGTACGCAGATCCCCTGGGCCTGGTGGAGCAACAGGAAGGGGAGTTCGTGCTCCGCCTCGGCAACGCCGATCTCGTCGCAGCCGCGCTTGCCTCGACGCCGGAGCGCTCGGCGAACCGCGACCTCGACCCGGACGAAGCAATCTCGCTGAGTGAGCTTGCCGGTCGACTAGCCAAGAGCGAATGGGGGTTGACCCGCGAGCAGTGCGAGCTTGTGCTGGCGGCGCTGATTCGCACCGGCCACCTCGCCGGACTCGACGCCTTCCTCCAGCCCGTGTCGCTGGATCAAGTTGCGGCACCGCTGGGAGACAGTCTGCCTTACGTCACGCGAGGCCGTGCCCTTGATAGCGACACAGCGGCGCACGTCCAGGCCCTGTGGGAGAGCGCCTCCGGGCGGCCGGCCGCGGAGTGGTCCCTGCCGGTGCAGGAGAACGCCTGGAGGTTCTTCCTCGGGTGGGCGGCGGAGTTGTCGGCGCGCTCGGCCGAGCATGCCGAGGCCATCACGCGAGCGGCCCTGAGCCTGGGCCACCCGCCGGATGCCTGGGACTGGGCACGGGAGGCGCTCGCGTGCGCCGAGGCCCTCGCTTCCGCGGTCGATGCGTCGCTCTCCTCCCGCGAGGGCCTTGTCAAGCTCGCGGCAGCCGCACAGCGCTTGCCAGGAGGCACCCAGCAGACCAGCGAGCGTCTATCTGATTGGCAATCATGTTACCGCTTTATCACAGATGACATGGAGGAGGTCTCGGCCCTGTGGCGCCTTGTCTCAGAGGCCGGGCGCAACGTGCCGGGCGGAGTGCTGGCGCGCAGCGTGGAGAAGCTGCTGTCCCAGTTCGGGGAGGCCCACCACGTCGTCTTCCAGACACGCGAGTTGAAGGCGGCGGCCAGACAGTGGCTCGACAGCTATCGCCGACACTACCTGGCCTGGCACGAACGGGTCCACGCGCCCTCTCAGTTCGCATCTCTGTCCGAGCTGCGCAAGTCACCGAGCTTCGAGACGGCCCGGCGGCTCGCGCAAGCCGGCCTGCGTAGAGAGGAGACAACAGGGATCGAAGCAGGGCTCGCCAAGGTGTTGTCGCAGCGATGTCTCGCGGGCGATCCGTTGCCGGCCGGACATGTCGTCTGTCCGCTCTGCCGGCTCGCCCTCGGCGAGACGCCCTCGCGGCCTGACGCCCAAGAGCTGCCCGCTAAGCTCGAAGACCTGGTGAGGGATCAGCTTCGCGATCTGCGCGGCCAGGCCCAGATGCTCCTCCGCCGACTGGCCGCTGTTGACGACGCGAGCACACGAGAGCGCGTCGGGAAGCTCCTGGAAGGGGGCGAGACGAGTGCCGACGAACTCCCGGCGCTCCTCACGGAGGCCGCGCTTGCGTGGCTGCGTCAGCAGTTGGCTCAGCCCGTTGCCCGGCGGCGTGAGCTAGGGGAACTGGCGGAGCGGCTGAAGGGAAGGGAACTGACTAAGGAGGATGTGCTCCGCATTGTGCAGGAGTGGTTGGGGGAGGATGAGGGGTTTGTGGAGGTGGTGTGAGTCGACCGGGACCGAACTGAGTGTCCGGGGATGGGAGTAGAGAAGGCCCGCGCGAAGCGTGTGAGGAGTTCTCCGAAGGGTACTCTGGAGGTGTCTCGAATCCGTCAGACGGTCAATTGAAGGACTGTGGTGGCTTGCGAAGCTGAGAGGGGGCGACCACAGCGGGAGGTGGGACTCAGATGTCCAGCAGACAGCGGTGTCTTACGGCCATGCTGGTCGTCACGCTGGCAGTCAGCCTGACGGGTGTTTCCGTGGCGGGCCAACTGGGGGATCAGGCTCCCGAACTGAAGGTGGCGGAGTGGGTCAAGGGCGGGCCCGTGACGCTCGCGGAGGGCAAGGGCAAGACGATCTTCGTGGTCGAATTCTGGGCCACGTGGTGTCCGCCCTGCCGGCAGACCATCCCACATCTGACTCAACTCCAGAATAAGCTGAAGGACAAAGGCGTGGTCATTGTCGGCGTAAGCCTCGAGGATGCCAGTACCATCCGCGAGTTTGTCAAGAAGATGGGATCGAAGATGGACTATGCGGTTGCCGTAGACGACGATGGGGCGACGAGCAAGAGGTATCTCCGAGCCTGGGGCATCGAGGGGATACCGCATGCTTTCGTCGTCGACAGGGAGGGAAGAATAGCCTGGCAGGGCCATCCGATGGCCCAGTTGGGGGAAGTTCTCGAGGCGATGCTCAGCGGCGAGTATGACATCCGGACTGCGCAGCTCTACGAACGGGCCTTCGAGCTCATCGGGAGCTACTATGAGCTTGCCACGCGCTCGCTGAATCCCGACGAGAAGAAGGGCCTATCGGCTCTTGGCGCGAGAATAGAATTCTCGACCTCACCACAGAGATCAAGAGCGCGGAGTTACTGAATGCCTTTGCCTGGATGATCCTGAAGGACGAGAAGATCAGGGAGCGAGACCTCGAGTTGGCGTTGAAGGCTGCGAAGGCGGCCTATGATCTGTCCGAGGGGAAGGTCGCAGCCGTCGTC
>JALGXV010000104.1 GCA_029821885.1 Candidatus Hebobacteria bacterium
ACCTGATGAAGAAGGGCAGCCGCCACCTGGGCGGCAACAACATCGGGTTCGCCGACGGTCACGCCGCCTGGTGGAACTCCGATCGGTTCCTCGACACGTGGGCCGAGGAAGCGCGGCCGGGCATGACCGCCATGGGCCTGGAGGCTTGGGGCCCGATGTCCTGGTGTGGCATAGCCGAAACCGATCCCACCCAGCCCACACTGCGTTAGGACCGGACAGGATCTCGCCCCGAGCGAGATAGATCGTGAATGTGATGGGCGGAGCGCCCAGTTCGGGCGCTCCGCCCTTACTCTGTTGGCCCGGCGGGGCCCGCTCACGGCACGGAGGCCGGCGATGTCCTCCTATCGTGGGGTGTGGCCCACCGGCGTCGTCGCCTGCCGCCCGCGGTCTGGTCCGGCTCCGAGCGGCCTGGAACTTGCAGGAATCGGCTTAAAACCGTCAGATGTTCCAAGAAAACCGCCAGTCTTTCCAGTGACACGCGGCGCCCCACGCCCTACAATACGGACACTAGAGTTGAACTGCTCGGCCGGACCTGCAGCGTTGGTCGTAGCTCGAGTGCCAAGCCCGGCAGGCAGACTCTTGGCATGCGGCGAAGTTGCGGGCATTGAGTGCGGGGCATGAGCCCGGTGGGAACTACGGCGGGATCAACGACATCGCGGAGCCTCCCTCCGAACACGAAGGGGGCCTTTCGCCGCGGCCTGTGCCGCCCGCCCATCTCCTGTGTGGGCAGGGACGGCGTAGGTGGCGGCTGTTGGAGAATACTGCACAGCCAGTGACTTGGGGAAGGAGGTGAGCATCGACGATCAGTTGCTGTTCGCGGCCGGAGCGAGGCCGCGAGGGATGTACGACTATGTCTCAGGGAGGTGTAAGGAAGTGAGCTTCCACAGACGGAGAGGCTTCACGCTGATTGAGCTGTTGGTGGTTATCGCGATCATCGGGATTCTCGCGGCAATGGTGTTCCCGGTCTTCGCTAGGGCGCGCGAATCCGCGCGCAAGGCGGTGTGTCTGTCCAATGTGAAGAACATCGCCCTCGCCTTTCAGATGTACCTGGCGGACAACAACGATACGTTCCCGCCAGCGGAGCATCGCCGGGAGGCAGTTAACTACTTTGCCGCATCGCCCGGCGGCGGCGACTTCGACTTCGGTGACGAGGATACGGGATTGTGTCCTCACAACGACATCAACGCCAATCCCTACCTGCGCTACCCGGTGATCCTCGATGAGTACGTCAAGAACCGCGACGTATATAGGTGCCCCAGCGCGAAGATGGAGGCCGGCGCGCTCTTCATTAACTGGTGCGTACCGGACTGGCTCAACTACCTGAAACTCAACGAAGGAGGCTGGGGCGACGGCACCGGCCTCTGCATCAAGGACAGCTGCTATCCGCCCGGATGGGGAGGCGCTGTGACGGACTCTGTTCGGCAGGGACGGACCGCGGGCAACTGGATCGGCGACGAGGCCTGGGGCGACCCGGGCACCCAGCTCAAGTCGTTCGTCCAGAGCATTGGCTGCAATGGCGCCACCCGCGACATGAAGCTGGTGGAGGTGCAGGACGTGGTCAACTTCATCGTCTGCTCCGACGCCGGCCAGTGGTCCGAGATGCTCGCGCCGGGCCACGTCGCCTATGCGGACCTGTGCAATCCCGAGTGCGGGAACTGCTCCTGCTCGGACTCCTGGATCGAGGACTGCGAAACCTCCATTCAGGGGGGCTGTCCCGAGGTGTGGGACTGCTTCCTGCAGTGGCACACCTCCTCGAGCAAGCTGCGGGATAAGAACCTCATGAAGCCCGGAACCCGGCACCTGGGCGGCAGCAACATCGGCTTCGCGGACGGGCATGCGGCCTGGTGGCAGGCCGATCGTTTCCTGGACGCGTGGGCCGAGGAAGCTCGGCCGGGCATGTACGCCATGGGCCTGGATGCCTGGGGGCCGATGTCGTGGTGCTCCAGCTCGGAGACCGGCGGCGATCCGTTCTCCCTCGCCTTCCCCGACGAGCCCACTCTGCGTTAGGACTGGACAGGATCTCGCCCCGAGCGAGATAGATCGCAAATGCCACGGGCGGAGCGCCCACTCCGGGCGCTCCGCCCAACTCCGAAGGCGGCCTCAAACGAGCCCTCAGGCAACTCATGGCATCACTGGCGGATCAGGCGGGACACGCGCCCGGGTCGAACGCGCCGGCCGCAGGTGCGACCGACACACGCGGGGGAGTGACCGGCCGCGCCATCGCCATCGCTCTCTTATTCCTGCTCCTGGTCACCCTCCTCAACTTCTACGTCGAGCTCGCCTGGGGCGTCAACTGGGGCGCCACCTGGACCCTCTCCCAGGGATGCCCGGCCGCGGTGCCCGTGGTCGTCCTCTTCCTGCTGACAGGCGCGATGGCGGTTCCGGTGCTCCGGCGCCTCGGGCTCAGCCGCCGCGAGCTGCTGGTGATCTACTCGGTGGTGTTGGTCGGCGCGCCGGCGGCCACCCACGGCGTGCTCGCCTGGATGCTGGTCAAGAACATCGCCTACTACTACACCGCCCGCGCGCAACCGCACTGGGAGACGATCTTCCTGCAGCACATACCGGTCTGGTGGACTCCCAGCAGCGCGGCCGCGGTGGAGGGCTTCTTCGAGGGCCGGGCGGCCGTGCCGTGGGACGAGTGGATGGTGCCGCTGGCCGCCTGGAGCGCCTTCTCCATCGCGCTCTTCGTGTGCACGTTCTGTCTGATGGCCCTGGTGCAGCGCCAGTGGATCACCCACGAGCGCCTCACCTTCCCCATCGCGCAGATTCCCCTGGAGCTGGTCCGCCGGCCGCAGGCCGGAGAGAAGGAGCGCCGCGGCCGCCTGCCGCTGGCGTGGGCCTTCTGGCTCGGCCTCCTCATCGCGCTGGGGGTCAACTTCATCAGCACCATCTCGGAGAAGGTCCCCGCCCTGCCGAGCATCTCGCTGTCCATGTACGACGTCATCCCCTGGCAGCGGGTGGGGCCGCTGGCCGGCATTGGGGCGCTCACCTTCCTCTTCTGGCCGTGGATGATCGCCATTGCCTACTTGGTTCCAAAGGAGCTTTCTTTCTCGGTCTGGTTCTTCTCCATCGTGCGAGTCGGGCTGACGGTGGCCGCCATCGCCGCCGGCGCGACGCCGATGCAGCCCCAGGACTGGTGGACCACGTCCTTCCCCGCGCCCTACTACCAGGGCGGGGGCGCGGTGCTCGCCCTTGCCATCTGGGTGCTGTGGATCGCCCGCAAGCACCTCGCCCGCGCCGCCCGCATCGCCTTCAGCGGCCGGTCGGGCAGGGCGGACGCAGACGAGCCGCTGACCTATCGCTGGGCCTTCGTTGGATTCGTCGCCTCCGCCGCCTTCATGGTCTACTTCTTCTGGCTGTCCAACTGCCGGGTCTTCTTCGGCATCATGTTGGTCGCGCTGACCGTCGGGTACTTCGCCATCTGGGCGAGGCTGCGCGCCGAGACCGGCCTGGGTTTCATCTGCTTCCCGATTCAGATCCAGGACGTGGTGCAGATTCCCTTCGGCAGCAGCGTCTTCCGGCCCGCCGAACAGGTGGCACTCGTCACCATGCGGTGGGCCTACACGCCGGGGTTCAGCACCTCCTCGGAGATCTTCACAGGCACGGCGCTGGAATCGTTCAAGATCGCCGATGCGGCCCGCATCAACTCGCGACGGCTCGGATTCGCGGTGCTGGGCGGCTTTGTGTTTTCGCTGCTCGTGGGGGCCGTCGTCGTGCTGGCCGGCATTTACCACTACGGCTGGTTCGGCCTCGCCTGCAGCCGGGGCGGCTGGCTGGGGCCCCAGAGCATCAACGATGGCGGCCGCATCGTGACCTTCCTGACCAATCCGGGCAAGACCGACGTCAACGGCGTCATCGCCCTGTCGGCGGGGGCCGCGGTCGTCGTGATGCTGGGCCTGCTGCGGCTGCGGTTCTGGTGGTGGCCCTTTCATCCGGTCGGATACATCGCGTCGAACACATGGGGCTCTCATTGGTGGTACCTTCCGTTCTTCATCGGGTGGGCGTTCAAGGTGCTGGTGATTCGCTATGGGGGATTGAGGCTGTATCGCAGAACCATACCGTTCGCCATCGGTCTCATCGTGGGCGACCTGCTGAATTCGGGCATCTGGGCGACGGTCCGGATCGTGACCCAAGGCCGCGTCTAGCGCGGCCGCCCAGCCCTTCGATAACGAGGGCGAGCCAGGGGCTCGCGCAGAGGAGAAGAGGAGTATGTACGTAGGAGCTGACTACTATCCGGAGCACTGGCCTCGGGAGCGCTGGGAGGTCGATGCCAAGCTGATGCAGGAGGCCGGCTTCAACGTCGTGCGGATGGCGGAGTTCGCCTGGATCGACATGGAGCCGACGGAGGGTCGGTACGAGTTCGGCTGGCTCGACGACGCGCTGGCCATCCTCGACAAGCACGGCGTGTCGGCGATCCTGTGCACGCCCACCGCGACCATGCCGGCCTGGGTGCCGCGCAAGTACCCGGAGGCGATGGCCATGCAGCCCGATGGCGAGCGCATCACCTGGGGCGTCCGCAAGAACAACTGCTTCACCTCCGGCGCCTACCGGCTGCTGAGCGAGCGCATCACGCGGGCGATGGGGGAGCACTTCGCCGACGCTCCCAACCTCATCGGCTGGCAGACGGACAACGAGTTCGGCGGCCCCGTCTGCTTTTGCGACACGTGCCGCGCCGATTTTCAGGACTGGCTGCGGGCCAAGTACGGGACCATCGATGAGCTCAACCGCGCCTGGGGCACGCACTTCTGGAGCCAAAAGTACACCACCTGGGGCGAGATCCAGATCCCGCATCCCGCCGGGCGGGCGGGGCGGCTGGCCGGCCCGGACTATCTCAGCACCCATAACCCGAGCCTCTGCCTCGACTTCCAGCGCTACCACTCCCACCTCAATGTCCGCTTCCAGCGGGATCAGGTGCACATCTTGCGCCAGCTCTGTCCCAAGCACTTCATCACCCACAACTTGATGGGGTTCTACAGCGAGCTGAACTACTATGACTTCGCCGAGGACCTCGACCACGTGAGCTGGGACAACTACCCGGTCTGGGGCGCGCCGGGCATCCCCTATCAGTCATCGGCCGCGGCCGATGTAATGCGCGGCCTCAAGCGCAAGAACTTCTGGATCATGGAGCAAACCGCCGGCCCCGGCGGATGGAGCAGCTTCGGCCGCAATCCCCGGCCCGGCGAGATCCGCAAGATCTGCTACCAGCAGCTTGCCCACGGTGCCGACGGCCAGGTCTGGTTCCGCTGGCGCACCTGCACCGCCGGCCGGGAACAGTACTGGCACGGCCTCCTCGGCCACGACGGCAAGCCGCTCCGGCGATACAAGGAGGCCGCGCAGACGGCCAAGGAATACCACGAGCTCGCCCCGGAGCTGGAGGGCACCACCGTCAAGGCCGAGGTCGGGATCATCTACGACTACGAGACCATCTGGGCCCTCAAGATCCAGCCCGGCTTCGAGGGCAACAGCTACCACAGCGCCATGATGCGCTATTACTCCGCGCTCGTGCGTGCGGGCGTCAATGTCGATATGATCAAGCCGACGGAGGACCTCTCCCAGTATCGCCTCGTGATCGCTCCCGACTTCTACCTCGTCCCGGATGAGGTCGCGAAGCGCCTGAGCGACTACGTGAAGAACGGCGGCGTGCTGCTCGCCGATTGCCGCCTCGCGGTCAAGGACGAGACCAACCTCTGCTACGACCGGACGCTGCCCGGCCTGCTGTCCGAGGCCCTGGGCATCACCATCGAGGAGTATGAGGCGATGGACGGGACGATGGAGTACTCCGTCGTCGGCAAGCAGGCCCTCAAGGGCACATACACGGGCATCCAGTACGCCGACTGGCTCAAGCCCGACACGGCCGAGGTGCTGGCCGGCTACGACCAGTGGCACCTGTCCGAGTGCGCCGCCGCGACGCGGAACTCGTTCGGCAAGGGCGCCGGCTACTACGTCGGCACGGTCGTGAAGGAGGCCGAGTTCTACGATGAGTTGATGGCCGAGGTGTTGAAGACAGCGAAGGTCGAGGGCGCGCTGAAGCCGCCCGTCGGCGTCGAGGTCTCGGTCCGCCAGGGCGGCGGCAAGAAGCTGCTGTTCCTCGTGAACCACACCGAGGAGAAGCAAACCGTCACCGTCCCCTCGGGCAAGAAGGAACTCATCACCGGCGACACGACCGGCGGCACCGTCGAGCTAGACACCTACGGCGTGGCCGTCATCAAGCTGGCGTAACTGCGACCCAAGAGCCTGGAGTGAGGAGGATCAGTTGAGCAATTCGAGGATCGAAGTCGATGTCAGGGATGTGATCTGCGCGACCGAGCGGCGGATCATCGGCATCAACATCGACTACCTCGTCGATCACGACGAGAACCGCGAGCCCGGAGCCCGGCCGCTGCTGGAGGCCCTGCAGGAGATGGGGGTCAAGTCGCTCCGCTTCCCCGGCGGCGACAAGTCGGACAACCACCTCTGGTCGGTGCCGCCCTTCGAGCGACCGGAGCCCACCCTCGCCTGCGGGCCCCGTGAGGGCAGAGAGGTCAGCATCCAGGACGCGGAGGGCAACTGGAAGGTCCGCCTGATGGACTTCGACGAGTTCATGGGGCTCACCAAGGCGCTCGGCGCGGACCCGACGCTGTGCACCTGCTATGACGCGCTCTACAAGCCCGGCTGCGATGTGACGAAGGAGCAGCTCCTCGAAACCGCGGTCGCCTGGGTCGAGTACGCGAACGTCAAGCAGAAGTACGGGGTGAAGTACTGGGAGATCGGCAACGAGGGCTACATCGACGCCACCGTCAGCCCCCACGACTACGCCCGCGATCTGATCGACTTCGCGAAGGCGATGAAGAAGGTAGATCCCACCATCCTGATCGGCGCCAACGGGCCGCCCCGAACAGAGGGCACGGGACGGCAGCAGGAAGAGGGTGAGCCCCCGTGGTGGAAGATCGTCTACGAGGCGGCGGCCGAGCACATCGACATCGCCGTCGTGCACACCTACTCGTGCTTCAAGTGGGGGAGCTACGAGTATTACCGCGACCACTCGCCCGGCTATCCCGAGGCACACCGCGATGCGATGAGCGTCCTCGAAGCGGCCCGCAAGTGGGGGCCGCCGGGCTTCGCCGACCGTCTGCGGATCACGGATACCGAGCTCAACTCGGCCGACTGGTCCGAGGACGGATGGCCGAGGGTCAACGACCTCGGGCATGGGCTCGTCACTTTTGACCTGCTCGGCACGCTGCTCGAGATCGACACGATCGACATGGCACAGCTCTGGAACACCCGCTGGGTGAGCCACCCGCCGGATGTGCCGAGTCTGTGGGATGCGGTCGACGACAAGAACGAGCTTCAGCCGACCGGCAAGGCGCTCGCTATCTGGACCCAATTCCTGCGAGATGAGATGCTCCGCATTGGTGAGCCGAAGCGGATGCGGACCTTCGCCAGCTGCTCGAAGGACCGGAAGAAGCTGAGCATCTTCCTCATCAATAAGGATGAGGGCGAGCGGGAGGCGACGGTCTCGATCAGTGGCGGGCCGGATTCCGGTTCGGCGCAGCGCTGGGTCTGGCAGGGAGAGGGCCCGGGCGACTTCGAGCCGAAGTGGTCCGGCCCGGAACCGGTGGCGGTGAATAAGGGCAAGATCGCGCTCTCGCTTCCGTCGGATTCCTTGACAGTGCTCGAGGTGGGTGACGGCTAACCCAGTCACGGACAATCACCGGAGATACCAGGAGATGAATGTAATACAGTACGGGATCGTCGGCGCTGGATGGCGATCCGAGTTCTACCTTCGCATCATGAAGGCCATGCCGGAGCGGTTCGAAATCACTGGCATGGTCATACGCGACCCGGAGAAGCGGCTCCGCTTCGAGCAGACGTGGGGCGTCAAGACCTTCGAGACTCTCGACGAGATGCTGTCGAAGACGTCGCCCTTGTTCGTCGTCACATCCGTGAGCTGGCCCGCGAATCCGGGCTTCCTCAAGGAGCTGTCCGAGCGCGAGGTGCCCGTGCTCTCCGAGACGCCGCCCGCGCCCGACCTCGACGGCCTGATCGAAGTCAACAAGCTGACGAAGAAGGGCGCCCGCATCCAGGTGGCCGAGCAGTACCATGCCCAGCCCCACCACGCGGCCCTGCTGGGACTGCTTTCGAAATGCTTCATCGGTCGGCGGAGCCAGGCGCAGGTCTCGGTGGGCCACGGCTACCACGGCATCAGCCTCATCCGCCGCTTCCTCGGGCTCGGCTACGAGGCCCCGAAGATCACCGGCCTGCGGTTCGCCTCTCCGATCATCGTCGCCCCTGGCAAGGGCGGCCCACAGGAGAAGGAGACGGTCAAGCAGTCCACCCAGGACTTCTACTTCATGGACTTCGGCGACAGGCTGGGGCTGCTCGACTTCACCGATGACCAGTACTTCGGCTGGATTCGCAACACTCGCCTCCTCATCCGGGGCGAGCGCGGCGAGATCGTGAACGACCGTATCCACTACCTGAAGAACCATCGAACGCCCGCGGAGCTGAGGCTCGTCCGGCGCACGGCCGGCACCGGCAGCAACCTCGAGGGCAACCATCTGCAGGGATACCTCGCGGGAGATATGTGGGTCTACGAGAACCCCTGCGCTCCCGCCTCGCTGGCCGACGACGAAATCGCCATCGCCACCTGCCTCATGAAGATGGATGAGTACGTGCGCACCGGCGAGGACTTCTATTCGCTGGCCGAGGCCTCCCAGGATCACTATCTCTATCTGCTGGGCCAGCAAGCGGTGCGGGAGGGCCGTCCGATTCAGGCCGAGCGGCAGCCCTGGGCAGCCTAGCAGCCATTTGAACGCTGCTCGGCCCTGCGGCCAAGATTCTTCGCTTCGCTCAGAATGACATAGAAGAGGCCGTTGCCAAAGGCGTCACCCTGAGCGGAGCGAAGGGTCTTGCCCTGGATGAGGCTCCGGGCCCGCGGCCTGCGCGGCCGCGCCCGGGGATGGAGGCGGAGATATGGCTTTCTATGTGGACCCGTTCGCGGGCGACGACGGCGCTGAGGGGACGAGCCCAGGCGCCGCCTGGCGGACGCTGGCGAAGGTGAGCGGTCGGGAGTTCAAGTCCGGAGAGCAGGTGCTGCTGCTGCGCGGCGGCACCTGGAACGAAGGGCTGCGGCTGCGGGGCTGCGCCACGGCCGACAAGCCCATCGTGCTCGGTGCCTACGGAGAGGGACCGCGCCCCCGCATCAACGCCGGCCCGACGCATGCCATCACCGGCGAAGGCGCGATCTCCGGCTGGCGCATCTCGGGCCTCGAGCTGACCAGCACGAATGACCTCAACCCGACGTGCAAGATCACCGGCGGAAAGTGCGGGGTCTATGTGGCGCAGGAGGACCCGTGCGAGGGCCTCACCATCGAGGACTGTCTGATCCATGACACGAGCGGCCCGGGCATCTTCCTCAAGGCTACCGGGAAGTCGAAGCTCGTCTTCAAGGGCACAGTCATCGAGCACTGCGAGGTCTACAACGCGAGCTGCGGGATTCAGTTCCTCGGCCTGCCCGATTACGGCACCGAGTACTTCGGCGGGTTCCGCGTCGCGCACTGCGTGGTGCACGACATCGGCGGCGACGGAATTGTGCCCTTCTGCGGCAACAACGGTGTCATCGAATACTGCACGGCCTACCGCACCGGCCAGGGGTGTGACGAGAAAGACCACAGCCCGGTTGCCATCTGGTACGCGTGGGCGAAGAGCTGTGTCATTCAGTACTGCCACGCCTACGACAACCGCACCGGCGGCCGCGGCGCCGACGGAGGGGCCTTCGACTTCGACGGCGGATGTGTGGACTGCATTCTCCAGTACAACTACTCCCACGACAACGAGGGCGCGGGCTATCTCATCTGCTCCTGGGACGCGGAGAAGTGGCCCTGCACCGGCTGTATCTGCCGCTACAACGTGTCCGTCAAC
>JALGXV010000387.1 GCA_029821885.1 Candidatus Hebobacteria bacterium
GAGGCGGGGCGCCTTCGGTGTCGCCGCCTCCTGGAGGGCGCGGAGGAGGTCGTCGACGCGCCATTGCCGGCCCTCCTCACAATGCTCAAGGAAGCCGGCGAGCCGCGCTATGCCTCCCTGCCGGCGGTCATCAAAGGGCTTCGCACCGAGATCCCTGTCTGGGGTGCTGCCGACACGGGACTAGACCCCTCCGAGGTGGGGCTCCCCGGATCGCCGACCCAGGTGCGTCGGATCTTCGCCCCGCCCCGGCGCGAGCGCGGCGAGATGCTGACTGCCGACGACGGCAACCCGGACCGCGCCGCCGATCTCCTGCTCGACAAACTCCTCGCGGACGGCGTCTTCGAAGAGTAGCACACCATGGGTAACCGGGAAGACAAGCAGAAGAGCATTGCCGAGATCGCCCGCGACGCCTGCATTGGCTGCGAGCAGTGCGTCGGCGTCTGCCCGGTCGACGCCATCTCGATGGACGCGGAGGACGTTGCGGTAGTGGACGCCGATGCCTGCACCAGTTGCCGCAAATGCGTCGAGATCTGCCCTACTTCGGCCATCACCATGAGCGAGGGTGAGCCGGCAGAGGCCGCCGTCCCTGAGCCGGCGGCCGAGCCTGCCCCTGCAGAAGCGGCAGCTCCCCCGAGCGAGGGCCCCACGCCCGAAGTGTGGGTGTTCGTCGAACACGCCGACGGCCGGCCCGCCGCCGTCTCCTGGGAGCTGCTGGGCAAGGGCCGCCAGCTCGCGGCCGACCTGGACGGCCGGGTGTGTTCCGTCCTGTTGGGCCATCAGGTCGATTCACTTGCCAGGGAAGCCTTCGCGCACGGCGCCGACAGAGTCTACCTGATGGATGACGCCGTTCTCGCCCACTATCGCACTCAGCCCTATCTGCACGGCGTCGTCGACCTCGTCCAGAAGTATCGGCCCGCGATCATGCTCCTCGGCGCGACGACCACCGGGCGCGACCTGGCGGGCGCAGTCGCCACCCGACTCGGCACGGGCCTAACCGCCGACTGCACGGGCCTTTCCATCGATCCTCAGACTAAGCTCCTCGAGCAGACTCGTCCCGCCTACGGCGGCAACATCATGGCAACAATCCTGTGTGAGAAGCAGCGGCCCCAGATGGCGACCGTCCGGCCGCGCGTGATGGACATGCCGCCCCGCGATGATTCCCGCGAGGGCGAGATCGTCCGCGAGGAACTCGGGTTGGCCGAGGACGACGTACTCCTGCGCATCGTTGAGTACGCACGCGAGGCCGACACCTCCGCCGTTCGCATAGAGGATGCCAGCATACTCGTCTCGGGCGGCCGCGGCCTCGGGGGGCCCGACGGCTTCCAGATGCTGGCCGAGCTCGCCAATGCCCTTGGCGGGGCCGTCTCCGGCTCTCGAGCAGCGGTGGACCAGGGCTGGATCGAACACCCCCGGCAGGTTGGCCAGACGGGCAAGACGGTCAGGCCCAGGCTCTACATTGCCTGCGGCATCTCGGGGGCCATTCAGCACCTGGTGGGCATGGAGACCTCCGATGTGATCGTGGCCATCAACAGCGACCCGAACGCGCCCATCTTCGACGTCGCCACCTATGGAATCGTCGGCGATGTCAACGAGGTCGTCCCGGCCCTCACCCGCGTCGTGAAGACCCGTTTGCCGGACAGAGGAGCGCCCAGTGAGTGAGCGCGGGGAGAAGTTCGAGGTCATCGTCGTCGGCGCCGGGCCCGCCGGTCTCTCCTGTGCCTACCTGCTGGCGAAGGAAGGCGTGAACGTCGCGGTTGTCGAGCGTGGCGACTTCCCCGGGTCGAAGAACGTCATGGGGGGCGTGCTCTACACCCAGCCCACGGCCGAGATCTTCCCGGACTTCTGGAAGGAGGCGCCCCTCGAGCGTCACATCGTCGAGACCCAGGCCTGGGTCCTCACCGAGCGGGCCGCCTTCAAAGCGGCGCACCGCCACGAGGACTTCGATCAGGAGCCCTACAACGCGTTCAGCGTCTTCCGCGCCCGCTTCGACAAGTGGATGGCGAGCAAGGTGAGGGAGGCGGGGGCCTTGATCATCCCCGAGACGGTTGTCGAATCCGCCATCATGGAAGAGGGCAAGGTCGTCGGTGTGCACACGGGACGCCCCGATGGCGACCTGTATGCCGACGTGGTGGTCGCGGCCGACGGCGTCAACTCCCTGCTCGCCCAGAAGGCAGGCCTGCGGGACGAGATCCCGCCCAGCGAGGCGGCCCTCGGGGTCAAAGAGGTGATCGCTCTTCCCCGGGAGTCTATAGAGGACCGGTTCAACCTCACTGGCGACCAGGGAGCAACCATCGAGCTCTACTGCGACGCGAGCTGGGGGATGGTCGGCACCGCCTGGATCTACACCAACCGTGACTCGCTCTCCATCGGCGTCGGGACCCTCGTCTCCCAGTTGGTGGAGCGCGGCATCCAGCCGAACGATATGCTCGAGCACTTCAAGTCCCACCCCATGGTCGCCCCACTCCTGGAGGGTGGCGAGACGCGAGAGTACCTTGCCC
>JALGXV010000388.1 GCA_029821885.1 Candidatus Hebobacteria bacterium
TGGCGATGACGAAATCCGCGCCCTCGAGGGACCGCTCCAAGTCGGGCTCTGCCGAGAGGGACATGGGAACATCTCTTGCCCTGACCAGCTTCTCACAGAACTCCTTCACCAGTGCCACCCTCTCGGGGTCGATGTCGTGGAGCCTGATCTCCCCGGAACCGAAGACCTCCGGCTTGCCGCACATGGCCGCCACAAGGCCAGGCACGAAGAGGCTGCCTCCTCCCAATATCGCAATCGTGAGCCTTCCTTGACCCGACATACTCTCCTCCTTCAGCAACTCGCCTGTCCAAACGATCTGCTCCCCCTCGACGTTACCATCTGCTATGTTCGTGCACCCGTCCAGACCGGCATGGGCTGGAGGCTGTGGCCCCAGGGCAGGACAGCCTCCGACGCCGGTCGTCGACAGCCAAAGGAGCTATGTCGTTGCACCTGGTTGCAGTGCCTTCTCCAGCGCGCGACCACCACCTTCGCCTCCCCGCCGTGTGCTCCGCCGGATCCCGACGAGGCCGAAGCCTCCACAGGGCCGCAAGGGAGATTCCAAAGCAACGCCATGGCTATGCTCAGTTGTCGCGGTGCAGGGAACTTGACGGAGCGGAGCGCCCGGTTGGGCGCTCCGCTCACACACATCCAGCTATCCTGCCTGAGACAGGATCCTTGCTTGGCCTAGAAGAACGTGATCATGTTCGGGTCGCCGCAGCAGTCGTTGACTTCGGCCTGGAGAGGCGCCCAGGCGTCGAGCCCCTCGAGATCGCCCTCCCTGACGGCATTGATGAAGGCCACGGAATGGATCCAGGAGGCGTGACCATCCAGGAAGCCCGCGTTCACCCCGCCAAGGTGACGACTGTAAGGCTTGCGGAGTTCGGGGTCACGCATCATGCTCCCGTCGCCGTTGCCATGGAGGTGGACGCAGTCCGGATCGCAGCCGCATTCTATGGCCTCCTCCCAGACCGGCGTCCAGCCAATCCCACTGCATTCCAAGCAGCAGATGTCCGGATAGGCCGCCAGGGACCACGATAGGGTGTCGATCTGCGCCCCGCCGTCGCCGCAGATCCAGAACTGGACCACGTCCTCGACCGCGGCCAGCTTCAGGTCCGTCGCATCGCCATTCACTGCGATGCTGGCGACGAACGCGTCTTCGCCAGCATCGCCGGCTACTGGGTCCATGGCCAACCTGAGCTGTGTGAGTGAGTCGGTGACCACACCGCCCCATCCCGGCGGGTAGGCTGTCTCACACGGTCCACCTACCCATTCACCTCCCGACTCCGGCCACGCGCCCTCGGCGGCCTGTACGTTGGTGAACCAGTCCGGGCCCGGGATGATCCAACAGGCGCCCTTGAACAGCTTAGAGCTGGGGCATCGCCACACGTCGCGGTTCTTGACATACTCGTCAATGATCACCGGCCACCGCAAGTAAGGGTTGGCAGCCGTGGCGGTGTAACAGTCCTCCACGTACTCCCCCCCGCTCGTCCCTACACCGAGGTCGAAGTAGTCCTTTACCTCCTGCCGATGCTCGGCCGGCGGCAACGTGTCGTTATTGTCGGCGAGATACATGTTGAAGGCCAGGGCGATGTTCTTCACATTGGACAGACACACCGCCTTGCGCGCTGATTCACGCGCCCTCGCAAACACCGGAAAGACCATCGCTGCCAGTATACCGATGATCGCGATCACCACCAGCAGCTCAATCAGAGTGAACCCCTTGCATCTGCCTCGTCTCATCTCGCAACCATTCTCCTCCGGATGAAGTAACACGACGCTGCAGACTCAGCCGCGGGACCTCCGCGGCCGTTCGCCCTTCTCGTATGTCCCGCCGTCCCTCCTTTCCCGCAGCACAGCAGCTTCGACCGCCGCCGCGGCCTCGTTCCGCTGGCGTCATAGTGGTGGCTCAGGGGTCTGACGGAAGCCCAGGCGCGCCGACGGCGCAACGTATCCGCTGCGCCGCTTGCTGCATTCAATGCAAGAATGTGTGCTGGATGTGCTGTGTCGAAGCGGCCTAAGCCGACCCCGCAACCGATACCCAGTATGATCGGGCGCATTATACTGCGGCCGGGCTTGATTGTCCAGGCGTCCCGGGGGCGCCCGGCTGGGCAGGGCTCTCGGGCGCCTCTGGCCGCTTGTTTACCCCGAGCGAAGTCGAGGGGCCTCCTGCCCCGTTGCCATTCGCCGTTCCCCGTTGGGCAGGAGCAATTGGCGGCTCGGCCCCCGCCGAACGCCAAGGTGTTTGCCTCCTGCCCAGAGAACTCGCACGTACTGATGACCCCACCCCGCGAAGCACATCCCGGCGATAGCGCGACGCCTGTATTCGGCCTGTCGGCCGCGCAGCTCCGCCCGATCGTCGTGGCGGCGGCGGGCGAGCCGGTGGCCTCCTTCGACATCAGCATCGAGCACCAGGTCGAGGGGTTCTACGGATTCGCGGCCGAGAAGCTGATCCCGACCTTCGCCTATGTCACCGCCAGCGGCCGCGCCGGCC
>JALGXV010000389.1 GCA_029821885.1 Candidatus Hebobacteria bacterium
TCCAGACGATTGTACAACATCCTCGGCGAGCCGTCCAATGACTGGCAGGCGCCGTTCTCATAGAATCTCGATAGCAGGGCCGGAGACGTCCTGACCATATGGGTTCGGCCTGGTGGTGCAACCGCCGCGGAAGCGGGGTAACATGGTTGAAAGGAGGTGAGACCGTCTGTGCTCGTCGCCTGCGGACGGTGAGGGGGACGAGATCTCGGAAATGCTGCACCGCAATCTCTGTGTGGAAGGGGAAACTGTTCATGAGTACGCGGAGAGCACGAGGATTCACCCTGATTGAGCTGCTGGTCGTCATCGCGATCATCGGGATCTTGGCCGCGATGGTCTTTCCCGTGTTCGCCCGCGCGCGGGAGTCCGCGCGCAAGGCCGTCTGTCTGTCCAACGTGAAGAACGTCGCACTCGCCTTTCAGATGTACTTGGCTGACAACAACGACACCATGCCCCCCAGTGAGCACCGGAGCGAGGTGCTCGACTACTTCGAGGCCAAGGGAGGGGACGACTATGGGGAATGGTGCGTCTTCCAGAGCAACCCCTACCTGCGACACCCCGTCATCTTGGACGAGTACGTGAAGAACCGTGACGTGTGGCGCTGTCCCAGCGGCAAGGTCGAGGGAGGCGCTACCTGGATCGTGCCCGGGCCCGACTGGTTTACCTACATGGTCGTGAACGACGCTGAATGGGGCCCCGGCGCATCGGATGCCGACGGCTGGGTCGCCGGCCCCTGCTTCTGGTCCTGGCCGCCGGGATGGGGCGGCGATGTTACAGACTCGTACGTGCAGCGTCGGCTTGCCGTCTCCGAGCTTGGTGAGGAGAGCGGCGCTCACAAGGCCTTCGTCCAGACTGTTGGAACCCAGTGGATGGGGGACATGAAGATGGTCGAGGTCCAGGACCCGGTCAACTTCGTCATCTGCGGCGACTCCGGAGTCTCGGCCGAGGACAACAACGTCGGCATTGCCGCCTATCCAGATTTGTGCGGGCTGGAGTGCGGCAACTGCGCAGGATGGGTCGACTGGGATATGGCGCCGGACGCGGACTGCTGCGGCGACGGCCCCTGGAATCTGTATGCCCCGAACAATGGCGCCTTCCTGCGGGACCCGGAGCTGCGGAAGCCGTACTCGCGGCACCTCGGGGGCGTGAACCTGGGCTTCCTCGACGGTCACGCCGGCTGGATCCACTCGATAGCGCTGATAAACAAGGTCGCCGAAGGCGATCTCGACGGCATCGACAGTTGGGGGCCAACCTCGGACGACAGGTCCGGCTGGGGCTATCAGTGCGGATTCCCGACTGACGAACCGGTCCTGTACTAGACTGCTAGGGGGCCTCAGGCCCGTCGAACGGACATTCGAGTACACGGAGCGCCCCGTCGGGCGCTCCGTGTTTTCTTGTCGCGGCCTTGCCGCTGGCCCAGTGGGGGGGGCCAGCGGCGAGCGTTCTGCGCCCCATGGTGCGTTTCTGGCACACAGCGCGTCACTCTGTGACGCGAGTGGAACAAATACAGGGCCACAGGAGGGCGCAGGTATGGTATTAAGAGTGCGGCGGTCACCACCAACAGCTCAATCAGCGTAACCACCGCCAAGGCAGCTCTGGACGCGATTCGACATCGCCCAGAGCTGTTCTCGTCTGCGCTTCGCTGCTGGCTCCCAGAAGCTCAACGCGTCTTCCCGCTCCTCGGCGACTGCGCTGACGGCTCCTTCAGGCCCTCGGGGAATAGCCACCACCAGCTCAGCGGGATGATGACGGGCGCGTACGGCAGGAACAGCCTGACCTCGTTGACCATGGCCACGACGTAGTGCAGGACCAAGTACGGCGGCAGGAGCCACAAGGCCCGCCGCAGGAGCACCGGCGCCCGCCGCGCGCCGCTGACGGCCAGTATCCAGAGGACGCCGAACAGAAGTACCACGGAGACTGTCGGCCCCCAGGAGGCGACATTGAGTTCCCACATCAGCACATCGCAGTAGTAATCGCGCCTGCCGTAGAGCGCGATGAGACCCAGGTAGACCACACCCCAGGCGAGAGCGAGGGCCACGGCGCGGCCCAGCACCTGCCTTGCCGGCCGTTGCCCCCATCGCGCGAGCAGATAGACAGCGGGTATCAGCGCAGTGGCCTCTCTGTTCAGCGTACCGATTGCCACCAGCGGAAGGAGTGTCGAGTCGCGATCTTCGGCCATCGCCCAGAACGCCAGCACGAATACCAGCAGGTTGATGGGGTCGCTCTCCTGGACGACGCGGAGGTAGGTGAAAGGGAGAACTGCCGCCAGTGCGAGCGCTCCTGCCGCCGCGGCCCCCGGCCTGAACCAGACCCGCAGGTAGCGGTCGAAGAAGAACAGGGCGAGGCCGGTGGCCAATGCGCGCAGCAGCATGTAGGCGAGGAACACGTCGTTGCGAGGCAGTACCTGCCGCAGACCCTCGGCAAGCCATGGCGTGAGCGGGCGGTACTGGTTGGGCGCCGGCGCCTGGCCTAGGCGGGGAGCGCGGGCAGATTCGCGATGCGTACCCAGATGAGGGCGCTGGCGAGCCCCAGGCCGAGGTATAGGAGAAGCAGTGCGGTCTGCTGGGAGGTGAGCTTCGTTCGCATGGGCTGTGTCGCTGGCCTGCTAGTTCCGCTCGGGCGAGGCCATCCCTGCAGCACCTCACCGTCTAGGTCGGTTCCCCCGCCTCTGCGGCCTCCTCGACACGCGGCCAGCCTCTCACACACCGGCGGACGGCGGCGACGCTGAGCAGCGCGAGCGGAAGGAGCGCCAACTCCACCCACCAGAGATTCACGCTCCCCACCAGTCCGCCGAGGTGCACATAGCCGGCAATCGTATCGATCCCGGTCAAGATCAAGAACCCATACCAGAACAGCGACCATCGGCCTCTGGCAACCGCGAGCAGGACCAGGACCCGCGAGCCCGTGTGGCAGAGGATGGCGATCACCCGCTCGGCCGGCCCAATGAGCCACAGCGCCGGAGTTGGGCCGATAGTGGCCAGCCCTTCCCTGAGGTCCTCCATGTCCGGGATGTTCAGCGTCAGCGCGAGCGCCACTCCGGCCGCCCCCGCGCCGAGGAGTATCGCCTCGATTGCGCCCGCGCCGACGCCCACAGCCATGGCCCTCGCCGCAGTCCGCGATAGGCTCCGCCAGATGAGCGCTGCAGCCAGTGTGATTCCGATCTCGAAGACGCCGGTCAACCCACCGATGTAAACTGATCCGGCGATGAGATATCCGAGGCGCGGCACGGCGTTCTCGAGGAACGCCAGGACTGAGTCATGGGGGCCCGCTGCCCAGGCTGATTTCAGCGCCACGCCCGCAACCCAGATGGCCGCGCCGGCGAAGAACCATCGCATCGGGGCAGCGGACAGGAATCTGACGAGAAGCACGCTGGCCGCCCCGACGACGATCATCAGTATGCCCGACACTAGAAGAGCGCGGATCACCG
>JALGXV010000005.1 GCA_029821885.1 Candidatus Hebobacteria bacterium
GCAGGGAGAGGGGAACGTAGTCTGGGTAGCTCCGTAGGTAGCTGTCGCCAAGAGGTACGAAATCGCGGCCACGAGGTTGGAGGTTCGCGGTCTGAGGTGGTAGAATAGGGGTGTAACATACCATCGCCGGACGCGGTGGGCGAACGCTGAAAAAGCCAGAGCAGACCTAGCGAAAACGGGTCCCCGAGTTTCCTCGAAGACCCGTCTCAGACTTGGTAGCGGGGGCAGGATTCGAACCTGCGACCTCCGGGTTATGAGCCCGACGAGCTACCTGACTGCTCTACCCCGCGTCGTGCCTTCACTATAGCACAGACCAACGCCAGTGTAAACCCCCTGAACAGGCGCCTCCGACGTTCCTCTCTACTCCTCGAGTCGCTCAATCTGGGCGGTGAATTTGCGGTCTCCCCGCCAAGCTCTGATCACGACCGCATCGCCCTTCTTCAGCTCACCCACGACGCTCTGGTAGGCCGCAACGTCGGTGATTTCCTGTCGGTTGATCCTGAAGATGACGTCCCCCGATTGCATGCCGGCCCGCGCGCCCTGTCCACCAGGGCTGACCGCTCGTACAAGCACGCCGCCGGCAATGCCCATTTCCTTCGCTCGATCCGCAGGAACCGTCTCGACGGTGAGGCCAAGCCTGCCGCCCTCGGCTCTCTTCGGCTTGCTCTCGACCGGTTCCAGTGACAGAGTCTCAACGGTCACCTCGAGGCTCACCGCCTCGCCGTCGCGGAGAACATCCACGGCCACGGTCTTGCCGGGCCTGGTATGCAGCACGGCGTTCACGAACTGGTCAACAGATGTCATCTTCTCTCCGCCGTAGCGCAGGATCACGTCCTCGGCCTGCAGGCCGCCGCGTGAGGCCGCGGTGTCGGGCAGCACTTCCTCCACGAACACGCCGTGCTCGGCCTCATAGACGGACTTCAGAGTGGGTGTCAGCGGAGAGACGAGGACGCCGAGCTGGCCTCTGACCACGGGCTCGCCACCCTTGAGCGCTTCGATGACGGACTTCGTGTTCTCGTCGATGGGAACTGCAAACCCGACGCCGATATTGCCGCCGATGGGGCTGGTGAATATCGCTTGATTGATGCCAACGACCTCGGCCTTGATGTTGACGAGCGGTCCTCCACTGCTGCCGGGGTTGATGGGCGCGTCGGTCTGGATCAGGTCCCTGTACGGCCTGCCGGGAATGTCGGACTGAAGCTGGCGGTCCTTCGCGCTGATCACACCCACGGTGACAGTCGGCTCGAACCGCAGAGCGCTGTCGAAGCGGCCGCCGACGATGCCGCTGGTGGATGATCGAGCGGCCCCAAAGGGATAGCCGATGGCCATCACCCACGAGCCCACCTTGGACAGGTCGGCATTCCCCAACTTAGCGGCCTTGAGCTTCCGGTCTGACTCTATCTTGATGACGGCCAGATCACTGAGCGCGTCGGCGCCGACGACCTCCGCCGGGTGGGCCTCGCCATCGGGGAAGTGCACTGTCACCTTGTCTGCTGATCCGACGACGTGGTTGTTGGTGAGTATGTAGCCTTCCGGGTCAATGACCACGCCCGAGCCCTGACCCATCGCGGGCTCTTGAGGGCCCGAAGGCGGCCTGCCAGGGCCCGGGAAGGGAAACCCCGGTCCGAAGAAGTCGCGGAAGCGTTCCGGGATGTCGTATTCCTCCGTGACGACATCGTCCTTGCGTGCGCTCTGCTCTACTTCGATGAAGACGACTGCGGGCTTGACCTCGTCGGCCATCCAGTTGAGACCGGCCTGGAGTGCCTCGAGGACCGCCAGGTCGGCGGGCGGCGCGGCTTCGGCCGCGGTCTGAGATGTGCGACCCGTCCAGGTCGCGGCAGCGATGCCGATTACCAGTATGAGAAGGAAGCCAACGGGCCACGCGAACTTGGCGTAGCTTCTCCCGGAGTTGGACTTGTTGACGTACATTCCATCCCTCCTACGGATGATTGCGTGCGGCCCTGTTCCACTTCGGGGGCCCCAGGTGATACCCCTGTGCCGTAGGTCGAACACGTATGAACGATGGCTGATTCCGGCGGCAGTCTGGGCCTCGCCGAGCCTAGTCGTCTTCGGAGTCGGACCTTCTCGAGAGCATCTGAATGAGTTCGTTTATCTCCTCTTGCGCCCGTTCCGCGCTGCGCGAGATCGCCCGCTTCGCCGCCTCAAGCTGATCGATGAGGCGCTGACGCTGGTCCCGCGTCATCTGCCGCGCGTCCCGCAGCATGGTGCGAAGACGTTCGAGTTCCGCCTCCGCGCGCTCGGTTTCGCCCCGTCCGATCGCCTCGGCTGCGTCACGGGCGCATTCCAGCATGGATGTGAGCCCGGACTCCTGGCCAGCAGTACCTTCCTCTATGAGCCTATCCAGGTCCGCTCGAATGAGACGGATCTGCCATATAGCATACCCATTCGCGGCAATCAGCAGCACGAGCAGCAAGAGCAGAAGACAGCCCCTCATACGCCTCCTCTCCCCCCCTGAGCCGCGCCTACCCACACCACGCCACGAGACTGAGGGTTAGTGACTCGAGCGCGATGTCGATATTGGCGTTCCGCTGGAGAGCGTGCTTCGCCTCCAAGATGCTCTCGACGGCGCACTCGGCTCGGGCCGTGAAGTGAGGCCGGTACTGCCGCGTCAGAGCCTGTTCGTAATCGGGATTGAGCAGCGGGGCATCCTGACCGCCGGCCAGGAGATCCCGGTACCATGATACCATGATGTCCAGGCACCAGGGAAGCTCCTCCCTGAGCTCACGATCGCCGACGGCGTGCTCCTCCTGTGGGTCACTGCCTGCTTCGACAGCAAGCTCCTCTCCGCCATGCGATATCCGCGCGCGGGCCAGCTCGGCGGCCTGCCACTTGATGTCCTCCGCGAGCCGCAGGCTCTCGGGCACGCTGCGCTCGCCTATTGCCGCGCACAGATTCAGCAAAGCGTCCCTCACTCTGAGCACCTCGGGCCGCTCTGCTGCGCGGATCGCCCACGCGATCCGGCCCCCGGACAGCCGGGCGAGCGAAGCGGCAGCCGCCTCAGACAGCCCAAGTCCGATAAGGTGGTTCTCGATGGCGCCGCTGCCGGCAAGCTGGAAGACGACCTCCTGGCACCGAGAGACGACGGTGGGCAAGAGGGTGGAGGGCTCGGAGGTGACGAGGAGGAGAACCACGTGCGGCGGCGGCTCCTCCAACAGCTTGAGCAGGGCATTTCCGGCCTCCGCGGTCAGGCGGTCGGCCGGGGAGATGACGTAGACCTTGTGCCTGCCAATGGCAGGTTTCAGGTAGGCATCCTGGATGAGCGGAAGGGGGGCCTGCCGAGGCTTGCGAGGGTTCTGGCGGATCTGGTCAATGCTGATCTCCGTGCGCCGTCTGCCTTCGGCGTCGCTGCCAATGCCGACAACTCGCACGTCTGGGTGTCGGCCGCCGGAGGTGAGCCGGCACGACCGACAGGCGCCGCAGGGGAGGCCGTGCCCGGTATCCTCGCAGTTGAGGGCCTGCGCGAACAGAGCTGCGGCGGTGGATTTGCCCACCGACTCGGGGCCGGTGAACAGATAGGCATGGGCGACGCGCTCCCGGCAGAGCGCGTTGCGCAGGACCGAGACCGTCCTCTCCTGTCCGACGAGGTCCTCGAGCCTCAACTCCCACTCACCCTATCAGAGCTTCTCCGCTCGCTCGACGTTCAGCACGAAGACCGTAGCGCCGCCAACCTGCACCTTGACAGGGTTGGGGATACAGGTGCCGATGGGCTCAATCGTCGGTGGGAAGACGTTGACCAGCTGCTCGCGGGTCTTCGAATGGGCCGCGATGACCTCGATGACTTCGTCGACTTGGTCCTCATCCACCCCGATGAGGAACGTCACGTTCCCCTCGCGGAGAAGCCCGCCCGTGGTCGCGATGTTGGTGAACTTGTAGCCTCTCTCGAGCAGCGCGTCAGTGACCTTCCGCTGGTCCTTATCCTGGACGACCGCGATGACGAGCTTCATGGTGCCTCTCTCTTCCTCGCTGCAGACGGCAGCCGTCTTTCCAGCAAGCCCCGCACTACTGCCACGATCTCCCTCTGGACCGCCTCGACGGAGCCCCTCGCATCGACCATCTGCACCCGCTCCCGCTCAGCCTCGGCCAGTTCGCGGAAGCCCGCGGCTACGCGGGCCAGGAACTCGGGACCCTCCGATTCTAACCTATCCAGCCGCGCTGCGTCCAGTCGCGGCTCGGCCGAGGACAGGTCGAGCACGAACGTGAGGTCGGGATTCAGCCCCCCCGTAGCGATCTCGTTGAGGCGCCGCAGGAGGGCCATGTCCATGCCCCTACCGTGCCCCTGGTAGGCCAGCGTGGAGTCGGCGTGACGCTCACATACGACCACCCGCCCCGCCTCCAGGGCGGGTCGGACGAGCTGGGCGACGTGCAGCGCCCGATCTGAGAGATAGAGGAACAGTTCCGCCTCCCGCGTGATGGCGAGCGCGGGCGCAAGCAGAATCTCTCGCAGGCGAACGCCCACCTCTGTGCCGCCGGGCTCGCGCGTCGCCACCGCGTCATATCCATGCTCTCGCAGCCACTCCACGAGCCGGCGCGCCTGGGTGGTCTTACCCGATCCGTCGATGCCCTCGATGGTTATGAAGACCCCTCGCATCGCTACCATCCCATCGATATCTGCGTGTCGGAGCCGTCCGCCACCGCCTTGCCGTAGCGGCCCCCGCCACCGGCCAGGAGCGGCAGCGCCCCTTCTCGCGCCTGGACGATCAGATCGGCCAGCTTCTTCCCCACAACCAACTCCAATTCCCCGCGATCAGTCCCATGGAGGACGTTCATTTCCGTGCCAAAACGGTTCAGCAGCCGTCCCAGCGACACGGCCCCGATCCCCGGCAGGAACTGCAGTGGCACCTGGTAGTTGTACCGGGGCCTGTGACCGGGCGGCCGCGGCTCAGCATAGTCCGCGATCTCGGCGATTCGGTCGAGCACTCCCTTGACGATCCGCTCGCCCCCGCAGACGGGACAGAGAATAGCAGGCGGGTCGGCATGAGCTATCTGCTCGCACTGGAGGCAGAAGGTCCTGTGGTACTTCCCCAGACGTGGGTCGAGCCCGTAGTTCGCCATCACCTTGCGTCCTCGCTCCCGCCGCAAGGCCCGGACCACCTCCTGGAAACTGGCTTCCTCGAGCCAGAGGAGGTTGTACTCGCGAGCGATCTTGGGAAGGGAGTGGGCATCGGAGTTCGAGAGGAGGGTCAGCTCCTTCAGCTCGCCGATCCGATCGGCCAGATGGCTGTCCGCGCTCAGCCCCAGTTCCAGGGCCGCAAGATGAGTGGTTCCCCCGTCGCCGAACATCTCGGACAGGCGCCGCCCGCAGCTTCCATAGGGGCTCTTGTGTGGCGTGAAGGCATGCGCCGGCACGAACACCCCGCCGGCTGCGGTGGCCATCCGGAGCAGATCGCGCGCTGGCGCCCGGCAGCGCTGGGAACTGAGATCAAGGTTGGTCACCAAACGCCGCAGGAAGCCAACGAAGACCTCGAGCTGGTCGCGATGCGCGAAGTAGGAGATGTGGTGCGAGGCGCTGCCATCCTCCTCCACCGTCTCCAGCTCGCAGCCCAGAACAATGGTGGTCGAGCCGCGATAGCGCAGGCCGCCGCTGGGGAGCTCTACCATCTCGCCGGAGTCGACCAGAGCGTCGATGTCCTGCATCACGGCGGGAGAGCCGCAGTCGATGACTCCCGCGATATCGATGCCCTTCCGAGTGGCGCATTCCTTCGCTATGTTCTCGAAGGTGAGGTCGCGGGCGGCCGTGATCTTGACCGGTCGCCCGGCGCTGGTCCGCCCTATATGGATGTGGAGATCGGCATAGAACGTGCGCATCGCGTCATCACACAGCGGTCATTTCAGACCGGCGCCCTTCGGCATGGGCGGCGCGCCGAGAGAGCTCTGCGCCTCCCGGGCGGCTTGCGACAGCAACTCCTCACGCCTGGCGCGTTCACCAGCACCACCGGGTACGATGATGTCGGCGTCCCTCTTCGTGGGCTCGCAGAACTCCTCGTGCCGGTAGCGGACCGAGTCCAGGTAGAAGTCGCAGATCCCGTCCAGGTCGTAGCCCAAGGCCAGATTGCGTCTGATACGGCGGACGATCCGTTCGTCCGCGGGCGCGTCAACGAACAGCTTCAGATCCATCATCTCTCTCAGCTCGGGATCGTACAGCACGAGGATGCCTTCGACGATGACGACACCCGCACCGTCTCGGCGGGCGGCCGCCACGTCCTTCCTCAGAAGCGAGAAGTCGAACGAGTCGGGATGGTTATGATCGGGCCAGGTTCGTCCGCCGGCCGGCGCCGCATGGCGAGGCAGCTCCTCAGACTTGCGGAAGTACCGGTCCTGGTTGATGACATCGACGGGCAGGGGACCGAGGAGCGCACGCAACTGCTCGGCTACACACGTCTTGCCCGCCGCGCTTCCGCCGCCGATGCCGATCACAAAGGCAGGCATGGCAGTGCCTTCATTCTCCCGTATGCCCGAATCCGCCCTCGCCGCGCGCCGTCGCGCCCAGCTCCCCACACAGCTCGACCCTGGCCCTAACCGCGGGTGCGACCACGAGCTGCGCGATTCGATCCCCACGTGTGACGCGGAAAGGCTCTCGACCGTGGTTGATGAGGACAACGCAGACCTCACCGCGGTAGTCAGCATCGATCGTGCCGGGGGCGTTGACCATGGTCACACCGAACTTCGCCGCCAGGCCGCTGCGAGGCCGGACCTGGCCCTCGTAGCCTGGCGGGAGCGCGATCTTGATCCCGGTCGGAATGGTGTCGAACTCCCCCGGCGCGAGTTCGACAGGCTCTGGGACGGCCGCCCGAAGATCCATCCCCGCCGCCTGCTCACTCATATAGGTCGGCGGCGGCAGATCGCGGGCTTCTGGAAGCTGCTCGACGCGCAGAACGATGGTGCTCAACAGTCCGTCGCTGTCCCTGAAGTTGGTGCCCTCTTCTCCGCCCTCGGCCCCGGGACCTCCCGCTTCTGCGCGGCCGGAGGGCGCGGCGGTGTCGCGACGAGACAATCAGGCGAGAGATGCCGGCGTTGCTGATCCTCTCGAGGGCAGAGAGGTCACGAAACGAAGGCCGGGCTCAGTCGAGTCGCCGCGCGCCCACATAATTGCGGTAGTAGTAGCCCTTTTCCAGACTATCGACGCGAACGCGCCCCCTCCCGCTGGAGGCGTGGATGAAGTCGCCCTCTCCGACGTAGATGCCGACATGCGAGATGCCTCGGCCGTTTGTGTTGAAGAACACCAGGTCACCCGATTGAAGCTCTGTCCTGGAGACCTGCCGGCCGAGCTTGTACAGAGCACTTGAGTTGTGGGGAGCATCGATCCCGTGAACGGCGAGGACCCGCGCAACTAGCCCGGAACAGTCCATTCCACGCGTGGTCATGCCGCCGTAGCGGTACCTCACACCGCGATACTTCATGGCCGTCTGCACGAAGCTGTTTCCCTCCGTGCTTCCACTTCGAGGTGCAGCCGGGATCGTCAGGCGGATGCCCACAGGGAGGACGGCATCGAGCTGCAGCCCGTTCATGTCGGCCAGGGCCCCCGCCGTGGTCCCATACCGGCGAGCTATCCGCCAAAGGCAGTCGCCCTTCTGGACGACGTAGAGATCCTGTGCCGGCTCCTCCTCCGTCGTCGGCACTGTTAGCCGCAGTCCCAGGGGCAAGGTCGAATCAAGAGACAGCCCGTTCGCATGGGCCAGCGTACGTACCGGGACCCCGTGTTTTCGTGCGAGTGCCCACAGGGTGTCTCCGGCCTGCACCACGTGGGTAAGGGGACGGTCCTGCTGCGCAGCCGCTTCTGTCGTCGGAGATGCGGGGGACTGCTGGTGTCCAACAGCGGATTCGGCATAGGGCTCGCCGGCTGCAGTCGGCGTATCGGCGACGACTGCTCCGATGATGCTGCATAGAAGCCCGGCCACGGCGACGATGACTGCTCTTGTGTCTGGTCTCGGCAACGCCAACTCCCCGGCGGCAGACCCTGGATAGATGCGTTACGCCTATGTGGTATATTCCGGCCGACGACCCAAACGCCCGCCCGGGTCGCTGAACTGCCCTTCCCCCCCGCCTGGCGCGCCAGAGCCACGAGAGGCTACCAGAAACAAGCCATTACGGCAAGCCCCGTTTCAGGGCTGGGCCGCCAAGCTCGCGGCCGGAGTTACCACGCCAATCCCGGCCTGTGGGTAGAGGCCGAGAATCAGCAGCGCCGCCAGCAGCAGAGCGATCCAGAGGACGCGGACCCCGCTCGGGTGAGGAGGTCGGTATAAAGTGGCGGTGAGGAACGCGGGTACCAGGGCAGCGAAGCTGCCGGCCATGGCGGCCACTGCGGCCCACCCCCATCCCGCCGACAGCAGAGAGCGGTAGATGAGGATCTTCGCATGGAAGCCCAACGCCGGAGGAAGGCCCACAAGGCTCAGCCATGCGACGAGCAATCCGGCCGTGGCCAGCCCCCGCCGCGGGGACTCGTGCTCAGCGGCCGCGCCCAGGCTCGCGGCACCCAGGGCGGCGGCGAGCAGAACCGAGAGCAGCTGCAGAAGAGCCGCGGTCAGCCCGGCGCTCGCCGGCGCTCGGACGGCAGCGGCCAGTCCGAGCAGCGGGTAGGAAAGCCCCGCGATGACGATCCATGTGAACGCCCGCGAGACTACCGCATGCGCCTCCGGGACCCGTTCTCCTTCCACCGCTCGGCGCGGCCGTATGGCCCACACGGTGGCTACGAGCAGAAACAGCAGGCCGCCGACAAGGAGTCCCTCTTCCACCATGCGCTTGGCCAGCGAGGGGTCGCTCATGGCACCCAGGCCGAACCGGCCGAGGAGGTAAAGAGGAGGCCCCGCAGAGCGGCCTCCGCCCAGTCGGGAGATAGTACTTGCCCCAGGCCCAGAGCCAGCAGGGCGACACTCGCCAGCGAAACGCTGAGGACGAGCCAGGGCGAACTCCAGCGTGCGGCCGGGGGCGGCTGCTGTCGTCTGAGCGCCCGTCTCAGCACATCGACGACGGCCAGCGCGATCAGGACATCGGCTGCGACGATGGCGACTGAGAACCACAGGCGGCCCTCTGCCGCCAGCCCCAAGACCAGGAGTCGCTGTCCGTGGTGCCCCGGCAGCAGCGGCAGACCGGCCAGCGAAAGACCTCCGAGTAGAACCGCGAGAAGGGATAGCGGCGCCGCGCGGGCGCTCCCGGTCAGGTCGGCCACGACATCGGTGCCAAGCCGTGCCTTCATGACGCCTGCTCCAGACCAGATCGCGGCGAGGGCAAGCGGCGCGCCGATCAGGTGCAGGAGAGCGGCCTGGGTCAGAGTTGGCGAGGCCGTTGGCGTCACTATCCCCCCGAGGGAGATGAGAAGAAGTCCCGACTGCGCGACCGTCAGCCAGGCAGCCAACTGGCGAAGCGTTGGCGCCATCCACGCGCGAACGGCGCCCCACCAGAGGCTCACCACTCCAAGGAAGAGCGCGACGAGGCCAAGCCCGGGCACAGGCTGCGCGAGCAGGGCTCCCGGCAGCAGCTTCATCAGAGCGGCGCCTCCCGCGATCGGGAGCAGAATGCAGGGAGCCGCGCCCTGGAACGGGACGGAAGCCGCAACGCTTCGGAGCCACTCATGCCCCGGAACCGACGCGATTCTCGGCAACAGGCCCAGCAGCACGAGCAGCGTCATTGCGCGCAGACTGCTGGGAGCCGCCGACAGGAGCAGCGGGGAGAGAGCGGCGATGGCGCTGTCGCCAGCGGCGTGCCAGATGAGCAAGGCCCCTCCCAAGAGGAAGAGCCCGCCCAGGTAGGCGGTAGAGAGGAGCTCATTGGCTGCGCGGCGGCTATCGATCAGGCATAGGAGCCAGAGGCAGACGAGCATTGCCTCCAGGAAGAAGACCAGCAGTATGAGGTCAGCGCTCAGGCAGGCCCCGAGCGCGCAGCCCTGCGCGCAGAGGAGCAGAGCAGCCCGGTGATGCGGACGGGACAGGTTCGGCACGCCAGCCAGGAAGGTATGGAGGAGCATGCCAATGGCTGAGATGAGAGCTGCCAGGGCGACCGTGAAGCGGTCGGCCTGGAAGCGCAGATGATAGAAGTCGCGGGTCCACCAGTAGTCGACCGATGCGGGGCGGCTGGAGGCAGTGTCTGCCAGCAGCGATCCGGCGAGAAGCAGGCCCATCAGCGAGGCGAGCAGGCCGAGAAGGAACGGGCCTCTGCGAAGAGATTCGGCCTCCCGCTCGGAGTGCACGCGCAGGCTGAGGCGGGGGAAGAGCTCGGCGCAGACGGCGGCAAAGAAAGGCAGAATGAGCAGCCAGTTAAGGACGACTGCGTCTGGGCGGATCCAGGGCATCCCGGACGGTCCTCACCACTCCCGTTCTCGGGTCGCGATTCGAACGGCGGCGGCCGTGCCGCTAGAGGTCGTCACGCACCTCCAGTTCGAGGGCGTCAGACTGCGACGGCACGACGATGTAGGCGGTCATCTGGTCCGCGAGCAGCACGTCCCCATCGCCGAGGACCTGTACCCTGACCGAATGCACGCCCGCCTCCAGATCGCGTGTATCCCACCGGTAGCCATAGGGCGGGAAGTTCATGATGATTTCGGAATGTGAGTCGATGGTAAGAACCACGAACTTAGCGGGCGGCCCAACGTAGGCGGCGACGATGTCCACGATCCCGCTCACGGTTGAGCCCGGCTCGGGATAGACTGTCAGCCTCGGCGCGGTCTGCGAAGCTCCCACCTCCGGCGCGGCAGAGAGAGGCACGCTGGGCCGCCGCGGCGCGGGGGCCGGCGGCGCCCGCTCCTCCCACTCCCGGCCGAGCCCCTCGGCGTCCCACTCACCGCCTTGGTCCCAGGTCGGCTCTTCCTCCCACTCCGTCTCGGCGAATCCAGTGGCGTCGGTTTCTGCCAGCCAGGAGTACGGGGGCGCATAGGCAGACAACGTGACGAAGTCGTAGAGCTGCCCCTCCCAGTAGGCATAGCTCATGCAAACCGCGAGGCCGGCCAGATACTCGGCCGCCGAAAGCCGTTGGCCGTCAACGTAAACGGAAGTCGGGAGAATCTGGAGCCGGTCCACCCACCGGACGACTGCAGGGCAGACCGCCAGGAACTGCTCGGTCTCGATGTCCCTTCCGGCATTCTGATCGCCGGGTGGCACGACGAAGTCTTCGGGATCCAAGACGGGCGGGCTGATCTCATCCGGCGTGATCGGCACTGTCTCCGGGAGAGCGCCGGTGAATCGCCAGAGGTAGGTCGTGCGGGCCAGCAGGGCGAACACCTCGGCCGCGGACAAGGTGGCTAGCTGACCCGAGGAGAGCGACACCTGTGCGTAGTCAGGTACTGTGCCCGTCTGGCGGAGATACTCGGCAACGAAGTCGGCCAGGTCGACGACTGCCTCACCCGTTACAGTCCGAGCGCCCGTCCCTGTTTCCTCCCCGCCGAATCCGGGAAGTGCCAGGGCCTCGTCGGCAGCGCCTCCCTGGAACTGCGCCAGGCCGGCGGACGGCACGAGGCACAGGAGCGCAGTTACGCCCAGCACTGTGGCACGGATCATCTCGGCTCACCCTCTGGGCCCCAGGCCCGAATCAAGCGACTGTTCCTCATCTACGTACACGCGCTTCACGCGCCGGCCGATCGCCGTCGTGACCTCGTGGACAACCGTACCGGCCCACTCAGCCAGCCTGTTCGCTGTTATCGCGGACTTTCCCTGTCGGCCGAGCAGAATGACCTCGTCGCCAACCTGTGCGCCCTCGGCATCGGTGGCGTCGATCATCATGTGGTCCATGCACACTGCGCCGATGACCCGACACGGCTGGCCGCGCAGGAGCACGTGAGCACAGTTCGACGCACGACGCGGGTAGCCGTCTGCATAGCCGAGAGGAAGGACGCCGACAAGGGATTCGCGCTCGGTCACGTAGGTGCATCCATAGGAAATCGGGCAGCCCGCCGGGAGCCGATGGAGGAACGAGAGGCGAGTCCTCCAGCTCATCGCGGGCCTCAGGTCCAGCGCCGCCAGTTCGGGTGAATCCGGCTCGATCCCGTACATCAGCAACCCGGTCCGCACGCCGTCGAAGAGCATTTCCGGGAAGCGCAGAGCGGCCGCGCTGTTCGCGAGATGGCGCATACCGAGGGGTGCTCCCGTCGCCGCCACCTCCTCCATGGCCTTCATAAACCGCTCATGCTGAAGCCTCGTGTAGGCGGGGTCGTCAGACTCAGCCGCTGCCAGGTGGGAGAAGATACCCTCCAGCCGAATGCCGGGGTGGTCGGCCATGAACCGCGCGAAGTCGGCCGCGTTCTCGGGCCGCACCCCGAGCCTACCCATCCCGGTGTCCACCTTGAGGTGGACTCGCGCCGACTTCTTCAGCCTATCGGCCGCGCGGGAGAGCTCCTCCACCATCGCGCGATCGGTGGCCGTCAGGATGATGTCCAGCCTGACCATCCAGGCGGCCGCCCGGGGCTCGCCCGGTGCGAGCACGAGCAAGGGGGCGCGTACGCCAGCGTCCATCCGAAGCTCGGCCGCCTCGTTGAGACAGGACACCGCCAGCCCGTCGGCGCCGGCCTCTAGGGCTGCAGTGGCTGTTGGCACGGCCCCGTGCCCGTAGGCATTGGCCTTCACGACGGCCCACAGGTGGCGCCGGGGGCCGAGGAACTGCTTGACAGCGCGGACGCTATGGCGGACCGCCGCGAGGTCGATCTCCGCCCAAGAGTGAGAGGAGGGACGGCGAAGTCCTGGCTGCTCTCTGGCCTCAACCTTGCTGTGATCTGTCATGCTGTGATCTGTCATGCGACTGGCACTGTGAAGCTGAAGGTCGATCCCTTTCCGACTTCGCTTTCCGCGGATACGCTCCCTCCATGCGCTTCCACAATTGAGCGCACGATTGCCAAGCCAAGTCCCGTGCCGCCATCCTGGCGCGAGCGGGACGAATCGGCCCTATGGAACCTCTCCCAGATAAGTGAAAGCTGATCGGCGGGGATCCCGGGGCCGGAGTCCCTGACCGCCACTCTGACGAACCCGTCTTCCCGGCGGGCCGATACCGCTACTTCGCCCTCCCGAGGGTTGAATCTCAGGGCATTGGAGAGCAAGTTGACGAGCACCTGGTGCATTCGATCGGCGTCCGCGCGCACGGCTGGAAGATCGCGAGCAATATCCACCTCGATTCGAACATCTCTCTGCTCGGCCTGTTTGCCGAAGGACTCGACCGCTTCCTGCACCAGATCCGGCAGGTCGACCTCCTCGAACTGCAACTTGACCGCCCCCGACTCGATCCTCGACAGGCTGAGCAGGTCGTTGACCAAGCGAGTGAGGCGCTGCACCTCCCGCACGATCAGAGCCGCGCTTCTCATACGCTCCTCGGGGGCCCTCGCCGTGCCGTCCGCAATGGCGGCGGCGAATCCGCCGATCGCCGTCAGCGGCGTCTTGATCTCGTGGGAAGCGTCGCTAATGAACTGGCGACGCATCCGATCCAGCCTCCGCTCGCCTGTGACATCCCTCAGGACAGCAACGGCTCCCCAGCCTCCTTCCTCTCCCGACCGCACGGGCGCAACCTGCAGCAGGAATTGCCGATGGGGCTGCTCCAGCCCGAACTCCGCGCTGCAGAGTTGGTTCGTCTCCAGGCACTCGGCAAATAGGTGGGGGACGTTTCCGGGCAAGGGCAGCTCCCGCACCGGGGAGCCCACCACATCCTGCTGAGCGACCCCGAGCAAGTCTCCGGCCTGCGGGTTGAGCAGGGCGATCTTCCCCTCGGTGTCGACGGCGATGATGCCTTCCGCAACGGAGGCGAGGATGCCGCGCAGCCGTGCCTGCTCCCGCTCCAGCTCTCCCAGCGTGCTCTGCAGGCTGTCCGCCAGAGCGTTGAACGATTGCGCGAGCTCCCGGACTTCGGTGGGCTCCTCTATGCTCAGCCGACGGCCGAAGTCGCCGCCCGCCATCTGTGCCACCAGGCCGCTGATCCCCCGCAATGGACTGGCGATACGCCTCGACAAAGCGAACGCAGCCAGGAGCGAGACTCCGACCGCGATGAGGACGGCCAGCAGCATGAGGCGGCGCAACTGGTAGACGATCTCGTTCACCACACCGCTCAGAGTTGCCCGGACGTAGAGCGACCAGAGCCCGCCGTTGTCGTCCACGAAGTTCCATTGCGCGCCGATCATGCTCTCGCCGCAGAGCACCTCGCCCCCCGGCACGACAGCAGCCGCTCCCGGCTCGAGCTCCACCGCGCCGGGCCCGGGAGTCTCCTCGCTCCCTGGTCCCCTGCCGTATGCTCTGGCGGCGGCGCCGTGGGACACGAGGCATATCTGGGCTCCACTGCTCGCCTCCATCAGGGCAAGGAGCGCTGTCAGTTCCTCCTCCTTGTCCCGATCGCTGACGAACGGCTTCAGGCCCTCCGCCATGCCGCTGGCGAGAAGGCGCATGTGGTCTGCCGCTCGCTCCATGTAGAGGTTCTCGAAGGAGGTGGCGAGGAGAATGCTTACCGTTGCAAGGGCGACGAGCAAGGTTAGCAGGTTGGCGAGGAAAACCTTCCAGAAGAGACTACGCATGGCCCTCAGGCGCCATCGGCCCCGCGGGCTGGCTCCGCGTCCTCCGCGGGAAGAGTCTCGAACTTGTAGCCGAGCCCCCACACGGTTGTGATCGAGAAGGATTTCGATTCGCCGGCCTTGGTCTTCTGCCGAAGACGCTTGATGTGGACGTCGACCGTCCTGGCATCGGACTCGGAGTCATAGCCCCAGATGCGGTCGAGCAACTCCGCTCGGCTGAACACCCTGGCGGGGCGACTGGCGAGACACCAAAGCAGCCGAAACTCGGTCGGCGTAAGATGGACCTCGTCCCCGTTCACCTCCACCCGGTGCTGCACCCGGTCCACCCGCAGCCCAGGGAAGGAGAGCACTTCGGATTCCTCGGCAGCCGACGTGCCGCGCCGGAGGATGGCCTTGACGCGGGCCACCAGCTCCCGAGGACTGAAGGGCTTCACGACATAGTCGTCCGCACCCAGCTCCAGGCCCACGATGCGGTCAACTTCTTCCGCCCGCGCCGTCAGCATGATTATGGGCACTTTCGAGCCAGCGCGGATCTGCCGGCAGACCTCCCAGCCGTCGAGCTCGGGGAGCATCAGATCGAGTATGATGAGGTCCGGGTGGTGCTCGCCATTCAGCCGCAGAGCCTCCTTCCCGTCCCGAGCGTGGAGCACCTGGAAGCTCTCCTTCTTCAGGTAGAGCTCGATGAGCTCCCTGACCGCGTCCTCATCGTCCACGACGAGGATCCTGCGGCCGCGTCCGCCGACCTGACCCGGATCCGCGGTCACGTCCCGCCTCCGGCGCCGCCCTCCGCGGGCGCGAGCTCCTCCTCGATGGCTCGACGAACACGGCTTCTGACGAGGACGCGTCCCATCATCTTCAGCTTGCCGTTCACCACCAGGGCGGGAGGATTGACGACTCCATACTCGAGCAGCTCGTCCACTTCGTGGACCTGCTCCACCTTCGCGCCCGAGATACCCATCTCGACCACGAGGTCGTCGATGATCTTCCGCAGCTCGTTGCAGAAGAAGCAGCCTTTGCCGATGATACGGATCTCCAAGCTCATACTGCCTCAATCCAGTCCGATTATATCACCGCCCACCGGCGGAAACAACGATGGTCCCATGAACTAACTATGAACGTGCCCCGAAGCCCGGCCCCCCGGCAGCAACGACGAGAACTCGCCGCCGCGCCAGCCATGTCTCACGTGAAGGCCGGCTACGACCGGCGCGCGACCGCCACGAGCGAGACGCCCACTGGCAAGGGGAAGTGCCTCAGCCAGTAGCGCTCCAGCCGGAGCAGCGTCGTCAGTAACCAGTTGACGGGCCTCGGGGGAACGATGAACGCCGTCTCGGGGGAGCCCCGCCGCCTGGGCAGAAGACGCTGGATGAGACGCAGGACCGCGATCGGCGGCAGGAGCAGCGCGATGACGGGGGTCAGCTTCTCGATGCGGAAGCCGGCTCGGGCGAGGATGTGCCGGAGTCGCTTTGCACGATACCGGCGCAGGTGGTCGAGTGCCTCGTCGTGCTCGCTCCACAGCTCCGGGACGGCGGGGACCGTCACGATGAGGAGCCCCCCCGGCCGGAGCAATCGGGCAAGCTCCCTTACGGTGGCGCCATCGTCGCGTATGTGTTCCAGGATGTCGAGGGCCAGCACCACATCTGCCACTTGGCTCCCGAGCGGCAGCGCCTCCGCCGTTGCGAGCAGCAGACGCTTCAGCCCCCGGCGCTGGCAGTAGTGAAGGGCCTGCGGCGACCTGTCGATGCCAACAGCCATCCCGAGGTCGTCGAGGGCCGCCAGCGTTGCCCCGGTGCCGCACCCCACGTCGATGATCGTGAGATCCGAAGCCCGCGCACCGTAGTGCAGCACCAACTCGCGGACGAGCTCCCGTCTGGCCACGAACCACCAGTACGTATCCTCCAACTCGAACATCTTCGCGAGTTCGGCCGCTCTCAATCGGGCACCTCGGGCCTCACAGAATGAGCATCGCGTCCCCAAAGCTGAGGAAGCGATAACGCCGTTCGAGCGCCTCGTCATAGGCGCGCATCACCTGCTCCCGCTCGGCAAACGCGCAGACCAATGCGAGCAGTGTCGAGCGCGGCAGGTGGAAGTTGGTCAGGAGCGCTCCGACCGAGCGGAAGCGATACCCCGGCATGATGAACAGCTCGGTGCTGGCCTCACCGGCCCGCAGTCGGCCGTCATCCCTCGTCGCTGCCTCCAGCGCTCTCGCAGTGCTGGTGCCAACGGCCACCACGCGGCCCCCCCGGGACAGGGTGGCCGAGACAGCTTCGGCCGCTTGCTCGGAGATGGAGTAGCTCTCCGCGTGCATGCGGTGGTCCTCCACGTGCGCTGTGTGGATCGGCCGGAAGGTCCCCAGCCCGATATGGAGCGTGACATACACGACGGCCCCGGCTCGGCTCCGCACGGCCTTCAGTGTGTGGCGGGAGAAGTGCAGCCCAGCGGTCGGAGCTGCGCTGGCCCCGGCCCTGCGCGCGTAGACGGTCTGGTAGTCGCTCTCGTCCCTCAGCTCCCGCCGCACGTACGGAGGCGTCGGAACTTCCCCGGCCGCGGACAGCGCGGCCGCCAAGTCGCCGGTACTGGAGAACCGCAGCACTCTGCTTCCCTCCCGGGTCCGGCCGACGACTTCCGCCTGGAGGGCACCCTCCCCGAAGCTCAACCGTCTCCCCACAGGCATCCGTCGGCCCGGGGTGACGAGGGCCTCCCACACGCCATCCCCAAGTTCAGACAGGAGAAGCACTTCCGCCTTGCCGCCACCAGGCTCTCGGCGGCCTGTGAGGCGGGCGCGGATGACCTTGGTATCGTTGAGGACAACGACGTCCGTGGGTAGAAGGTGCTCCGGGAAGTCTCGGAAGACGCGATGCTCGATCTGGCCGGAGCCTCGGTGCAGCACGAGCATCCTCGACGAGTCCCGCGGCCGGGCCGGCTCCTGGGCGATCAAGTCCGAGGGGAGTTCGTAGTCCAGATCCTCGACGAGCATTCAGTCTGATCACCGGCGGCCGCTGGTCCGGAATCCACCCGAGCGCGTGCGGGCGGGCGAGCCGACTGGCCCCCGGACGGAGCCGGACGGTCGCTGCCGAGTGAGATCGGAGACGCTGTGGGTCCCGGTGGCTGACATTGACGGCTGCTCCGGCTGACCACTTCTGCGCGCTGCCTCCCGCGTCCTCCCGCGTCCTCCCGCGTCTTCCCGCGAGGCCGGTGAGGCAGTAGAGGATGACCTGGCGGAGGAGGCCGCTCTACTCGGTTTCGCGCTCCCCGAAGAGCGTGAGCGAACGTTGGACGTAGTCCTCTTCGAGCATGCTGAAGTGCTGTTCGAAGGAAAGGAGCCACAGCAAGACGACGGCCTTCTCCGGGGTATACTCGAGGACGCGAGAGAAGAAGTCGGCGACGATCTCCTCGTAGCTCCGAGTGTTCTCCTCGCTGTCGATCACATAGGGGGCGCCTTCACCCGAGTCCTCATGCATCTGGACCTGCAGCCGGTCGAGGAAATCACGGACCGTGGCCGGGGTGGCGCGTTCGAGGTGCTCCCCGAATTCCTGCTTCACGAGATCGCGCAGTTCAGCTACCGTCAGCATACTCTCCGAGCTTCCCCAGGCCGGGTCAGAACTCCGGCTCAATCAAACCGTAGTTCCCGTCCCGGCGACGGTATATCACGTTGACCTGTTCCGTCTCGGCATTGCGGAAGACGAAGAAATCGTGTCCCACAAGCTCCATCTGAGCCGCGGCTTCCTCGGGGTTCATGGGTTTGACCGTGAAGCGCTTGCTCCGGACTAGCCGCGGCTCGAAATCCTCCTCGGCCTCCTCGGCCTCCTCGGCTTCCCAGGCTTGCCTGGTTTCCGCCGAGCTGCGGTAGCGCTCCATCATCTTGCTTCGCGACTTCTTGACGCGTCGCTCGAGCTTATCCATGAGGCTGTCTATGGCGGACCGCAGGTCGATCGCACGGTCTTCGCCTCGGACGATGATGCCGTTCGCGTTCAGTACGATCTCGACCACGCGCCACTGCCGCTCGCGGGAACAGGTGATGTCGACCGTACCTACCTGCCGCAGCAGTCGCCCCAGCTTCTCCAGCTTCTTCTCCGCCACCTCCTTGAGGTCCGGTGGCACAGTCACTCCCTTTGCTGTGATGTTGATCTGCATGTCTACTCCTTCGGCTCCTCTGTATCCCACCGACGCTTACAGTCCCTGCTGACCGTGGCTACGGCCTGTGTGGCGATACCTTCGCCCCGGCCCGTGAACCCCATGCCTTCGCTGGTCTTGCCCTTCACGCTTACCCGGGATGTGTCCGTCCCCATCGCACTCGCGAGGGAGCGGCGCATATCGGCAATGTGCGGTGCGACGCGCGGCTCTTCTGCGATGACCACCGCGTCGACGTTCTCAATGCGCCAGCCCGACTCCTTCACGGTGTTAGACACGCGTTCGAGCAGAGCAATGCTGCTGATGCCCTCGTACTTGGGGTCAGTGTCCGGGAAATGCCCGCCGATGTCCCCCGCACCGACGGCGCCCAGCAGCGCGTCGCACACGGCATGGCAGACAACATCTGCATCAGAATGCCCCACCAGACCCCGACTCTCCCGGAACCTCACCCCGGCAAGAACCAGCGGCCGGTCCTCCGCGAAGCGATGTGCATCATACCCTATGCCGGTCCTCGTCGTGGTCTGCGGGTAGGTTCCCTGTGTGCCCAACTGGATCATCTGTTCGCCTCGGCCGACATCCTCCGGCCACGTGATCTTGATGTTATCGCGATCACCCGGGACGACCTGGACTCGATGGCCCAGTCGCTCCGCCAGCGAGGCATCGTCTGTGCCCTCGAAGCCGGCCGAGGCCGCCTCCGCGTGGGCCTGCACGAGCAGCTCCCTGCGAAAGGCCTGCGGCGTCTGCACAAGCCACAGGCGGGAGCGGTCGAGCGTCCCGGTGACTCTGAGCTCCGCGCCAACCTCCTTCACCGTGTCGGTCGCCGGGACGGCCGCAATGGCCGCGCCATGCTCGGCGGCGGCCGCCAGGCACCGGCGGACCAGGCCGGACGTGACGAACGGCCGCGCGGCATCGTGGACGACGACCAGGTCGCAGCCCGGGCTCACCTCCGCCAACGCCGCCTGCACGGACTGCTGCCGTCTCGCGCCACCGGCGACGACCCGCTCGCTCTGGCTGCTTCCGGGCCGCAGCAAGACCGTTCGCGCTCGTTCCACGTCCTCAGGGGCAACCGCCAACACGATCTCGGCGATCTCGTGGCAAGCGCGGAGCACTTCGAGCGAGTAGGAGGCCAGCGGCCTGCCCCCGAGCATTGCGAAAGCCTTGCTGTCTGAGCTACGAAGTCTTTCGCCGCGCCCCGCCGCCGCTATTACCGCGGCCGCGCCTGTCTGAGTGCTGGCGCCCTGCGCCGTCTTCCTCCTGCGGATAGCCGAATATCATCTTGCCGGCCACCGTCTGCAGCACGCTGGTAACTGCGATCGGGATCGTCTCGCCGATACGACTCTTGCCGCGCTCGACGACCACCATCGTCCCGTCGTCGAGGTAGGCCACGCCCTGCTCCGGCTCCTTGCCCTCTCTCACGACGGTCACCGTCATCTCCTCGCCGGGCAGAACGACCGGCTTCACGGCATTCGCGAGCTCGTTGACGTTGAGGACGCGTATGCCCTGGACCTGTGCCACCTTGTTCAGGTTGAAGTCATTGGTGACGATCACTCCATCCACGTCTTTCGCGAGCTGTACGAGCTTCCCGTCCACGGGCTCGCCGCTCCGAAACGTCCTCTCGTAATCATCGAAGACGCGCATATCGAGGTCGCGCTCCTGCTGCATGCCGTTCAGGATGTCCAGCCCGCGTCGACCCCGGTTGCGTCTGAGAGTATCGGATGAATCGGCGATCAGATGCAGCTCCTCCAGCACGAAGTCCGGCAGGAGAATGGGTCCCTCTATGAAGCCAGCACGCGTGATGTCGGCGATACGGCCGTCGATTATGACGTTTGTGTCGAGCAGCTTCGGCGACGTGCTCGGGTCGGGATTCTCTCCCGCCGACTCGCCGGCCCGGCCTGGGCCGGGGAAGAAGAAGTAGAGCTCTTCCTTCATGCTCAGCGTTATCGCCACGCCGAAGTAGATGCTCACAATGCCTACCAGCAACACGAGCTGCGGCCCGAACCCTTCGACTCTGATCAGCACCATTCCCAGCAGCGCCGTCATGCCCAGACCGATGAACACGCCCAGGAGGATGGCCGCCTTGTCTCGGGCCGGGACGCGCCGCAGGTCGGACAGCAACCCGCCTGATAATTCCAGTGCTTGGCGATAGATGAGGCTCGCGAGAGTGAATCCCAGCACCAGCCCGAGCGCGCCGAACATGGCCGTGTAGACCTGCTCGAAATACTGGAATGAGGTGGAGTCCTTGTACTTCGCAATGTAGGGGTCAGACCACTGCACCGCCACCCACGCGGCGATGCTGGCGACAGCCAGGCTGAACGCAAGGCCTATAAGTCGTGCGATCATCCGGTTCACCTCCTTCCTGTTCCGACGTTCTCCTCAACTCGACACTGCCCGATACTGCCCGGCGGGCAAGACCCGCTGCTCCGAACCCACCACACCGGAGCCAACCACCTGGGCGTGAAACCACACATCCAGCGCCGCCGGTACGATGGTCTTCCTTCGCCGCGGCCTCCGGCTGCGCCTGCTGCGTGGCCAAGCATCACGGAGCCCCGCGCGCCGGCTCTGTAACTCTGATTGCGAGGGAGAGTCCATACTCACCTCCGACGCAGTCACGGGTATTCCTGCGTTCCTCCTGAGCAGGAGTGAAACACAGCAGATACCCACGCCGGGTCCCACCGCTCAGGGCTCGCCGTGCGTTTCCCCCGCGCCACCGGATGGGTCTGGAGGAGCAGCGCTTCGGGGGTCCCACTGCGCAGGGCGATGCTCAGCTTCGACCCAAGCTGAGCGCAGGATGGGGGCTCGTCGGGGGGGAGCACTGCCCGGGAAGCCGTCCGGGGCCGGTCTGTGGCCACCCGGCTCGTCTCTCGAGGGGTCTGGGGGCGCCAGCGGGCGCGCCTCTGCAGCCTCCCAACGATCCCACCACGATCACGCCTGGCCCGCCTCGTCAGCTCATGAGATGCACAAGCCCCCGCCTGCGGCGGGGCCCTGCCTATCTCCAGGGTCGCCGGCGGGACCCGCCCGCTAATGCGTCAACGACGCAAGCTCCTCTTCCTTCCGGAATGCGATGGCGCCGTCCTCCAGCACGGCACGCACGGAATCTCCCTCCTGGAAGCTGCCATGCAGGAGCGACTCCGAAAGCGGATCCTCGACGAGCCGCTGAATGGCACGCCGCAGCGGCCGCGCACCCAGCGTCCGGTCGAAGCCTTCTCTGGCCAGCAGGTCCTTGACCTCTTCAGAGACAGTCAGTCGCAGGCCCTGGCTCTCTATCCTCTCCAAGAGCTGCCGCAGCAACAGGTCCACGATCTGCTTGACCTGCTCCTGCGTCAGGGCATGGAAGACAATGACCTCGTCCACTCGGTTGAGGAACTCGGGGCGGAAGGTCTGCTTGAGTCTGTCGAGCACGACATCCTTCATGCGTTGATGGGAGTAGGCCTCCTCGTCCTCGCCGGTTCGCAGGCCCATGCCGACTCCGAGGTCGACCGAGCTGGTGCCGACGTTGCTCGTCATGATCAGAACCGTGTTGCGCAAATCAACAACGCGGCCCTGCGCGTCCGTCAGGCGCCCGTCCTCCATGACCTGCAGCAGAATGTTGAAGACCTCGTGGTGGGCCTTCTCTACCTCGTCGAGCAGAATCACCGAGTAGGGCTTCCTGCGCACCGCCTCGGTAAGCTGACCTCCTTCTTCGTAGCCGACATATCCGGGCGGGGCTCCGATCAAGCGAGACACCGTGTGCCGTTCGCGGTACTCGGACATATCGATGCGGATCATCGCATCCTCGTGGTCGAAGAGGAACTCCGCGAGCGCCCGGGCGAGCTCGGTCTTCCCGACGCCCGTCGGCCCCAGGAACAAGAAGGAGCCAACGGGCCGCCGCGGGTCTTTCAGGCCCGCACGGCCGCGCCGCACGGCCCGCGACACCGCGCGGACCGCCTCCTCCTGTCCGACGATCCGCTCGTGAAGCCGGTCTTCCATCTGGAGCAGCTTCTCCGTCTCCCCCTCGGCGAGTCGAGACACGGGGACGCCCGTCCAGACCGATACAACGTGCGCGATGTCCTCCTCGCCGACGACATCGCGCTGCTCGGCCCGCTTCTTCCGCCACTCCTCCTCGAGGCCTGTCAGCTCCTCACGAAGCCGATGTCTCTCGTCGCGGAGTTGGACGCCGCGCTGGTAGTCGGTCTCCTCGCGTTCTAGAGGGCTGATGCTCACGACCTTCTGAAGCTCGCGAGACACTTCCTCAAGCGACTGCCGCACGCGCTTCACGTCCACCGGTGGCTCGCTTATCCGAAGTCGAACTCGAGAGGCGGCCTCGTCCATGACATCGATCGCCTTGTCCGGCAGGAATCGATCTGAGATGTAGCGAGCGGCCAGCCGCGCAGACGCGAGCAGAGCGGCGTCGTCAATCGTGACGCGGTGGTGCGACTCATACCGCGAGCGCAGGCCCTTGAGGATCTCGATGGTCTCTTCCGTGGTCGGCTCTTCCACCATCACCGGCTGGAACCGGCGTTCCAGGGCCGGGTCCTTCTCTACGTGCTTCCTGTACTCGCCGAGGGTGGTGGCACCGATGCATTGCAGTTCGCCGCGGGAGAGGGCCGGCTTGAGAATGTTGGAGGCGTCAATCGCGCCTTCGGCAGCTCCGGCCCCGATCAATGTGTGGAGTTCGTCGACGAAGAGGATGATCTCGCCGTTGGCCTTCCGTATCTCATCGGTGACCCGCTTCATGCGCTCTTCGAACTCGCCGCGGTACTTCGTGCCTGCGACGAGCCCGGCGAGATCGAGCGCTATCACCCGCTTGCCGTGAAGGGCCTCCGGGACGTCTTTCCGTATGATCCTCTGCGCCAGGCCCTCGGCGATCGCGGTCTTGCCGACCCCGGGCTCCCCGATCAGGCACGGGTTGTTCTTCGTGCGCCTGCTCAGGATCTGGATGACGCGTTGGATTTCCTTGTGACGGCCGATGACGGGGTCGAGCTTATCCTCTGTCGCGTATTTAGTCAGATCGCGGCCGAACGCGTCCAGCACCGGAGTGCTCGAACGGCCGCGGGCGGTGGGGGCGGCGGCGGCGGCGCCGCCGAGCAACTTGATGACTTCTCTGCGCACCTGTTCGAGATCGACTCCGAGCGCCCGCAGCACGCGAACGGCCGTGCTGTCGGTCTCCCGCACGAGACCCAGGAGCAGGTGCTCCGTGTCCACGAAATTGGGAAGCCCCAGCTTGGGGTTGAGCTCTCTGGCTTCGTCCAGGGCGAGCTCGAGGACCCGGCGCGCGCCCGGGCTCCAGCTCCGAGAGCCCTGTCCCGGGGTACGCGTGTCCATCAAGTCCATCTGTCGCCGTATTTCATTCTGGGCGCGACCCAGGCTCACCCCGAGTCGTTCCAACACCCGCGCCGCAACACCGTCCTGTTCGCGAATCAGGCCGAGCAGCACGTGCTCAGTGCCAACGGTACTCCCGCGAAACCGGCGCGCTTCTTCCTTCGCGTACTGAACGACGCGGATGGCAGGCGGTGTGAATCGCTGCAGTAGCTCGCCGTCCGCCATCTCTTCCTCCTCTCGGAACCCAACTTCCTCACAGGCCCGGTCCCGGCGAGCGGCCTTCGTCGAAGGCTCGGCCCCTCAGCGGCCGGACGGATCAGCCTACTGATACACCCTCTGTGACCGTGACCTCTTTGAAGCGCTCCATCAGGCGCTTCGTGATCGGTCCCGGCTTCCCGTCCCCGATGATCCGCCCGTCACATCGCGCCACGGGCACAATCTCCGCCGCGGTCCCGGTCAGGAAGCACTCGTCGGCCGTATGGACCTCGTAAACGGTCACCTGCTCTTCCCGCGAAGGCAGCTCCATGGCCTCCGCGAGTTCGAGCACCACCTGGCGCGTGATCCCCTCGAGTAGTCCCGCATGCGGGGGCGGAGTCTTCAGCACCCCCCCCCGCACGATGAACAGGTTGTCTCCCGTCCCCTCCGTCACGTACCCGAAGTGGTTGAGCATCAGACCCTCGTGGGCCCCGACCCGGGAAACCTCTATCATCGCAAGTATGTTGTTGAGGTAGTTCAGGGACTTGATCTCCGGATTAAGGGCCGTCGGCAGGTTCCTCCGCGTCGTGCACGTGATGAGATCCAACCCCTGCTCATATGCTTCCTCAGGGTAGAGTGAAATACTGGAGGCGATCACTACGATTGTCGGAGGCGTGTGACAATTCATCGGATTCAGTCCGAGATCGCCCTCCCCGCGGCTCACGACAACTCTGATGTAGCAGTCCTGCAGTTCATTCTGCCGGACGGTCTCGACAATGACGTCCTTCAGCTCTTCCGGAGTTAGGGGAATATCGAGCGCAATTGCCTTGGCACCCCGATAGAGCCGTTCGAGGTGCTGATCCAGGCGGAATATGCGGCCGTTGTAGCCTCGTATGCCTTCGAAGACCCCATCCCCATAGAGGTACCCGCGGTCGAAGACGGAGACCTTCGCCTCGGATTGGGGGACGAACTTCCCGTTGACGTAAACCGATTCTCCCACTAGCCGGTCCCCATACAGATTTCTATCAGTATGTTACCACAAAAGACAGGGGGTGACAACCGAGCGGCTTCGTGGGGCTTGTGCAGACCCAGTGATGCAGGGGAAACTGGGGAAGGCAGCGGAGAGGGAGGGATTCGAACCCTCGATAGAGCTTTTGGCCCTATAACCGCTTAGCAGGCGGATGCCTTCAACCACTCGGCCACCTCTCCGGTGAGAGCACCGTATCGTACCACAATCGTGTGGAGGGGACAAGGAGAGGGCGGCCGGACTCGCCGCCCAAGGAGCTGCCACATGCGTGCGACGAGCCGGGGAGCCGGCGCCGGGACGACACCCGACGCTCACCCGAGATCACCAGACGGAGCAGGACTACCCGGCCGCATGCCCGATGCCGGCTCCGGGCACCCCGCGGGAGCCGTCGCGCGGGCGCAGCAACACGCGCAGCGCGACAGCGACAGCGTAGACGCCGAGCAGCGCCGCGGCGCCCCAAAACGAAACGCCTGCACAAACCCAGCAGACCATCTTCGTACCACTCACCTCGAACAGAATCAGTGCGCGGCCTGGATTCTCAGGTCCTTGGTCGCAACTGCCAAATGCTTGAGCTTCCGCCGCTCTGACAGGTGGCGCTCGATTTCCTCCCGGTGAGCGCACCAGTCCCACGCGTCTTCGTGTCGCACTCGTACGGAGTGCCACCGATTCGCCCCACCTGTTAGGTGACGATGGAAACGCATCTCAGCTTCCTCCGCAGCAGCTACACGCTCCACTTCGCTACACAAGCCCTATTCCACAGAACCCAGGCGCGCCGGGGCGCCCCGCCCGGCAGGTCGGCCCACACCGATGTCAGAAGGATGCCTGGGAACGGGAGGTAGGCAGAGATGAGAGTTGATGCGCATGTGCACTACAGTCCTGAGGATGGCTACCTCGACCGGCTGATTGCAGAGGAGCAGCGCCTGGGCTTCGACAAGGTGTGCGTCAACGGAGCGGACTGGATCGAGCACCGCGACGCGAACGATGCAGTCGAGCAATCTATGGCGAAGTACCCTGAGATCGTGGTAGGATTCGCTTACTTCCCCCTCGGCCATCGGGAGTCGGATTCAGTCCGGGAGTTGCACGAACGCGGCTTCAAGGGGCTGAAGTTCATCCGCCCACCCTCCCGCTACGACGACCGAGACTTCTATCCCGTCTACGAGGCGGCGGAGGAGTGCGGACTCGTCTGCCTCTTTCACACAGGCATCGTGGCGCGCACGCCGAGGGACCGCGAGCACGACGTTGACAATGATCGACACCGGCCGGTGTATCTCGATACCATCGCGAGGGCCTTCCCCACGCTGAAGATCGTCGGGGCTCACCTCGGCAACCCGTGGTATGAGGAAGCGGGTATGGCCTGCCGCTGGAACCCGAATCTCTACTTCGATCTCAGCGGTTCGAGTCTGAAGAAGAGGCCGCCCGAGTACTTCCAGTCGATCCTCTGGTGGAGCGAGACCGGGCAGTACCGGGACCGCGAGGGACGACACCCGTGGCACAAGATCGTCTTCGGGTCCGACGTGGCGGCCGATCAGATCGCCGATGTGGTAGAGGACTACCAGCGGACGATGGATGCAACCGGCGTACGACGGGAGGTGCAAGACGCGGTGTTTGGCGGCACCATGGCGAGACTGCTCGGGATCGAAAGATAGGGGGGGGCGCCTGAGACAGCGCGAGCCAGCTGCTTCCGGAGCGCTTGGGGAGTGCCTGGCTGCAAGAACAAACAGGGCTTCCCGTCGGTCTAATCAGGCAGGACACCACAAAGGGGGATGAGATGCCTCGGCGGCGCAAGAAGGCCAGAGGCGACGATAGGTCGGCCGACAAGCCGCGTTCTTCGCGCGATCTGCTGCGAGATGCCCTCTCTGAGATCAGCGAAGGCAAGCAGGAAGTCGACCGGCGCTACGGCTCGAAGCAACGGCACGTAGACGACTACCGGGAGCAGGTGATCGAGCGCTCTGAGAGAGAGGATGTCTCGGACGCGCTTATGCGACTCACGGAGGAGACTCACGGCAAGCGAGACCGCCTGCTGCCCGAACAGAGGCAGCGGGTGAGGCTGTCCGGCGAGGCCCTGAGTCGCGATGAGGCCCAGGACGCGGCTGAGGAGGCGGCGCAGGAGTTCCGGGATGAACTCAAGAAGCGGGGGGGCCGCGAGCGGACCCACTACTACCCCGCGACTGAGCGGCAGCAGACTGGCGAGGTAGACCGCACCTACCGCGTCCCGCGCCAGAAGGGCAAGAAGGGCAAGAAGAGAGGCCGTCAGCAGGACCGCTGAGGCCCCGCAGGGGCCCCCATGCCCCACCCCAGGCTCTTTGGTGCCTGACGGGACATCGATTCCCGTCGGCCTATCTCAGAAACACGGCGGGTATGTGGAACACCCCATTAGAAGCGACCGAGGACCGCTGACGCTGGCGTTCCTGGGTCGTTGCTCTTTGATAGCGTGAGATGTCCCGATAATGGCAAACCCGTCGAAAGACGGGGACGCAAAGCCATGGATCTAAGGCTCTCCGGAGCTAAGACTGCCAGGCTGCCGAAGGAGATCTGGTTGAATCTCCCCCCCTTGACAGGGGGTGGCGGCCCGGGGAGCCGATCGACCTGGTCTTCTTTTCTGTGTGTTCGCGTTAAGCAAGACCCGTTCTGAGAGGCCGTGAGGCTCTCCGGGACGGGTCTTTTTCGTTTGCGCATGTTAACTAAGCTGACCGACCATGGAACAAGTACCGTCAAAAGCGAGAGCAGGCGGCTCGATGAAGGCACGGCGGCGAGCAGCACGCAGCCCTGGGTATCGGCACGCGGCTGCCACAATGCCCGGTTTGCTACTGGCAGCGGGCGTGGCGGTCATTCTCCTTTCGCTGCCGGCCGGCGCCGATTCGGCCAGGCTGACGCTGGACGTCGCTGCGCTCTCCTTCCCGTCCGCAGATCCGGACTCTGTCCCACAGGTCAGCGCGATCGAGAATCCGGTGACGGTGGAGGTCACGGTTCGGTCGGGCAGTCCGTCGATCGTCGACCTGACCGTGCTCTCCTCTGGAGACCTGCGATCGGGGGCCGATGTCATCCCGATCGACCGCGTGAGTTGGACGGCGAACGGCGATGGGTTCACATCGGGCGTGCTCAGCAGAGCTGACCCGCAGCCCGTCGGGCAGTGGTTCGGCAAGAGAGTGAACGCAGCTGGCAGTCTTTGGTTTCAGCTGGAGAACTCGTGGGACTATGCCACGGGCTCCTACAGTCAGACTGTTGTATATACCCTGGTCGCGTACTGACCAGATTGAAGATCCTTAGAGTGGAGGGTGAGAGATGAGAAAGCTGATAGGTGCAACGATAGTAGCGGTCGCCTACGTTGCGCTCATATGCGCGGGCACGCCCGCGGGAGCTGCAACAGATCAGCAGACGTTGACGATCAACGCCACCGTGTCGGCGAAGGCGAAGCTGACGCTTGGCGTGGCGGCCATCAACTTCGGAGACGCCGATCCGGATGTCGTGGCGTCCATAGCGGCCGGCGAGAACCCGGTTTCCGTGACGGTGAAGGCACAGACTGCCGCTGCGTCCGCGGTGACGCTGACCGTGCAGGCCAACGGCGATCTCGACTCCGGCACTGACACGATCGCCATCACAAATGTCACATGGACCGCGACAGGAGCCGGCTTCGCGGGCGGCACGATGGATACCGTCGCCCAGTCGGCTGGTTCCTGGACCGGCCCCGGCCGCAGAGACGGCACGTTCTCCTACTGGCTGGCCAATAGCTGGGACTACCCGCCGGGGAGTTACTCGCAGACGGTCGTCTACACGCTGACCGCACCGTAGCCCGCCCCCGTGGCTAACGCCCTATGTGCCGGAGGCGGAGCGCGGAAGCGCCGCCTCCGGCACAGGGGCGACTGAGTCCCCAACAGATGGGGAGTCAGGAGGCTCGAGAGAATGTTCAGAGTCATGACTGGTTACATACTGAGTGGTCTCGTGGTAGGCGCCATGCTCGTCCTGTCCGGCGGCACGGCGGCTGCAGGAGTGTGCTCCTTTGAGGTGTCTCCTCTGACGATGGAGATACAGATCGAGCCCGGCCGTGCCTACACGGGCACCATCGATGTCACGAACACGGGTGAAGAGGCCGAGCACATCCATGTCTACTCCCAAGACTGGACCCTGAAGCCAGATGGCGTCGTTGTGTTTCTTCCTGCCGGCAAGACTCCGGGATCGGCCAGCACCTGGGTGCAGCTCATCCCGAGCGAACTCGACCTCGAGCCGGGTCAGACGCAGCGGGTGCGGTATACGATCCGCGTTCCGACCCAGGCCGCCGGCGAAGCGCGTACTGCAGTGATACTTGAAGCCGAACCACGGGAGCTGTCGATGCCCGGAGGCCCATCCCGCCTGGTCCCGCGGATCGGCACGATCATATACGTCCAGTGCGGACCGAAGGACCCTGCGCGGGTACGCGCGGTCCGGTTCGATGTTGACCGGAGCGGGGGCACACTGGCCGTCGAGAACCTCGGAACGTCCCATCTCCGCTTCAAGGGATATCTTGAGATCCGGGATCAGCGAGGTGCGCTCGTGCGACGCCAGGACCTGAACCCATTCGTCGTTCTGCCCGCCCCCTTCAACCGCCGCAGTGGGCGACTCGGCCCGGAGGTCCTGTCTGGATTGCCCGCCGGGCGCTATCAGATCACGGCCATCCTCGACCATGGCGGAGATGCTCTGCTCGGTGCCCGAATTGAGACCGAACTCGGGCCGGAGCCGCCGATTCAGGTGGCCGGTGAGCCATGATGTCTCGGGCCGCAGGCACAGCTCTCGGGGTGCTGTTTCTCGCCTGCGTCGGACTGCCTGCACTATCCGATGAGGCGATCCCGGAGCGACGGCCGGCCCACCAGCAAGCATTCAAGCTGCCGGAGCCGCGCGACCTCGGCGACGGCCCGAGATTCCCACTTTCTGAGCTGGGGGCTCGGTTCGGTATCATCGTCACCGTTGTCGACGAGAACGTCCACATCATCCACCGCGACGGGAGCGAGCTCAGGCTAAGGGCGTCCTCACCCGGCGAGAGACCACTGGAACTGGGGAAGGCAGAGATTCTGGTCAGCAATGCCGACGTCTGGGCTCGCGCCAAGGATGTGCCGCGACTGCTAGGACTTCCGGGAACACTGGATGCTGACGCACGAGAGATGACGGTGAGCCTGCCGCCGGACGAGGCACAGCCGGTGGAAACCTTCCTGGTGGCGAAGCCGGTGGTTCTTTCAGCTCCTCGGAAGCGCGGGCAAACCGCGCGAGCAAGACGGCCGCGCCCCGACAGCCGCGCGGGCAGGGATAGCTCCGGCCTGGTCACCGAGGTGATGACCGGCGACACGAGTCTCGGCGTTTCGCACTTGTCCCTCCTCAACAGCCCGGGCATGACCGGCGTCTACCAGCAGGTAACCAGGCCCGCCTCCTCGGATGCCCACCGCACCAGTCGGGACCTCGACCCGCAGTCACCGGTCCGGCACACGGTGGCCCAGTTCTCAATGGAGATGCACGAAGAGGACCGAGTCTACGCCGCGGGAGACGTGTTCGATCCCCTCTGCGGGACGGCCACCGGCTTCGAGATGCGCACCGCGGTGAACGAGGATGCCTGGATTGGCGCCGCGGTCCTTGTGCCCAATGATTCCGTGCGAGAGGATGCGGAAGGTCAGGTCTCCCTGCGAGCCGCGGCCCCAGTCGGGCCGCACGTGAGCACGGATCTGGCGGTCTCGCTGGATGGTTCGTACAGCCTCTCAGGTCAGTGGCGGCGAGGCAGCACCGCGCTTCGCTCCTCCATCCTCGACCGCGCTGACCTCTCTCGGCGCGACGTCTCAGTCGAGCATCAGATCGCCCGGTCAATCCGAGGGTATGCCCGCTCCTCCGAGCTGCAAGGCCTGTACGGAGCGCGTGCCGATCTCCTGGGTGCGGAGTGGCGACTCGGGAAGGCGCGTCTCGCGCTCGAGCGGACGCGGGGTGTCTCTGGCGACGAGGTCTGGGGCACCGACGCCGTCTCCATGTCTCTCCTCCGGGGCCGCTCCGCCAGTACCATCAGGTACCTTGTGCCGCGCGAGGCGGACGGCAGATCCGGGCTCGAATGGTTCGTCAGCCGATTTCATCCCTCTGGCAGGCAGGTCTTCTTCAGCTCCTCGGCCCCAAGCACTGGAACGGCTCCGACTGACCGCACCTATCGTGTCGGGACATCATGGCCCGTCGGGCAGGGCCTGCGGCTGCGCGCCGCTCTGGGATGGGACAGCGAGGAGCTGCACCCGGAGGCCAAGATGGAGTGGCGTCCCTCGCGGGACAAGGTCATCACACTCCAGTATGGGCCGTTCGACATGGATGCATCGGGCGGCGCCCTCGACACGGCCATCGTGCTCCAGGCCAGCATGGCCTTCGGCGGCACGGCCCGCGAGCCGCATGGCACCGGTCGCGTGGTGGGTCAAGTCAGAGATGACAGCGGCCAAGGAGTCGGGGACGTGGCCGTCGTGCTCGAAGAAGTGACCGTGACCTTCACGCGATCCGATGGGACCTTTGAGTTCCGCGGCGTCAAGCCCGGCCGCCAGATCGTCAAGATCGACGACAACAGGCTCCACGCCGACCTCGGCGGCCAGTTGCGGCCCCGCGTCGTGTTCGTGAGCGAGAACGGGACCGAGAGCGCCGACTTCGTGGTGACTCGGCTCTGTCGCATATCGGGCGGGGTCTATGTCCGATCGGCCGACGGCACACTACGCGAACCATTGCCAGATGCCGTCGTGCAGCTCAGCGACGGCCGCCTCGCGAGAACCAACAGCCAGGGGCGCTACAGCTTCGTCGGCCTTGGGCCGGGCCGCTACACCGTTTCGCTTGCCTCCAGCATGGACGTCTCGACCCTGCGCCCGCTGGCGCCAACATCCTGGTCGTTCAGGTTGCAGCCGGGCGACGAGGTCGACGGCGCCGACTTCACCTTCGAGCGTAGAGAACGGCCTGTCATCTTCGGCTTCCTCACAACCGAGCAGTAGGTCCGGCGCGATTCACCCTCCTATCAGTCGCTCGCACGCGGTGTCGGTATGTCCACGCGAACCTACCCCCTCGCCAATCTGAGCTTGTGCTCCCTCGAGTAGTGGTACTACAGGAGGCCTTCGCAGGCAAGACGAAGAAGGCTACCTCGGAGGAGGCAGGCGGCAATGCCACAGGACCATCCTGTCGGCACCGGTGTGACGCGCCTACTGGTCCGAGCGGGCGCCGCGGCACCCGCAACTGCACGACCTCCCTCCTTCCAACGCGCCCGTCTGCAGGTTCCCACCTTCCTCGCAGCCCGAGGTGAGAGCGATCGAAGAGGAGCAGCACAGGTCGAGGACCATGTCGAGTTCTCCCATCACTGAGCGCACTCGCAGCAAAGGGAGCGAGCGAGCCGGGGGCGTCACCGCCCGGGCCGCCGTGCTCGGCTTCGCGCTGCTGGTCGCCGTGTCAGTCGGCGCGTTCTACGTAGAGCTGGCCTGGCGCAAGATCTACACGTTCGGCTCCGGCGTTCCCGCCATGGCGCCGGTGGTACTGCTCTTCCTGCTGTCGGGCCTCATGGCGACACGAGTGCTCCGCCGCGTGGCGCTCACACGCCGAGAGCTGCTGACAGTGTACTCGATCCTCTTGGTCGGCGGTCCGCTCGTCAGCCATGGCATCCTCTTCTGGATGATCCCGAAGGTCGTCGCCTACTACTACGTGGCTAGGATCCAGCCGCTGTGGGAGACGACGTTCTTCCCCTACGTACCCATGTGGTTCGCGCCAACTGACCCGATCATGGTCGAGGGATTCTTCCAAGGCCATGCTCGCGTTCCGTGGTCAGCCTGGTGGGTGCCTCTGGGGGCCTGGTCGTCGTTCTTCGCGGCCATCTTCGTCTGCACGCTGTGTGCAGTTGCGTTGGTTCAGCGCCAGTGGATAAGCAACGAGCGCCTGACGTTTCCCATTGCCCAGATTCCCCTGGAGATGGTCCGCGAGACAAACGGCGGCCGCTCGGCGCGCGCCGGGCTCCCCATAGCGTGGGTCTTCTGGCTCGGACTTGGGCTATCGCTGCTCGTCAACTTCATGAACTCGCTCTCTTCGAGGGTGCCGAGCATCCCTGCCATTCCACTCGGGCCTGTCGCGATCGTTCAGTGGCAGAAGGTCGGCCCGCTGGCCGGGCTGGGCGAGATCGATCTCGTGCTCTGGCCGTGGATGATCGCCATCGCGTATCTCATCCCCAAGGAGCTTTCGTTCTCGGCCTGGTTCTTCTGGCTGGTGCGGCTGGCGCTCACTGTGGGCGCGATTGCCGCCGGCCACACGCCGCAGCGTCCCGAGGACTGGTTCGAGAGCGGATTCCCGGCGCCGCACTACCAGGCCGGCGGAGCCACCCTGGCCCTCTTCCTCTGGGTCGCCTGGGTGGCGCGGCGCCATCTGAGCCACGTGCTGCGCATTGCCCTGGGCAACCGTTCCGCCAAGGCCGACGCGGGGGAGCCGATAGGCTACCGGCTGGCCCTCATCGGGTTCCTGCTCTCCTTCGCCTATATGGTCTATTTCTGCTGGGCGGCCGGCTGCCGCGTCCCTGTGGGGGCGGTCATGGTCGGCCTGATCGTGGGCTACTACGTGATGTGGGCGCGCATCCGGGCGGAGACCGGGATTGGCTTCCTCCCCTTCCCTCTCGAAATACAGGACGGTCTGACCTCCATCGCGGGCAGCACGGCCTTCCGCCCCCGCGAGATCGTGACGATGATCTCCGCACGGTGGGCCTTCTTCCCGGGCTTCGGCGAGTCGTACGAAGTGGTGACGGGAAACGCGCTGGAGTCATTCAAGATCGCCGACGCGGCCCGCATCAACTCCCGGCGCTTGACCGCCGTCATGGTCGCGGGCTTCGTGCTGGCCCTGGTGGTTGGCGTCTTCGTGGTGCTTGCGGGCTGCTATCACTACGGCTTCTTCGGCCTCGGCATGGGCGGCGCCTACGGTTGGCCCTCCTGGCAGGTCAGGAACGACGGCGGACGCATCTTCGAGTACCTCAGCAACCCGGCGCCCGTGGACGTCAACGGCATAGCAGGGATACTCGCCGGGATGAGCTTCTCGATCTTCCTGGGGGCGATGCGGCTGCGCTTCTGGTGGTGGCCCTTCCACCCGGTGGGGTACATCGCGGCGAACTGCTGGGGCATGCACTGGAACTACATGCCGTTCTTCCTCGGTTGGGCCTTCAAGTCTCTCGTCATCCGGTACGGGGGATTGCGCCTCTACCGCGCGACCGTGCCGCTGGCGATCGGG
>JALGXV010000390.1 GCA_029821885.1 Candidatus Hebobacteria bacterium
CTGGTGGGCGACCCCGTGAAGTCGGCCACCGGCGGCTGTATGCTCGCCGTGATGTAGTTCACCTTCGTCTCGGAGTCGGACCCGCCCGCGTTGGTCGCGGTCAGGCTCACCGTGTAGGTGTTCGCGGTGGTGTAGATGTGCGACGGGTTCTGCACCGTCGAGGTGCCCGTGTCCCCGAAGTCCCACGACCAGGAAGTGGGCGTGTACAGGGAGGTGTCTGTGAAGTCCACGTCCAGCGGCACATACCCGCTGGTGGGCGAGCCCGTGAAGTCCGCCACCGGCGCCGACTGCACGGCGATGTCGGCCGTCATCGTCGCGGCGGAGTCGCTGATGTTGCTGATGCTGACATAGGTATCGGCGGTCAGGTACGACCGGGTGTCGGGCGTGGTAGAGGCGTTGGCGGTCCGGTTGACGCTGGTGCCCGGGTAGGGGTCACCGGCGTCGCCGTCGTTGTTGTTGTTCTGCAGGTGGAAGGCGCCGTCGGCCTGCTCGACCATCACCATCGGATGCCAGTCGGTGGTCTGTACGGCATTCTCGTCGATGTGATAGAGCAGGAGGCCGCTGCCGTCGAGGGCGGCGTCGAAGGACACGAGCTGGCGATTCTCCAGCAGGAAGTACTCGGTGCCGATGGAGCCACTGGTCCAGAGCTGGTAGGCCACGGCGTTGCTTTCGGCTTGAGCGATGCTCGCCCCGGTGACACTGGTGGTGACGACGGTGGGCGTCAGCCAGCCGAGCTGCGCCTTGCACCAGGCGTCCGGGTGCGCCGGCGAGCTTCCGCTGCTCCCGTTCCACGAGCCCCCCGCCATCAGGCTCCAGTCGCCCACCCCTTCGCAGCTATAGTCGGTGTCGTAGAGGTCGGGCAGCCCCAGCACGTGGCCATACTCGTGGCAGAAGATGCCGACGGTGCTGTCGCCGGCCGAATAGGAGTACTCCGGCTCCATCGAGTAGAGGTTCACCGTGACGCCGTCGACCGTCATGGCGGCGGCATTCAGCGCCCACTTGTGCGACCAGATCCAGTCCTTGTGGGAGGTGTCCGTCTCCGCCCCGCGGCCCGCATGGACGACGAACAACCCCTGCACCTGGCCGCCGATGGCATAGGAGGAGAAGTCGACGTAGGGGTTGGCGAGCGTCACCGCATCGACCACGAGCCCCTGCGCGTTCTGTGGATAGCTGCCAAAGCCGTAGTCATCGTCGGTTCCCGGGATCCCGTCTGCGTCGGCATAGTAGTTGTGCGCATTGCTCGTCTGACGCCAGGCGCTGTCCACCAGGGAGGGCGAGATGTCGAAGGCATTGTAGGAGGCTTCTTTGAAAAAGTCGCGCATGCTGCCAGGCGCGGGATAGGTTCCCACCGAGAAGAGCAAGTTGTTGTAGAGAGACGAGGTGGAGGCGCCGTTATGGGTCAGGTCCGAATACTCCACCAGCAGGACCAGCGCCGGCCTCGTGCCGAGCACCGGCGCCCCGATCGGCTCCGGCCGGTCGATGCCCTTCTCCCGCTTCACCCGCGCCAGGCGTCTGAGGCTGACCATCGTCACGCTGTCATACCCCGCCGCCGCGATCCGCCGTCGGACATCCGGGTGCGGGGGCATGAGCTGTGGGCGCACCTCTTCCTGCGCCGCCGCAGGCCGCGCCGGACACACACCCGCGCCGATCACGAGCAGACACACACCGATGGAAGACAGGAAACGTCGCAGAAGGCTCATCCCCTCGCCGCTCCTTTCACGTCATGAGACCTCAGTTGGGTCAGGACGACTGGGGAAAGCGCCGGGCCCGGCCACCAGAGGCGCTGCCGGACATCACGCGCTCGCCCGAGTGGGAAGAGATAACATATTCTACCACCGATTCCCCTCAAATTGCATAGCTGGCGAGCGATTGCCATGGTTTGGGATCGGATCCATCCGGCCCCTTGCGCGGAGGTCCAGAACACCCGGTTTCGCTGTACGGCGGCGCGACATGTGCCTTTGACAGCGGCCGCGTCCCGTCGCTATAGTTATCAACACTCACTGTGTCGCATTCGCCCGGGAGGCTTCACGTGAAAGCTATCTACTTCGACCACGCCGCGACCACGCCCACGCGGCCCGAGGTCGTTCAGGCCATGCTGCCCTACTACCAGGAGAAGTGGGGCAATCCGTCGAGCCTGCACTCCTCCGGCCGGCAGGCGGCCGAGGGGATGGAGGCGGCCCGCGGCCACGTCGCAGACCTGCTCGGGGCCTATCCGGAGGAAATCGTCTTCACCGGCAGTGGCACGGAGGCCGACAATCAGGCCCTCATCGGCATCAGCGTCGCCCTCGAGAAGAAGGGCCGCCACATCATCACCTCCGCCGTCGAGCACCACGCGGTTCTCCACACGGCCGAGTTCCTGGAGCGGCATGGGCTGGAAGTGACTACCATTCCGGTGGACAGCGCCGGCCTCGTCGATCCCGACGATGTCAGGGCCGCCATCA
>JALGXV010000105.1 GCA_029821885.1 Candidatus Hebobacteria bacterium
ATGACGACCTCATTCGGCGCGTCGCGCACGAAGACGACGGTCCCCGTCGGGTCTCCCACAGCCGCAGCAGCCGGCCTGCCTAGCTCAATACCAGGGCCGTCCGGATGCAGAATCGCCTCCTCTGCCGGTCGGCGGCCTTGCTCAAGCGCGGCCCGGCCCTCTGCATCAGTCCCGGTCCGGAAGTTGTGCACCAGGCGAGCCCTGGGGAGGGCTTCTGTGTTCTCATAGATCGGCCTCTTGCCGGGATAGGCCAGCCGCCAGCCGTCGCCAACTCGCTGTCGGGTCATGAGATAGCGCACGCCCAGAGCATCCAGCAGCGGCGAGTCGGCAGGTGGGTAGTGAGCCTGATCCAACATCGGCCCGGATACAAGCTCGAACGACCGCCTGACGCGCAAGGAGTCAGATCCATGGATGTCCCTCAGCCCGAAGATCATCGGGCTGTTGTGGGCCATCCAGTCCATTCGATCGCTGGCGAGAGACCCGAAGCGCTGGCTTCCCAGGTGGTTCTGCAACCATCGAGTGGACTCGGTCTGCGGGTACGCGAGATCGGCATCGACGAAGGGGTTGAAGCCGAGGCCGAAGAGGAAGAGATCGGCAAGGAGCAGTAGGCAGGCCACCGCGCCGACGCCGCCTGCGGGGAGGCGAGCACGCACACGGAGCCCGATGAGGAGGCCCGAGAGGATCACCAAAGCGACCGCGATGGCGATCTGCTGGATCACATACGCATTAAAGCGCCAACTCGCGTCAAGGAGGTTGCGGAGCGGCTGATACTCGTAGCAGGCGACGGCGATCCAGACGAGCCCTAGCACAGGAGCGATGACATATTGGCTCGATCGTTTGGGGAGTTTGTTGCCGAGAAGATCGTCGAGGCCGACGGCGGCGAGACCGGCGAGGCCGAACGCGGCCAGGCAGAGCACGCGTCCGAGCCCGGCCAGCTCGCGGAATCCGGGGATCGCCTTGTGCAGCAGCAGGTAGAGCGGCGAGCCGATAGCCGCCAGCACGGCAAGCAGCGTCAGCGCGCCGAAGAACACGACCTCCCGGCGCCGCCAGAGTCGCAGAGACCAAGCGCCCAGAAGCAACGGGAGCACACCGACATAACATGCTGTCTCAAAGAAGTTGATGACGCCGGGATTCTGATAGTCACCCCAGTAGTTGTAGTGCACCGGGTTCCCGAAGAAGTTGGGGACGAGGTAGAGGATGAGGTGCGTAAGGGGGAAGGCCGTGCGAACCGCAGCGCCAGCTTCGGCCGTCACACGCCCGCTGTGCTTCGCCAGCTCGAGCGTCGGGAGCACCTGAGCGGCCGCCAGGAGCATTCCAACCGCGATCGAGACCACGAGGAGACCGGCAGCGCCAGCCCTGTGTCGGGCAGTCCCTTTGACGCCGACGATCCGCACTAGACCATAGAGCACACATGCCAGCATGAGATACGCGGACACCTGCAGGTGCCCGCCGAGGAGCTGAACGCCGACAACGAGCGCGCAGAGGCCCGGCCAGACGGATCGGGGGGAGCGGAGAGCGCGCTCGCAGCACAAGAGGAGAGCCGGCAGCCACATAAAGACCCACAGGGAAAGGGTCGGGAACTCCAGCCACGTCACGGTGAAGCCGTTGAACATGAGCACGAGCGCGCCCAGGAGCGAGGCCGCGGGACTTAGCGCCAGCGTGCGGAGGAACGCATACATGAACAGCCCGCCGAGGCTCAGATGGACGATGGCGGAGACACCGAATCCGTGGCGAGCGCCGGTGAGCAGGAAGAGCACGTTCGGCGGGTAGAGGACCGTGGACTGGAGGTTGGCGAGAAACGGCGTGCCGCAGAATGCGTAGGGATTCCACAGCGGGATGAAGCCGGCCCGGAGCGACTCGACCGCGTAGATGCGCCAGGGAAGATACTGCTGTATCGGATCGAACATCGGATTGTGCGGGCGGTAGAACTCGGGGAACTGTGATCTCAACTCGTTCCACGGCAGCATGAGCAGACACATGTCTGCCGGCAGCATCACGCGCCCGGCGAACACCGGCCAGCAGAAGGCGCACGCGGAGCCGACGACCAGCAACATCGGCCACCAGACACTACGCTCCCGAGTTTGAGTCGCGCCCGCTTTCATAGGATGCTGTACATCGTCAGGTAGCCTTTCATGAGAAGCGCCTGGACTACCTGCAGCAGCACGAGCAGGGGCACGGCCTGCTCGCGGCCAGCTCGACTCGTACACCAACCGGCGGCGGCCTGAGACGTCGGCCAGAGCAGGAATAGCCAGATGCGGCCCACCTCCCCGCGCACGATGCCCGACAGATTGAGCAGAACCAGGACGACCAACCAGCTCAGCAGAAGCGTCGTCAGCCGTGCAAGCCCCGCCTCACGAAGCGCGCGCCATGACCAGAGCGCTCCCATGGTGAGGGGCAGCCCGGCGAAGATCGCACACTCGACCGGATTCATCAGCACCCACAGCCAGTACGTTCGAACCGACTCCGCCCCGGCAACGGCCCGGTGCACGGCGAGCGCCTGCCTGGCCACCTCGACCGGCCGATAGTCGGCTAGTGCCGCCAGCCCGAGGTAGAAGAGCAGGAGGCCCCCGCAGGCGGCCGCGCCCCACAGCAAAGCTCGTCTGAAGTAAGGCCCGGTGTGGGCCGCGCGCCACACCCCGATCAGAGCCCACAGGAAGAGCCACCCCAGGACCAGGGCGAAGGCCAGGCTGAAGAACAGCCCAACACCCGCGAGTGCACCAGAGAGGAAGGCGAGCCATACCGCGTTGCCGCGCCAGGCGGCGTAGGCAAGGAAGAGGGTAGTGATCGCCAACGCCCACACGACCAGATCGGGCGATGCGCTTAGCAGCAAGAGGCCGGGCATGCTTCCGGCCAGGCACGTCGCGCATATGGCCGTGCGGGAGCCCGCGAGCAGGCGGGTCAGGAAGTAGAGCGGCACGAGAGCCAGAGCACCGATGAGGGCGATGATGAAAGCACTGACTACCGCAGCCGCAGCATCGGTCGGGGCCAGCCCGAGGCCGAACACGTCCGAGTAGCTCCTGGCCAGCTCTGCCAGTCCTGGCGAAGTAGAGCCGATGGCGGCGGCAGTGGCCTGACGAATGGCGAGGAAGAAGAGCACGAATCCGGGCGGATGAGTGGCCGCGTGATAAGGAAGCCCGGACAGCAGCTCGGGATAGCCTGCGACCCAGTCGGCGGCGTTCCCTACCTCGAGCGACACACCGAAGTAGGTGGTCGCGTTAGGGCTGACGATGTAGGCGCCCGGAGTCACCCACGCAGGCCCAACGGAGTTCAGAAGGCTCGCCTGAAGCGCGAAGACCATGAGAATCAGCGCCGCCATGCACGCCGCGCGAGTGGCGGTCCTCAACTGATCCCAGCGCCGACAGAGTAGTGCCGACAGCAGTGCAAGCGCGGCGCCGATCCCGAGTGGACCCCACAGGCGGGCGGGAAGGGCATTCCGGCGCCAGACCCACTCGCCCTGTACGCCTGGCTCCCATCCGGACATCACTGCGACGCCGAACGCCACCGTGACCAGTCCCGAGGCCAGCAGCAGCAGCGATCTCGCGCTTTGGTCGCCTAAGCGGTACATGCCTCAGTCCACACGGTACACCGACGCGCGACCGGGGCTGCCACCCAGTACCAGCCAGTCTGACTGATCCGGGTCGAAGGCCGGAAGGGCGAACATGTCGTCGTAGACGCTCCGGTCACGCAACACGTAGCTGATCCCCTCCTGACGGGCAAAGGCCTCCCTCGCTGAGTCATCTGCTTCTGTGTTGAGGAAGGCGGCAACGACCCCCAGCTTCTGTGGGAAGTGCAGGGTCTCCGCCCAATGGCCGAGATACACCCGCGTTCCCGCCAGAGACGGAGCATAGCTGCCGATGAAGGAGTTGCACAGCACAATGTCGCCGTAGTCGGCCCGCTCGTCGAGCCACTTTAGCGCGTCGTACTGGTCAGCGCGGAGATAGAGCGGAGGCATGAAGTTGGCCAGGTAGGCCCTGTTGTTGGTCCGCAGATCACCCAACGCCCGCGCCACGAAGAGCACGCTCGAGGGCAGCGTGAGCGCCACGAGAAGGGCCGCGACCATCGCCGCGGCGCGGCCTCTGAGAGCTGCAAGCAATGGCCCTATGGCGAAGGCAGTGAGCAGAACCGCCGGTATCTGCACGCCTTGGGCGAGCTTCCGCTGGAACGGGACGTCCGGCAGATACGGTGCGGCTAGACCAATGCAGAGCCAGATGGCCAACAGCACCCCGCCGGGCGGCCCGGCGCGTCGCACAGCGCGAGCGACTCCCAGCACACCGAAGGCAAGCGGCAGGCCGATGCCCAGCGCCAGCATAAGCGGCAGGGGCGAGTGGACTGGTGTCTCGGCCGTCTTGATGGCAAGCGTTACCTCTCCGCTGCGCAGAAGCCACACCTGGTATCCCAACGAAGGCAGCGCGATGGCAAGGGTGACTGCCGCCAGACCCAGCGCTCGTACACCCGCAATGCGTCGCAGCCAGAGGTAGGGCAGAAAGATCGCGAGGGTCGCGCCGACGGGGACCACGTCATAGGTGTGTATGTTCCCGAGAACGAGGGCCGCCAGTCCGGCTATCACGGCCGATCGGAGTCGCCCCGACTGGAAGGCGTGAGCGCCGAAGCCCAGGATCACAACCATGAGAAACATGGAGAAGCAGAACAGCGGGTTGAGCAGCAGGCTGAGGAACGTGATCGCCTCGGGCATAATCAGTCCCGGGCCGTAGTCGATCGGGTGCGGCTGCCCGGGCTGCGGTCTGAAGAGCCAGCCCAGCCCGGAGGCGAAGGCAGCGAGAGCCAGCGCCAGGCGGCGCGCGCGAAGGTCGGAGATCGCCTGCGCCGCCAGGCAGTAGATCGCCATCAGGAGCAGCCATCCAGACACCACCCGCGCCATGTGGTACACGACGGGCAACCCCAGCCGCGTGAAGCGCGCAACCAGACCCAACCCGAGGAAGAAGACGTTGAGCACGCGGCCTTGCTGCGGCTCTGACGTGAAGGGATCAATGAGGAAGAAGCGCCCCTCTTGCACCTGCTTCATGTACGCGAGATACACATTGTGTTCGTCTGGATTGGTCAACAGGCCCGAGTAGTAGGCGCCTTCGGGTCGGATCGACAGGCCGTGGAGATACGGGAGGCTCAGTAGCAGCACGGCCACCGCCGCGAAACCGGCCGCCCAGCGAAGCTCTGAGGCAGTCGTGCCGGGGGGTCTCTGTATCGGAGGTGAGTCAGTCACGGAGTGGCACCGTAGTACATGGTGATCTCCGGCGCGGGATAGAGCCAGTCTGGGGGCTGCCGACGTCGAGGCGGCCCAAGCCAGGAGAAGGGAAGGGGGCTGGCACCATACACGGCGCGTGCACTGTATGTCTCGTCAAGCGCGGACAGAAAGCTGACGACTTCGACGCGGCCGAGGCGCCTGAGATCCGCGCTCTCCAGGTCGGAGATGAAGAAGAGCACCGGAGGAGCCGCGCACAGCCGGTCGACGTCCCACCCCGTGATCGTGATTCGGCTACCCGTGGCGTCATTCCATCGCTCGAACCAGGCGACGGAGAACTGCCCAGCGTTGTAGGGGGAAACGGGAGGATGGGAGTACCAGGGCACACCTGCAAGGCCGATCCTCGCCCGACGTCGGCGGAGGTCAACGGGGATGGGAGTCAAGGCTGTCTGCTGAACAGCGAACTCGGGGAGCGTGTTTCCAGTCGCAGCTCGGGAAGCGAGTATGGTCTGCCCGCTCCGCCAAGCCATGTCGCGTGGGTCGAGCCGGACGAACGCGGAAATCTGACCGAAGGAGTAGAGCGCACAGAGCAGCGTGAGGACGACGGCTGCAGTGGTGGCGCTCGCCTGCCCTCGGGCGCGCTTGGCGGCGGCGAGGAAACACACGCCCCAAGCGGCGAGAAGGCAAAGGAACGGCGTGAGGGGGACCAGGTACCGGATGAATCGCTCTCTGCCAAAGCCGATGACGAAGAGATAGATGGCGACCCAGAGGAGGCACAGGCGGGTGGCAGGAGAGCGCCTGACGATGGCGGCGATGACCCCGAGGCCGGCGGCAAGGAGCAGCGGATAGCCGAGCCCGACGGGGAGACCGCGAGTCAAGTGGTATGCCCAGCCGGAGCCGGTGCCCTCAAAGGCCAGTGTGCCACCCCTCCGCGCGTGGCTCAGCTCGAATCGGATGCCCCTGGCGAACTCCTCAGTCCAGACATAGGGGTTGCCGATCAGAAAGCCGAGTGCTGCGCCCGCGGGGACGCCCACGAACCAGGCGGCAAGAGAGCCACTCTCGCGCCTCACAAGGAGTGGGGCACACAACACCGGCAGGAGGAACAGGGCTGAGTTGTACTTCGTGGCGGCAGCCAGGCCGACGAGAAGGCCGGCAAGCATCCCGTTGGCCGCGCTCGGCCGTCCTGCGCCTCGCAGCGCGAGCAGGAAGGCCAGGGTCAGGAAGAAGGTCGACGGCACATCCACGGTTGCGTAGCGGCTATTCACGACATGCAGCGGGCAGACGGCGAGCAAGGCGGATGACAGCAGCGCCACCGAACGGCCCTCGCGTCGCAGGGCGAGGTAGAGAAGAGCCACGGTGGCCGCCCCGAGCAGCGCGGTGATGAGACGCGCCTCGAGGTACAGCGGCCGCAGGCCTCTTGGGAAGGCGCCGGCGTCGGGGACAAGTCCCAGCGCCACCGCGGGCAGGCCGACAAGGTAGAGATAGAGGCTGCCGTAGTTGAAGAAGCCCGGGTTGAACTCGCCAGCGGCAAACCGGAACGAGGGCAGCAGCAGGAAGATCTCGTCGGGGTGGTAGGAGAAGTAGTGGTCGTCATTCGGCAGGCTCCAGCCGAGCCCGACAACGCGCACGGCGAGGGCTCCCCCGAGAAGCAGCACGGGGATCGCCAAGCGCCGCATGCTGCGCGGGCCGCCTGGTTCCGAAGTAGTGCTCACCGCCACGACCCTCGACGCACAGGCGTGTAGACGCAGGCAGCCGCTATCGCCATGGCCGTCAGCAGCGAGACGAAGAGACCCAGCCGGAAGCTCCCCGGTTCGTAGCGGAAGACGGCCGACGTTGCGTCCGCAGGCAGTGAGACCGTCCGGAATGCCACGTATGCGGGTCGGATGGGAAGCTGTCCCGCGTCGGCGTACGCGCGCCAGCCCGGCGCGAATGCATCGGCAAGGAACAGATACCCGCCGCCGGGCCCAGAAAGTTCCACCGCTACCTCGTTGGGCGTGGTGTCTCGAACGCGCGCGCTCGGACGCTCCTCCCCCGCCAACTCACCCGGCAACTCATCCATGCCGGTGACTATCACGCGGTCGCCCGCCGGTCCCAGCTGTGCGAGCGCTGCTACCGCATCGCCATGGGTCGGTACGTGCACTGCCGACCCCGCCACCCACGCGCGCGGCCACGCATATGGGTTGGAGTAGACATAGTATGCTCCCGCTCGCTCCATCTTCAAGCCCCGGACGGGGACCGGAGAGAGCACCGTCTCCACGGCGGCCAGACTCATCATGTCCAGCCCGTAGGTGTGACCCAGCCTCGGCAGGAGCATGTTCCCATTGAGCGGCGGACTCGGGTCGCCGTGCTGAAGCGCGGCCGCGAAGTCGCGGAACCGGGCTAGGTAGAGCGAGTCGTACCCAAAGGCATCATGCAATCCGTACACGGTTGCCGAGTTCGGCGGAAGCACGGCGATCGGGAAGCGGTCGATCGGCCAGTCTCTCGCGTTGCCCAAGATCCGGCCGTGCGTCGGGGCGCTGAACGGCAGCGCGGCGTAGGCCCACTGCTGTGGCGAGACGTGTAGATGACCGCGCGCGGCGAGCACCAGGTCGGCGGCAAGCAACGCGATCAGGGCCACCTGGCCCATGCGCCGTGTCTTCGAACGGGAGAGCATCAGCGCGCAGCACAGGCTCAGCACCAGCACAGCGCCGATTTGAATGCCTTCCCACGTCGCCCGGACCCCGATGCCGGCGTGCAGCGCCATCACGCCGGGCTTCACGCGCAACAGGTAGGCCCAGTAGCCGACGGCCACCACGATCACCGCGGTCCCGAGGCCGCCAAGCGCGGCGCGGCTGCCGCCTGTGCTCCTTCGGGCAAGCTCGTCGACACCAAGGCCGGCAAGCGCGCCCATGGCGAAGACGGCCAGCAGCACCATGCGTCCCGGGCCGCCCGAGCTCGCGATGCCCGGCACCCAGTGATACAACGGCCAGTTGAGCCGTGTGCCGAGGACCACGAGAAACGAGACCAATAGGGCCGCCGCGAAGTACCGCGCGTGCCAGGTCCGAGAGCTGAAGGCAGCCCACAGCGCAAGGGCGAGCGCGGCCACACCAACGTAGCCAGCGAACTCGGCATAGTTGTCTCGCCCGACGTAGTTCCCAAGCCCAGGATGTCCGAAAGCATGAGGGACGATTAGTCCCGCGAGCTGCATCCCAGGCATGGAGTGCGAAAGGAAGGCGCGGTAGCTCTCCGGCCCAGGCGTGAAGGAACGATGCGCGATGCCGAGCAGCTCCCACGTGGGGAGAGCCTGCAGGGCGGCCAGCCCGGCTCCGGTCAGGCCGATCACAACGCCCACAGACGCCAGTCTCCCCAGCCGCCCCACAAGAGGCAGGTCCAAACTCTGACTCCACACGCGAGCCGTGAGGTAGGCTGCCGCCATCAGGCAGACGAAGAGGAAGATCTGCGGGTGTCCACCCAGGTAGGACAGCGCGAGAGCGACGCCTGCGGCCACGGCCGGGCCTCCGCGGCCCGACTTCACCGCTCTTTCCGTCAACAGCAGCACCAGCGGCAGCCAAGATGCGGTGGAGAGCACGGTGGGCAAATGGATCCACGCCACGAAGAAAGCGTTGCCCTGCCACACGACGGCTCCGGCAATGGCGCCGAAGCGCCCCACGCCGGTCCGCCGCAGGAACAGATACATGAACCATCCCGTGCAGGCCAGATGGAGCCAGGCTGACCATCCGAAGGCGGAGGCCACGGGGAGAAGCAAGTAGATGAGGTTGAATGGGTAGAAGACGGCCGACTGGCCGTTGGCCATGAACGGGGTCCCACAGAACTGGTGCGGATTCCACAGAGGGAGAACGCCGGCGGCCAGCGTGCGGGCCGCGAAGATCCGCCAGGGATAGTACTGGGCGACGGCATCCCACACTAGCGGGTCCCAGTGGGCGCGGGGCACCTCGCCCACCTGCGAGCGCCATGGCTCCATTTGGACGAGGAAATCGGATGGAAAAAGGGCGCGGCCGGGCAGCAGCGCCGTCCCGATGAGGATGGTCGGAACGACGAGCAGAGCGATGGAAACGAGGATCCGCCTGGCTCTAGCTGATCCGTGTTTCAGCGCGCTCTATCCCTTGGAGGCTCCGAAGCTGGCCACAAGGACGAGTCCTGTGACCATGAAGAGAATGCCGGCCCACTGCAGGGGCATAACCTGTTCCTTGAAGAACACGCGGGACAGCAGCACCACCAGCAGGTAGTTGGTCGCGATCATCGGATAGGCATAGCTCAGCGCCCAGCTGCTCAGCACCACAAGCCAGAAGCCCGAGCTAATGGCGTAGAGGCTCAGGCCCAGCAGCACGTAG
>JALGXV010000106.1 GCA_029821885.1 Candidatus Hebobacteria bacterium
CCGCGCTGACTACGATCCCACAGAATACTCAGCCGCCCTCCCTCCTACGCCAGGGGGAGTAGGTGCCCCGAGGCTTCCCGCCGTCCTCGGGGCACCGCCGTGCCTGCTGGCACCGCCCTCCCCGATGACTCCCTTCAGGGGCTTTCGCCAGGCCCCACCGCGCTGCCTGCGTCCGACGGCCCGCCTGCGAGCTTGTAGATCTGCTTGTTGACCCGGGTCGCCGCCTCCGCCAGATCTCGGTGCGGCTCGTCCCGGATATCCACCAACCCGGATCGCTGCGGACGCATACCGATGCCCTCCTCGACGGGTGCGTCAGCATACCGATGCCAATGGTACCCGACGACCATCGGCAGTTCCACCAACTCGCGCACAAACCGCTCGTACGCCTCGGCCACCTCCGATGGCGTCTCACCCGGGCCGCCCTCTTCGAGCGGCTCTACGACCGGGTCCTCTGGAGACGCGTGACCGAATGCCGTGAGGATCACTGGCAAGCCCGATGCCCTGTGGATCTCTCGGAGATGCTGGGCGGGGGGGTCTGCGCCACGGTAATCAAGACAAACTGCTTGCACGTACTCGCCCATCGCCTCCAGAACGGGAGGAGGCACGACCTCGTCGAAGCGCGGGCCGAGAATGAGATGATGCTCGTCGACGGCGCGGATGGCATCGTGTGCGATGCGCATGTACTCTCGCGCGACCTCGCGCTGGAACGCGTCGGCGTCGTCCTGGGGGATGCGAGAGCCGACCTGAGGCGTCCGTCCGATCTCTTCGAATGACTCGTAGCTGGTACCCCAGGCGACATTCACCTCCCGGATATTGAGGTAGCGCGTCTCCAGGGAGCTCAGCAGAGCGCGGCGGCCGGGGGCCTCGTCAGCAAGTGCCAGGAACTGTGCCAGCAGGGCAGTCGGGCTCCTGACGCCCAGAGCCGACAGCGGATGGGCGTCGGTGATATAGCCCAGCAGCCAGGGGTCCGAGACATGGGGACGACACACCTGCCTCGCATGGCGGCGCACCGCCCGTTCGTAATCGGGGTCAAAGACGTCCGGGAACTCTCCACGATCGGCTGCGCCGTCGGCCGCAGCGCATTGAAGACTGACAATATGTGCCATCCGGCGCTCGCGCACGGCCGGACCTGATCCCACCCCGAGGGTGTTGAAGCCCCAGCTGCGAAGTCGCTGCACCGTGGCGCTTTCCCATGCCGCCGCGCTCCCGTGCTTGGCGAGGGCGGCCTCACGGTAGGTCAGTGCCTCCGTGCCGGGCTCCCCGCGCGGTTCCAGACTCACGTGGTCGACCCCCACGCTGAGAAACAGCATGCCGCTCGGATCGACAAGCCACCACCGGCCGTGCGCACGAGTCGTACGGAAGTAGCCCGTCGCGGCCCGGCGCACGCCCTTCAGGCCGCCGTACTCGTCCAGCTCCTCCGGCACTTGCGCAGCAGCGCCAGACAGAGAAAGCACAGCAATGGAGGTGGCAGCAATCCAGAGCCACCGAATCATCTGTCGGGTCCTCCCTCTGCCTAGGTTACTTCCGCTTCCCTCAGGTCCGTACCTACTCGCCACGGGACAGTTGCGGCGACCCTCCGCACGATCTGCTGACAGCAGAATGCCTCTTGCACGCCGGCCGACCGCATCACCGCCTGCGCGCCCTTTTATGGAATAGAGGCGGAGGAGAGACAGCCCGGGCCACCCGGCTGTCTCGGGCCGCCTGTTCAGCTGCTTCAGGGGGTCGGCGGATTCCGAGACAGCCGGGTGGCCCGGAGATCAGCCTGCAGGGGCGCCTGAGGCAAAAGCACAAGCGCTTGACTAGGTGTGGGAATCATGTTACTAATGGAGTGTCCCCCACGGCTGGGGAATCGAATCGACCAGATCGTCGCTGATACAACCCGCAGCACTCACTCCACCACATCTCCGCAGTCACACCGAAGCCTCTGTCCTACCACACCTCACTGCACCAGCACACCTGTCTAACCTGAGCTAGGTTCACCATAGGCGGCAGGGGAGCATCGCGATATGCATCTGACATCGATCGGGGCGGCAGCGCTCGTCTTCCTACTGAGCGGCAGCCTCGCGCCTGCCTCAGATACGCACGACAGTGGCACCGTGGTGGAGCTGCCACGCGTGATGGTGCACGTCGACGAGACAGTGTTCGGTCTCTCCACCTCTGCCGGGACCGTCGGAGAGGTGCTGGATCTCCTCAGAATAGCGCTCGGCGATCTGGACCGGACGTCGCCGGCCCTTGACACACCGCTTTCCGATGGTTTGGAGATTCGGGTCACGCGCGTAACCTGTGAAGAGGTCGAGCAGGTGGCGAAGATCCCGCACCGTACGATCATCCTGGCCGACCCCGATCGCCAGGCCGGCTTCACGAGCGTCCTCTCCCACGGGAGCGAGGGTACTGTCCGACAGGTATGGCGCGTGTGGAAGAAGGACGAAGTTGAGACGGCCCGCGGCATCATCACTGAGGAAGTAGTGGAGGAGCCCGTCGATACGGTCGTGCTCCGGGGCTCACGCGATTTGGCCTCGCGCGGCGGCGACTGGCGCGAGCCGTTGATGATGGAGGCGACCGCCTATGACCCCGGCCCCAAGAGCTGCGGCAAGTGGGCCAGCGGCTACACCGCGACGGGCGCCAAAGCCGAGAAGGGGGTGGTCGCGGTGGACGACCGCGTGATACCGATGGGCACCCGCATGTACATCCCCGGCTACGGCTTCGGAGTGGCCGCCGATCGCGGAGGGGCCATCAAGGGGATGCGCATCGACCTCTGCTACGAGACCTACGAAGAGGCCATCCAGTTCGGCCGCCGCCAAGTGAAGGTCTACCTGCTCGATTAAGTCGCGCCGCTGCCTCCCCTGTCGTCCTCTCTGTTGCCCCTTCGTACGACGGACCTCCGACGAGACTCCGAAGGCTTCCGAAATTGGTTGCGGGGCCCGGCCTTCCGGGCCCCGCGTTACCAATGGACAGGGGTGCAGTGACTGCGCTCGTTCTGTGGCGAGCGCGCACTGAACCTTCTCTTCCACAGAGCCCACCGTTTGTGAGATGAGATGAGATGTTCGATCAGGCGGGAGCTACATCTTGAACTCGATCACGGCTGAGACACCGAAGCCTTTGGGCCTATCTGGACTTCTCGAAGCCTCGTCTGTCGTGACGGGCACGAGGAACTGGTCGCGCCCGCTGCCGAAGCGCCCCTCGACCTGCACGACGGCCTTCACGCGCTGCACGTTCTCCAGATTGCCCACAACCTGCGCCGCCCCGATGTATCCCCCGCGGCCCAGGGAGAGGATCGGCACCACCTTGGTGGCCCCCTGAGCGGCCGCCTCCTAGGTGGACTGCGCCGCCTCCTCCGCCTCTGTCTCCTCCTCCGCCGGGGCCTCCGTGGCCGACTCCTCATCCGGTGGCTCGTAGCCGAGCGCCAGCAATACGTTGTCCCGCCACAGCCGCGCCAGCGCCTCCGTTGTGGCGCCGTGGGCCTCCGCCTCCGGCTCGTAGACGGCCACCAGGAGCTGATCGCGGATGTAGAGGCCGCTCCCGCCCTCGACGGGGCTGACCTCCACGTCGTCCGCCTGCACCTCCTCCGTGAGGGCCATCCGCAGGCGGCTGGCGACGATCTCTGCACGCTCGAGGGGGTGATAGTCGGCGGCCGACGTCCGCAGCACTATCACGGGCCGCTCGCCCATCAACACCTCCGCCACACGTGCGCCGTCGCGCTCAGCCGACCGGAACGAGACCTCGGCGCTGGAGAACGCCGCCGCCACCACCAGGGCCAGGAGCAGGCCGAGCGCCATCGCTATTGGCACTCTGAGACGTCTGGGCATCGCCCTACGCTCCTCTCCGTCAGACTCCAACCTATTATACCTCGTGCTGCACGCCTGACATTCCGCCGTACGCGCCTGACTTCGTCTGCCTCCTCGCCCAGCCGCACCGCGGACGCCGCGCCGGCAGGTACAGGCCGAGGGCCCACCGAATGTCCGACCGCATGCAGGTCTCGGTGCGGATGAACGACCGGCCGTTCGAGGGTCTGACCCGCGACAGCATCGACCGCTACCTTGTGAGGAGCCTTCGCCCAGGCGGCGGGACCCGGCCTCGCCTACTGCTCGTCGAGGACCGCGGGCGGCGTGCGGTACTGAAGGACTACATGCCAACCAGTTGGCTGCTGAGGCGTATCCTCGGCCCGTGGCTGATCGCTCGGGAGGCGCGGATCTATCAGGTGCTGCAGGGCGCCCCGGGCGTTCCTCGGCTCCTTGGACTCCTCGATCGACACGCGTTCCTGGTCGAGCATGTCGAGGGGCGAGCGTGCTCGGAGTTCCCCGACGGCAGTCTTCCTCGGGAGTTCTTCTGCCGGCTGGAGCGCATCGTCAAAGGGATACATGAACGAGGCGTCGTCCACTGCGACATCAAGAACCGGTCGAACATCGTTGTCACCGAGAAACTTGAACCGTACATCGTCGACTTCGCGGCGGCCTTCACCCGCACCGGGCGCTTCGGTCCGTTGCGGCGATTCGCCTTCGAGCGGTTCCGCATCGATGACCTGCGCGCTGTCGTCAAAGCGCGTCTGCTCGTGGGCCGGATCTGGAACGACGAAGACGAGCGCTTTGCGTTCCACCACGGGCCAGCTGAGCGGGCGGTCCGGGCCGTCAGGAATGCAGCGCGCTGGCTTTTCAGGCTGCTTGCCGGCGGGTAGGAGTTGCGCGTGGAAGCGGGGATCGACTGGCCGAAGATCAGCATCGTCGAGGGTGACATCTGCGACCGCGAGGTCGATGCTGTCGTCAACGCGGCCAACAACCAGCTCTGGATGGGCGTCGGGGTGGCTGGCGCGATAAAACGTCGGGGAGGTCAAGAGATCGAGCGCGAGGCGGTCGCTCAGGGTCCGATCGAGATCGGCGCCTCCGTAGCGACCAAGGCGGGCGCACTCCGGGCCGGCCACGTGATCCACGCTGCTGTGATGGGGTCGGATCTGACAACGGACGCCGAGAAGATCGGCCGCGCCACGCTGTCCGCGCTTCGTCTCGCCGCGGACATGGGGCTGGCGAGCGTTGCCCTTCCTGCGCTCGGGACGGGCGTCGGCGGGTTCCCGCTCGAGGAATGTGCGCGCATCATGCGGGGGGCGCTGACTCAGCATGTCTCCGAGGGCACGACGCTGCGGACGGTCGAGTTCGTGCTCTTCGGGCGCGACGCGTACGCAGCCTTCGCCCAGGTCTTCGAGATCAACCGAGGCTGAACAGATGCCAACCTGCACCAACTGCGGACAGACCGTATCGCACGCAACGGGCCCCTGCGCCGCCTGTGGCACGGACCTCTCACGTCCGCGGCCTGTGCGCGCCTACCTGATCTGCGGCCTCACCCTTGTCGCCCTGATCGTCGCTGCGGGGCTCCTCAAGTCCCTACTGGAGAAGAGAAACGTACGACCTCCGGTTGATTTCTTGCCGGCATCGGCCAGTGTCGTCACGGCCCTGGACCTGCGGCCGGAAGGCTCCTCCTTGCTCCGATGGCCCGCTGAAGACCGCCAGATTCTCGCTGACCGAGCAGTCCAGATGGCTCAGCGGGTGGTCGACGGGACCGGCCTGGAACTCGATCTTCGGGAGACGGCCTCCCACTGGTTCGGTGGTCAACTGGTGGTTGCGTCATTTCGTCGGGGAGAGGCCATCCCGGTTGGGCCGCGCAGCCTCTTGCTGATCGCCGCAGTAACCGATACGAGGCGCGCCCGCGGCGACATGGATCAGGCTGTTGCCCGGCTTGGGAGAGAGGCGGGCTGGGAGCGGGAACGCGCCCGCTCAGACGGCCAGGCCATCGTCGTCTGGGGAGAGCCGGGGCGCAGATCCGAGATGGCATACGCGGCGGTGGACGGCTGCCTCATCCTGAGCGCCGATCTGGAACTCGTCGAGCTCTCCCTGGCCGCGGCAGGCGACCCCGGACGGAGGCTGGTCGAGCAGGAGGAGTTCCGGGAAGTCCTGCGCCCCCTGCCCGATGATCGCTTTCTCTGGTGCTATGCGAATACGACGGACTTGCTTCCCATAGTGCGCTCTCTTGGGCCGGCTTTGAGCGACGGGTGGGTGGGGTTTATGCGCGCGTACTTCACGCGCCGGATCCGCCCGGGGTCTTCGGGTGAAGCGAGCGGCGATAGAGATGAGTCCGGCCGATTGGCTTTCGCCCTCGCAGCAGAGACTGACGGCCTTCGAGTCCATGCGAACTACTGGCAGGCACGCCGGAGAGAGCTCGCGTCTCCCGCAGCGGAGTCGTCAGACATCGTCTATTTCGCGCCTCCCGAGACGGCCGCGCTTCTTCTCGTGCACGGGCTTCCCGACTTGGTCTCGCTCTTGTCTCCAGAGAGCGGCCCCTCCAACGCGCTGCCGGGCATGACACGCTCTCTCCTGGCGAGGACACTGCGCGGCCTCCTGGCATGCGAGCAGGTGCCCGACAGCGTTCTGCTGACGGTCGCGCGGCAGGAGGATGGCGACAAGGGGCCCACCCTGGCCGGGGCGTTCGCCGGCGCCGGCTCTGTGCAGGCGGCAGAGCGGCTTGCCGACTTGCTGCCTGACGGCAGGTCGGTTGACGTAGACGGATTCGCGCTCTTCGCCAGTGGTGACGAGGGCCTCCGTCGGCTAAAGCAAGCTGCGAAGCTGCCGAAGGAGCGATACGAGATGGAGGCCGACGTCAGGGTCTTCGTCCGGGCGCGTCCCGCCGCCGCGTGGCCTGCGTTGGGGTGGTTGAGTGAAGTGAGCCTGACAATACGAGACGACGCCAGTGGCGGCCACGGCGAGTTGTACCTGAAGGGGGAACCTCGCCGCCTGCTGGGGCAACCTTAGTGCTCGAAGGCCTGCCGCCCAATACTCCCAATGAGCCAGCCGACGAGGAAGCCGAAGAAGACGAAGTTGCCTCCCAACAGCTGGATCGTCCGCCGGCTCCCTGTCGGGCACGAGGTAGGAGAACGCAACTGTGAGGGCCGCGCAGGCCGCCGGCGCTATCCCTAGACGGAGAAGTGCTCGTCGAGCAGGGCCACGATCAGATAGAACACTGGCGCTGCCCACAAGAAGATAATCCCGGGGATGGCAGTGCCGTCGCTGAGCGCCGTTACCTCCTGAAGCCCCTGCCAGAGCCTCCGGTTGTTCGGCTCGAACTGGATCGCCTAGTTGTACATCGTCAGCGCGTTCGCCTAGCGGCCTTGCTCCCGGAGGATCTCGCCCAGCAAGCCATAGGCTTCACCGTTGCGCTCCGGGGCAGGCCGAGGATGTCGCACGCGTTTCGGGATCGCCTGAGCTTGAGCATCACAGTCCTGCGGAGTATAGTGAGTACCCCTGTGAGACGCCAAGGTGAGAACTCGATGAACAGCATCACCTTCCTCGGTACGGGCGGGGCCCGCGTGTTGGTCTTCAAGCAACTCCTGGGTTCCGGCGGCCTGTGGATAGAGCAGGCCGACACATCCATCGCGCTCGACCCCGGTCCGGGAGCGCTCGTCCAGGCGAGGAAGCGGAAGCTGGACCCGACGAAGCTCGACGCGATACTCCTCTCCCATCGACATCTCGATCACTCAGGTGACATCAACACACTGATCGAGGCGATGACCACGGGCGGATTCAACCGCCGGGGCGTCGTGCTCGCCCCGCGGGATGCATACGAAGACGATCCAGTGATACTGAAGTACCTGCGAGACTATGTGAACGAGACCCTCGTGATCGAGGAGGGCGGGAGTTACCACATCGGCGACGTCACGGTGCGGACGCCGGTGCAACACGATCACCCCGGGGAGGTCTACGGTTTCGTGTTCGAGTCGAGCGACTGCCGGTGGTCATATATCGCCGATACGCGGTACTTCCCGGAGTTGGCAGAGCACTACCGTGCTGACGTCGTCGTGATGAACACCGTGCGTCTGGAGGAGAGCGAGATCTACCACCTGTCCGTGCCGGACGCGAAGCGGCTGATCGAGGCCATCCGGCCGCAGACCGCGATCCTTACTCACTTCGGCATGACCGTCTGGCGCGCGAAGCCGTGGGAAGTGGCCAAGACGCTGAGCGACGAGACCGGCATCGAGGTGATCGCAGCTCGCGACGGGATGAACTTCCAGCTGCCGGGCCCGCTCCCAGCGGACGGCTAGCTCGTCTGTTGGGCGACGGCGCGCTGCCTTCTCCGCCGCGGCGAGAGGAGGAGAGCACCGAGGAAGATCGCTGTTGTCAGCAGCACAATCGTGGCTCCGGAGCCGGTGTTGAGCCAGTACGAGAGCAGCAGGCCTCCCACCGCGGCAGACACCCCGATCGCGACCGAGACCGCCATCATCTTTCGGAAATCCTCGGTAAGCTGATGGGCCGCGGCTGCCGGTGTAACGATGAGCGCCGATACGAGAACAATGCCCACCACCTTCATCGACAACACCACCGTCAGCGCGATTAGCCCCAACAGCACGTAGTACAGCCGTCCCGCCGGCACCCCCGTCACCTCCGCCACCTCTTGGTCGAACGTGATGAACATGAGTTCCTTGAACAGCACCACGACGACCAACAGGACGAGGAGGCCGAGCGCGAGAGACATCCATAGGTCAGTCGGTGAGATGGCCAGGATACTGCCGAAGAGATAGCCGAAGAGGTCGACCTGATAGCCTCTGGTGAGGCCGATCACGAGTATCCCGAGGGCCATGGTGGCAGCGAAGAACACGCCCACCGCAGTGTCCTCTCGCACGTCTCCTCGCCTCGCCACCGCGCCGATGGCCCAGGCCACGAGCAGACAGAACAGGACCGCCGTCACCATCGGGTTGAGGCCGAGAACGAAGCCGAGGGCCACGCCTCCGAAGGAGGCATGAGCGATGCCCGCGCCGATGAACGATATGCCTCGGAGCACAACGTAGACGCCAACGACTGCGCAGACGGCCCCGATGACGACACCGGCGAGCAGGGCGCGCTGCATGAAGCCGTACTGGAGGGCCTCAGTCATCTCCGCCCTTCTCTTCCGCCACGAGGTGCACGTGCTCGCCAACGACCATATGCGGGACCGGCCCGTGGTCGAGGAAGGCTGCATGTGGCCCGTACATACAGGCGAGCACCGCCCCTGATTTGACCTCCTCGGGTCGCCCGTGCAATGCGAGCCGCTGGTTGATGCAGGCCACCGAATCCGCATGCGCGGCCACGACCCCGACGTCGTGAGAGACTACGAGTGTTGTCATGCCGCCTGATCGGAGTCCCTCCAGCAGTTCGTAGAAGGTCTCGGAGGCGAGAATGTCGACACCGGTCGTCGGCTCGTCGAGCAGCAGCAACGCTGGATCGTTGCAGAGGGCCCGGGCCAGGAAGGCGCGCTGGCGCTGGCCGCCTGACAGTCTCGGGATCGGCTCCTCACGAAGATGGGCGATGCCGACTCGATCCATCGCGCGCTCGGCCGCCTCGTGGTCCTCGGCCGCCGGACGTCGCCCCAGCCCAATGCGGCCGTAACGGCCCATCATCACAACGTCTCGGACCCTCACCGGGAAGTCAGGGTCACT
>JALGXV010000107.1 GCA_029821885.1 Candidatus Hebobacteria bacterium
AGTCATCAATCCGCAGCGGTTCGACAATCTCTTCCCGTTCATCTCGCCCTGCCTCTCTCTACCCATGTGGCGCCCGCCGACGGCGCCCTCACGACTACGCCACCCGTCGACCGAGTTGGCATCATGGCACCCTCGCCCACGGCATCTGCCAGCCGGTCAGATCGTCTATCGATCACGGTAGTAATCGTAAACGCACCTGATGATCTCGACGGGTCTGTCCAGCTTGTTGTAGAGGACGCGCTCAAGGAGGTTCCCGTCGGCATCGTAGCGGAGCTCGGCCCGTGTCCTCAGTCCCGCAGCGGGGTGCACCTGGACCATCTGCGTGATGTTCCCGTCTTCGTCGTAAGTGTATGACAAGAGAGAAACGACGCGGCCTTCACCATTGAACGCAGTGACCTCGGTCGGGCGCCCCGCCTCATCCAGCGCATAGGTCGTCCGCACCAGCACTCTGCCCTCACCGTCCGCTGTGACCTGCTCGACCGGCCTGCCGGCTGCATCATGAACCACGACGTGCGTGGACAACGTGGTTCTCCCGCCGGGACCCAGAACCGCGACGCGAGTCGTCTTGCCATCGGATCCATACTCCAGCCTCACCGTGTACAGCGCCTCTCCATCAAGGGCCACGGCGCTCACCTCCACCGGCCGGCCGCTCGGATCGTATTCGTACTTGACCGTTGGGCCGCGGGTCCCGTCCTCCCGGTAAGTGATCGACTCCAAAAGGCGGCCGTTGTCGTCATAGTGGAGGGTCATCCGGGCGATGCCCGGCAACTCCCCCTGGGAGAACATGGCTTCGGCGATCCGTCCTTCGTCGTCATACCTGTATGCCGGCGTGCTGAGCCCCGTCACATCCTGTCCGGCCGCGGTGCGCAGGGCCACGTTTCCCATGCGGTCGTACTCCATGAACAAGATCTGGGTGCCCTCCCCTTCAGTGCCGTCAGCCGCGACCGGATAGCGCCAGACAGCCACCGACCTGATTCCGGATTCCCGAACGCGCTCTCGGGGTATCGGGGGGAGCACATCGTCCCCCTGGAACGCCTCGAGGCCGAGCTGGCCAGGCAGCATCTGTGCCTCGGCGGGCCAAGCAAGGGCAAGTGCCGAGATGATCAGCCACATCCAGGCAAGCAGTGTCACTGAACGCTTAGCTCCCGAAGAACTCATCCCACTCCTCCGCCGGGCGGACAAGAACGGCGGCGGGCAAGCGCAACCGTGCGAGCCCTCCCGCACTTGCTCACGCTCTGCGCGGCTCTCCGGCGCTCTAACCTGCACCGGGCCCGCCTTCGGCCGCGCAAGCGGCCGTCTGTCGATGGGTGCTCCCCGGTTGCGTGGCTTCGAGGACGGTCTGCCTTAGAGTCGCGATGTCCGCACGCAGCGCGTTCAGCTCCGCCAACGATGTTCTCGCTGCTTCCCTGTTCTGCGCGACCTCGGCCCGCAGAGCGGCGATCTCATCCTCATGGGACTTCACCAGTCTGGCGACGTCTCCCGAGTTCATCCCGACGGCCGTCTTCACGTACTTGAGCCCTGCACTGGGGTATGAACCCCAGGCGCGGCCGACGATCTTGGGGAACTCGTCGGCGGTCATCATCTCGGGGGACACAGCGACGCCGCTTCCATCCTCTAGCCCGGACGGGATGATGTAGTCGCCCTCTCTGACCGGCCCGATGACCTTCACAGAGACCTGCCCGAGCAGAGACACCTTTTCGAAGAGGTGCTCCTTGCCTTCGGCCGGCATGTTCCCCACTACGGCGGGCGCGGCGGAGACGACGAGGAACTGCCGTGCGCCAGCGGTCCTCTTCGTGATCTTGTCGCCGAAGACGCCGACGATGTCCCCGGACGATATCTCTTCGCTCTCGCGCAGCCTCTCAAGGTACTCCGCATAGTCGGCGCCGCCCGATTCATAGCTCACGCCGACGTTCACGAAGGCCTCCCCAATCTTGAGCCCCTCGTAGACCACAAGGGCGCCGAGGGCGATGGGGTCAGAGATATCGATGTCGGAGCCAGCTGCGTTCTCAGCGATGGCCACTACGAGCGCAACGGCCTGCACGGCCGCGTAAGTGGTCTCGGTTATCATATCAAAGGACCCCAGCAACTCATCCCACGTCTGTCCTTCGATCCTGCCCACCGCGCCGCCGTAGTGGTCGAAGAAGGTCACGAAGTTGCTCGCGCTCCCGACAGGCGCGCTGTTGACGCTGACCGCGATCCCCTGGTCCACCGCATCGACGACCAGAGCGTGGTGGAATGGCACTCCGCCGTTTCCTTCTTGGGTGCTCTGAATGCTAACCTGGCCGTTGCCGGAGACGAGGAACTCGCCGGACTCCCCTATCACCCGCAGCGAGTCGCCTGGTACCGGGGTATCAATCAGGACTTGGCCGGTGTTGGAGAGACTGAGACTCCCCACGTCGCCGGCGGCCAGGAGCGGGAATCCCACCACGGGGCTGTAGATCGCCACCTGACCATCGTTGGACACAGTAAGACTCCCGATATCGGGAGTCACGCGGAACGAGTAGTCGAGGGGGATCCAGGGCTCGCGCTGATTTGCACGCACCCAGAGATCCGTGTAGAGCTCGACCCTACCAGTCGCCCAGCCCTCCAAATTCGCCTGCGGATCGACCGTGTTCCCCATGACCCGAAGACGCTCCTGATTCGCGGTCCGGACTGCCAAGCCGGCGGAATCGGTCGTTCCCAGGAAGTCATGCGCGGGGTCCGTGGACCGGTTGCCGAACAGCGACCAGGTCTGCGACGGCACTCCCCGCCTGTGCTCCCTACCAGCTTCTGCCGCTGCGGGCGAGTCGGCCACAAGCCCCGCGATCACAGTCAACACCAACAGCGCCACTGCGCTCTGCGCCCTCGACGCCAACACTGATACGACGCGCTGCACTGTCGACATAGCCACCCTTCCTTTCGTGCCAGAGTGCCCTTCTCTCATCTCATCACCGCAATGAGCCCGTCGGCTCGGGCCGGAGCAGAGACCCGCGCGGAGGGCCAGGCCAAATCGCCATCGTGTCGCCTGGGGACTCGCAGGGATTACGTCACTAGCAGGATCCAGGCTCTCGGAGACGACAACCTGGCGCCGTACCTGCTTTGTACGTTCAGCGAGAGCAACGAGTGATAGTGCTGCGAAGCGGCGAGCGGATCGGTTGCTGGGAAGGTGAACCGGTCCCTACCCTATCTGAGCTGGTCCCTTAGCTGTCATTGTATCGGCCCACTACCGGTCCGTCAAGTCTCAGCTTGAGTCCACGGAACTGACCGGGAATCAGGGAGCGCCAACTCCGACAGCCGACGCTCGGCCTCCTCACTCAAGACGCTCTATCGGTTGCGGCTGGAGGCAATCCTTTACCGGAGAAAGCAACTGAGCATTCGGACGATGGCAGGCCCCCGCGAGCACCACCGCAGGACCATGAGGAACGCAGAGACAACCGGGATGGGAACATCCGGAGTGCCACTTGACTCGCCCCCGGTCTGTCTCATCGACGCTGACGACTTACATCCGGCTAGGTCGCGACACCTAAGCGCCGCCGGAACCCGCAATCAGCGCCGGGCAGACAACTCCTCAGGCTCTCAGGCCGGCTTTACGGGAGGCGGATGGGGAAAGGCGATGCGCTGCCCGCCCCAGCTTCTCTACCTGTTCCTGACCCGAACCACAGCCCCCGCCGCCCCTCGGTTGCCCGCGATATCCCAGGCGTAGACGTTCACCGAGTATTGGCCATTGGGCCACAGGCGTCTGCCCCTGAGGTCCCGTGCCGTCGTATCCCAACACTCCTCCACATCTCGCGACGCGATCTTGCCATCGCCATCCGTCTTCGTTACCCTCAACATCTGGTAGCGAGGGAAAGAGTCGGGGTTGAGGAATGCCTTCTTCTGGTCGTTGGAGAGATAGAGTGGCTTCACCAGCCTCTCGTCCCCAACATCCCCACGGTGGTCAAGCACCAGCTTCTGCATGGTATGCTCCCCGTCGCTGATGGAGAGCATCACCACTGGCACCCCCAGGTTACCCATATGGCCTGGGTAGGCACTGTCGGTCACGGCGGCCAGGACGTCAGCCCTGCCACTCACCGTTACTACGCCCGCGGCATCGGCCGGAAACTGCTCGGCCATGTCTTCCGTCACAAAGCGCAAGGGCTGGAAGACGGGGGGCTCGGTATCTTCCCAGTCAAAGAAGTAGAGCGGGTCCAGCAGGCTGTGCACGTTCACCTTCCCCGAGGCATCCCGGTCGAACCTGACATAGTGAAGGTGCAAATGAGAGACGCCTGGCTTGTCACCCACCGAGAAGTCCACCAGCGTTCCCAAGCGCTGCCCCTGACGGACGAAGTCGCCCTCCCCGAAGGTGAACGTCAGCGGGTCCAAATGCGTGTAGCACCATCCCTCATTGCCGTCCCTCTCTGGGGTCACGATGAAGAAGTAGTGGGTCATCCAGTCAGGGTAGTTCGTGTAGATGGCGGCCACGTATCCCGAGTCGACCGCCACCACCGGCGTCCCGGCCGCGTGTATGAAGTCCAGACCGGAGTGAAAGTAGATATCGGTCGGCTGCTGGTAGTTGTTGAAGATGCGCTGGTCTTTCTGGCCGCCCGGAAACGGCCAGGGCAATGGTTTGGCGACAGGGGGCACGGGCCCGGGCGGAGGCTCCGGCGGACCCGAGGGCGCGCGCTCCTCCACTGCGGAGGCGCCGACAGGAACCGAGGGCGGGCGCGCCTCCACTGTGGGGGCGGCGGCAGGAACCGACGGGGCGCGCTCCTCTGCTGCGGAGGCGGCGGCAGGAACCGACGGGGCGCGCTCCTCTGCTGCGGAGGCGGCGGCAGGAGCCGACGGGGCCTCGGGCATCTCCTCCCCTAAGCGGCGAGCAAGCACCTCGCGGACCCGCGGGCTGGTCTCCTGCCGGGCGGCCTGCAGCAACGCGTCGTGGGCCGCCGCGCTCTGGGGGAACTTCGCCAGGGCCTCCGCGGCCACGGCGCGCACGATCGGCGAGTCGTCGTGCAGGAGCACTTCGATCAGATCGGGCACCCCCTGTTCGGCTCCGCTGCCGCTGAGCACGTAGCAGCACTGCCAGCGCTGGTACAGGGGCCGGCTCTTATCCTTCATGACCGCGATGACCATGGAGACCATCTCGCGCTGAGCCAACGCCTCGCCGTCTTTGACTTTCTGCGTGAGGGCCTGCAGGGCGGCGAACTGGTGGTACCCCGGCTCCCGGTGCAGCATCCGTTCCAAGAAGACCTCCGCTGAAGTGTCCCGGATCTGCTCCGGCGTGTACTTGAGATTGCCGGGCTCGCCCGCGCCCGCGGCACGGGGCGTGGGCTTCGGCTGTTCGGCCGTCGCGACTGGAGGCGACTGTTCGCCGCGCGTGGCGGCACTCGCGGCGGCCGCCGGCTGGCCCATCCCCAGCGCGATAGCCACCGCCTTCGGGTCGTAGAGATCGGACGCGAACAGGGTCTCGAACGTCCAGAAGAAGTACGGCAGCCCGGCCGCGGCCGCCACTCTGTCGAACTGGGCCAGTCGCGCCGGAGACACCTTGTCGTTCGGGCCCCACGTGACTTTGGCCAGGCAGGACCCCATCTTCCCTGGCAGCAGGTCACGGATTGCGCCGGCCGCCGCCGCATCCTTCGCCAGGTCCGTATCATCGGTGACGAAGAGGAAGGGGTGGGCGACGTCGAGCACCTCTGATCCCCGCTTCCAGAACTCGGGGTCGTTGACGAAGACCACGCCCAGCTTCACCCCTGGCCTCTGCTTCCGCCACCCCGCCCTGGCTTCTGCGAGGAATCTCCACACGGCGTTGTAGTGCGCGTAGGATTCGCCCTGAGCAGCCTCCTGACAGACCGGGCATTGACACTTATTCAGTGGGTTGTAGACGATGATCTCGTCGATCTGCGGGAACTCTTGAAGAATCCGAGTGCCCCAGGAGACCCCCCACTGCCGCGCCTCGGGGCTGGCGAAGCAGATGTAGTAGCCGTGGGAGGCCGCCGACCTGCCTGTCCGATCAACCTGGACCGGAACCGTCGGCTGACTCAGGAAGCGCGGACGGTACATGGCCGCGACCGGCACGTTCTCGGCCGCCATCAGTTCCAGGAAGCGGCTCAGCGCCGGGAAGTTGGTCCGATTCCAGTGGGCCGTTATCCAGGCCCAGTCTATGACAACGGGAGAGAACTTCCCCTGCTGCACAGACTCCGCCAGGCACTCTGGCGAGTAGTCGCTGCCGATGCTGGACGCAAGCACCGCGATCCCGCGTGTGAGCGACACTTCCGTGTCAGGCGTGCTGGTATGCGCGGCGCTGAGCGGCACGACACAGGCCATAGCCAGGTAGGCGGCACAAGCGGCGAGGCAGCGGACACGGCGCATGGTGACCCCCTCCTATCCTGCGTCATCAGCGTGAGCCGCAGCGGCGGGAAGCCGTGAGAGGCGCACTTCCGGTGCCCTTCTCTCCGCCTCTCTGACCGCCCCCGCCATTCCGGCGCCACTCCGTGCGTTCAGCCAGAGTCAGACGGAGAATCTTACGACATGCCAGGATCGCCTTCCTGCCCCAAGGCGCGTGATCACCGACCCGTCCACTCGAAGTAGCGGACAGTGCTCTGCGGGCCGCGTCGGTGCGAGGTCGTGCCGGTGGTGTGAAGAGACCTGTAATCGACGAGAAAGCAACGCCTGGACGACTGGCCGGAGTTAGGTCACGCGATCAGTCAGTCTTGTGTTCGACTCCCAATCTCTGGGGGAAACTGCACTCAAGATCGAACACTCTCCAGATGTGGACGAGGTGCGGGGTTTCGGTTCTGGGAACGTCTGCCTAGGGTATGCCGATCCCGGAACGCTCTCTTGCGTCCCATGGCTGACGTGGTCTAGCGCGGCGAACAGTCCAGGGGAACCGGCAGAATCACGCACGACGAGGCCGGCCAACTTCGGGCGCGCGTCTTCGCGGCCTGGTGCGCTTCACTGGCCTACCAGCTCCTTCTCTCCACTCCAGCAAGCCCATCTCCCGGTTCGCATCCCGGCCTCGCCGGCTCGGCGTAGGCTAACGATTCTACTGCCTAAAGCTGACACGATAGGGCAAGAGAATCGCGCTAGATGGCGTCAGGACCTCTGCTGGAGACTCCTTAGTTGAGGGCAGTTCGCTTCTCGTAGAGTTGCTCGCGACCGTACGGCCCGCTGTTGTAGAACAACGCGAGGTGTTGGTCTCTTACTGCCAGGAGATGGTGTCGCCAGAGGTTCACGCCCTCGCCGGCCGTGATCGCTGCCTCAGGGATGTCATCAATCCACTCTATCGGCTCTGGGTGCCATGCCCATCCTCCGATAGGGAACTCCTCGTCGCAGAAGGCGAAGCCGCCGAGGCTCGGCGGGGGCTCCTCGCGATGAGCGGCGGTGTCTGAGGCAACGGGCGCAGTCGGCGACGCGTTCAGCAGGCCTACCCATCGGTGCTGCCGGCCCGGCAGGAGTTGCAGCCCACCTACCCACCCTCCTGCCCAATGACCGTGTTGCTCGCACGGAGGAAGCACGATGCCTACCTTCCGGGCCTGCTGCTCTCCGACGCGCTGAATGGCGGCGCCTTGCGCCGACCCCAGCGGGCTCACCTGGCGCGGCTGAGCGACCTCCGGATATCCCATGTAGAAGTAGAGAATCTCATTGCGCTCCGGGAAGAAGAACCCCGATACCGCGTCCGCGTGCTTGGCGTCGAACTCGTCATGAGCACCGAGCCCGATCAGGGGAGCGTCCACCAGCGTCCACGGGCCGCAGAGCCGCTCTGCCCAGGCCTGCTGGACGACCTTGTGACCCTCCAGGTGACTCACGGTGACGAGGCTGTACTGCCCCCCGATCCTCGCCGGCATGTTGGGACGGTGCGCGTCCATGACGACATAGGGCTTATGCGTGTGCCCACCCGCCAGCGCCTCGGGATTGGTGAACGGCAAAGGGCCTTCTAGCTCCCATGGACCCTTCGCCAGCGGGTCGCGGCAGACGGCCTGTGCGTGTCCGGGGGGGGCATAGAAGAGGACCATCCGCCATCCCTTTACTTCCTCATCCCAGACGATGCACGGGTCTCCTGCCACGCTCTCTCCGCTGTCGGTCTGGCGCCTGCCCATGGCCAGGCCGCAGCGTTCCCATTCAGTAGGGATCGAAACCCGGGCATCAGCAGTCAAGGGTCATCTCCTGGCGCCAGTCTCGCACGTCGGGTCGGACAACGACACCTGTCGACCACTCGGCACGCACCGGCTGATAGTTGTCCCCCCGCCCCGCAGGGGGCGGACCTTCGCGCCCATACTAGACTTCGACGCAGCCATCGTCAACGGGGGTCCGCGGACTAGTCGCTACGCGTCAGACCTTTGTCCGGCACGGCCTTCAGGATCCAGGGGGGCCCTTGCTATCTGCTGGTATCGGTAGAAGAGGGGCGCACCTGCGCTGTACAGAGTGGGGCCGGGCGACCGATGGCACCCTCGCTATATCTGGGAGAGCCCATGGTGAGTGAGGATGGCAGCGAGGCCAACTCACCGTTCCCTCTGGCCCCGCCAGAAGAATGGTGGTGTGAAGAGGCCTCCAATCGGCGAGAGAGCATCGTGTGGACGACTGGCCGAAGTCAAGTATCTCGTCTGCCCGGTCAGACCTGAGGTCGATCATAGGTCTGTCTGGCGGAGGGTGCGATCCTGGGATCGAAACTCTCTCCGCTTCGGACGAGGCGGGAGTTTCGATTCGCGACCCCTCTAGGACATGCTCGTATCGAAACACATTCTCGTCTGATGGGAGGCCCGCCGTCATGTTGGTCCTCTGCCCTGGCATCGTCTTCCGGGCCGAGAGGGCCACACTCGCTGGGAAGCCAGCATCCCAGGCCCGCGCAACACGCAGAGGATCTACGTCGTGCTGCCTGCGCCCGCTGGCTTGGCGCGATGCTGTGCGGGCAGGTGATCGTGCAGACCTTTACCGCTGTGGATGCCGCGGTAGCTGAGGTTGACGAGGAGCCGGCCGAGGAACTTCCTCCGCACGGTGAAGCTGCGCTTAAGGATCGAGGGTATGGAGTAGAAGCGGCCGTAGACATGCTTCTGCCCCGCCCGCAGTTCGAGGTCGGTCATGTGCCGGGGCCGGAACACGACGTTGCTCATGGTGTAGTGCGACCAGTCGTGATCCAGAATCCTGTCTTCGCCCTCGAGCTGCTGGCGCATCGCCGTGCCCGGGAAGGGAGTGAGCACCGCGAACTGGGCGGCGACCAGTTTATGCCGCTCCGCGAACTCCACCGTGCTAGCGAAGACGCCGCGGTCATCCCCGTCGAGCCCGAGCACGAATGAGCCAATGATCTCGATGCCGGCCTTGTGGATCGTGGTGATGGCCGCACCCATGTCAGTCCCCACGTTGGGGACTTTGTGCGTCGCTCGCAGGTTCTCCTGCGAGAGCGATTCCAGGCCCACGAACATCGCCTGGCAGCCACTGCGCGCGGCGAGGGAGAGCAGCTCGGGATCCCTGGCCATGGTCAGGTCGGCCTGGCCGATCCAG
>JALGXV010000006.1 GCA_029821885.1 Candidatus Hebobacteria bacterium
ATCTCCGGGTGATACAGCCCGTCCCCGTAGCCCGTTGTGATGCTCTGCTCAGCGATGGATTCGACCTCTGAGAAGGCCCAGAAGTTGAAGAGGATATCCTGGAAGCTGTGCCAGAGCTGGAGGATGGTAAGGCCCCAACCGGCGTCCGTCACATAGGCATGTCCGGCCAGCTCAGCGATATCGCTTGCCCAGCCAGGGGTCTCGTAGTAGCCTACCTCCACGGGGCCCGTAGGGACGGTGAAGTCCACCAGCACGATCCCTGCATCTCCGTCGGCCAGGAGAGCCACGTCGCTGCCGAGAATCGCTACAGACTCCGCATAGCCGGCGGTGTCGAATGCACTCACCTCGAGCGGACTGCCAGGCGCTGATATGTCGATTATCCGGAGGCCTGCATTCCCATCGGCCACGCAGGCATAGTCCCCAGCAATTGCGACCCCCCGAGCCTGTCCGGGGGTGTTGTAGAAGCCGGCCTCAGACGGATCGGAGGCGCTCCGCGAGATGATCTGGATGCTGTCCGCGTACCCGAAGTCGCCGGTGCTGCTGTCCACCAGTCTGAACCTGATGGCGAAGTCCGGATTCTCGTCCGACAAGCTGCTGAGGTCATGGCTGAACTGGTGGAGTAGCCCGTTCTCCTCGGGGTCGTCCTGCCCAATGCGCTTCAGCAGGTTCCAGCCCCCCCCATCATACCACTGGGCCTCGACCGCGGCCGAGGGGCTCGTGATGGTGGCCGCCAGGTAGTAGGAGAGGGTGATCTTCCCATAGCCCACTGTCGAGACGGTTCGCTCGATGCTGCCGTCGTTGCGCAGCCGCACGCTGTAGGTCCCTCTCCGGGGCGTGCCAGCGTACCACTCAGCCGTGCCACCTACTGTCCACCCCTCGAAGCCGTCCTCGAAGTCCTCCGAGAACACTGTCACGTCCGGGGTCCTGATCGGCGAGAGGTTGACCAGCCGCAGACCCGACTCGCCGTCGGCCACACAGGCGAAGGGATCACCACCCAGGGTGGTGGTGGCGACGTCTGCGCACCATCCGGGAGTGTTGAAGCTCCCCTTCTCGAACGGACTTGTCGGCAGAACCGTGGAGACAACCGAGATCCCCTCGTCGCCGTCCGCGACGACTGCGTAGTTGGCCGCTCCTATCGTGCAGGTGTCTACGGCCAGCGGCGAACCGGAGGTCTCCTCGAAGCCGATGAGGTTGGGATTCGTCGGGTTGGTGAGCCCGACAACAGAGAGCCGGCCGCCGTAGTCTGTCACGTACCCGTAGCTGCCACCCACCGCGATATCCGTGACGTCGCCAAGGCCCTGGGCCGCGTTTACCAGCGCCGGGTCGGAGGCTTCATCGGCGTCACTGACCTGCACGATCTGGATGCCGGCGGTGCGAGCAGCTATGTAGGCGAGCACGGAACCGTCGGATTGGCCCACGACAGCTAGCTTCTCGCCGGCCGACGGGCTCACTCGATTGGCGAGCTCTGTGTAGGGCGGAAGTAAGTCGACTACGACCAGCCCGGACTCAGCATCGGCCACATAGGCATAGCCGCCGGCGACCACGAGGTCCGAGGGGCCCGGGACCGACGGTGTGCCACAGGAGGTCACAAAGGCCGGGTTCGCGGGATCGCTGATATCGACGACGGCCACTCCGTAGCCGCCGAGACTCAGGTAAGCGTACTGCTGGTAGACCGAGACGCTGTGCGCGGAGCCGGAGAGCGGGAGGGTCGCGATCGTCGCCGGGCTGCTTGGCGTGGTGATATCGATTATCTCCAGCCCGGCATCGCCGCTTGCCAGGTAGATGTAGCTTCCAGCGTAATCGGCGCCCCACGAGTATCCGGAGGTCGGTACGGAGGCAATCGGTCCTGCGGGGGTCACGGCATCCACGACCTGCAGCCCCGCCGAGCCGTCCGCGACGTAGGCGTAGTTGCCGGACAGCGCGACATCGTTGGCCGAGCCAGGAGTGTCAATGGTCCAGAGCACGGCGGGCGCACTGGGGCTACTGATGTCACAGCAGACGAGGCCGGCGTCTCCCGCGGCGACGTAGGCGCGGTTGCCAGACACATTCACGCCAGCTGGGTGTCCTGGCGTCCCCACCGATCCCGCCCCGCAGCCCGGGCCGGTCGTGTTGACAACCACCAGCGCCCCGTCCCAGTCGGCCACGTAGGCAAAGTCCCCCTGGACGTCAACATCCATCGCCTGGGCTACGCTATCGCACGACCAGAGCAAGGAGGGGTCCGTGGGATCGACCACGTCGAATGCCAGGAGCCCGCCGCTTCCGTCCGCGATGTAGGCGACTGTGTCCGGCGCAGCGACTGCCTCCGCGTTGCCGTCCGTCTCCCCTCGGCCCACCAGCGTGGGTGCGGGGACGGTGGCGACGTCAATGACACGGAAGCCTCCCGAGTCATCCGCCACGAAGGCAGCGTCGTTCGCCACCGCGACCGCATATGCTCGGCCTGGCGTGTCGTGGGAGTCGATCGCTACGGGGTCTACGGGGTCAGTGATGTCGACCACCTGCAAACCGGCCGTTCCCGCGGCCAGGTAGGCGTAGTTGCCGTCGACGAAGACTCCTCTGGCGTTGCCGGGCAGGTCGAGCGTGGCGACGCCGCAGTCCGGCGCCAGCGGGTCCGTGATGTCGACTATGCGAAGCCCTTCCTGTCCGTCGGCCAGATATGCATAGCTGCCGACCAGCACTACGCCGAGCACACGATCGGAAGTGCTGCAGGAGGCGACTTCGGCCGGAGCAGCCGGGTTCGAGATATCAATCACGACCAGGCCGGCGAAACCGTCGGCCACGTAGGCGTAGCTGCCAGACACAGCGACCGCCCACGCATAGCCTGCCGTGTCATAGGTGCCCTGCTGGATTGGAGCAGCGGGCGTGCTCACGTCGATGACGCAGAGGCCGGCCGCGTGATCCGCGACGTAGGCGTAGTTCCCCGACACGGCGACCCCGTAGGCATAGCCCGGCGTGTCTACCGCCCCGACTTCCTCGGGCGCTGCCGGGTTAGAGACGTCCACAATGCGCAGCCCGGCGTCCCAATCGACGATGTAGAGGTAGCCGCCCGAGACGGCGACTCCCTCGGCCGACCCAGGCGTGTCGACGACGGCCACCTGGATCGGGTTGGCGGGATTGGAGATATCGAAGACCGAGAGCGCGCCCCCGGCCGCGACATACGCATAGCCGCCATCGACGGCGACGTCGTGGGGGACACCGTGGGCCAGCGCTCCAGCCACCTCCAACTCAAACGCGGCCGGCGCCGCCGGCGCCAGGACTGCCACTGAAAGAACCAGAGCGAGGCCGAGCGAGAGTGGCTTGGGAACGGACATTCGCGTTCCTCCTTGAGACCAGGTGATGACACTACGCGCCCGGTGGCCTGTTCCCCCATGCCCACGCGCAGGACATCGCTGTCTGCGAATGTATCAGAAATCGGTGGCCTCGTCAACGCTGCGACCGAACGCACGGCGGGCCGTTCGGCCTCGCCAAGGGGGCACTCGCGCATGGCTGGGCAAGCTTCCCGCCAGCTGTCTCGGCTCTCCATGCGCCCCACGCTCAGCGGCTCGTGGCAGGGGGCGAGAGGCATCCAGCTCCTGGAGACTGACGGTCCCTACATTGTGTCGACGAACGCGCGTGAGATGAACACGGCCATCTGGTCGCGTGTGCACACGTACTCAGGATGGTAGCGACCGTCAGGATAGCCGCCCGTGATTCCTTCTTCTCGCAGGTACTGGACGTGCCGTCGAGCCCAGAACTCGCAGTCAACGTCGGGGAAAGGAGGAGAGTCGCAGGGCGGGTCGGGCACGTTGTCCTCGCCTCCGCACATCGCACGCGCGATGAACACGGCCATCTGGTCGCGCGTCAGGTCGATCTCCGGGTGGTAGTTGCCGTCCCCGTAGCCCTGAACGACGCCCTCAGCGCACGCATACTCTATGTGCCGGTGGGCCCAGTGGGTCGACGGAACATCGGGGAACGTAGCATCGTCCGGCGCCGGCGGCACATTCGACTCGCCGCCGGCCAGAGCGCGGGCGATGAACACGGCCATCTGGTCTCTGCTCACGGGATAGCGTGGCTGGTAGTGTCCATCGGGATAGCCCCCGACGATCTCCGCCGCGCAGCACTCCTCGACCTCCGTGTAGGCCCAGTGCTCGCAGCGGATGTCCGGGAACGTGTGAGGGTGGTGGAGGCACTGTACACCCCCTCCGAGAACACCCGAAATCGCTTCTGGGTTCCCGGTCCCGTCGTAGGCGTAAATGATTCCGGAGAGATCGCCATAGCCGCCCCATGTCGCCTCGAAGCCCGTGCCCATATAGAGCCGGTCACGGCCGTCTGCAAGCATCGCGATGATGCTGTTCGGGGCGCTCCATAGCGGGGCCACCGACTCAGTGCCGTCCATGCGCCAGAGCTGCCCGTCGTCGTAGCCAAGGTGTAGGTATCCCTGGAACTGCTCCAGCTCCCAGAGGTCCCACTCGCGGTAGTCCAGGACGAGGCCCCAGTTCCTCCCATCAGTGGTGCGATGCAGGCGTCCGAGCCAGGCCGCAGCGTAGATTCCCTGCCCGTACTCGGAGAAGTCCCAGATACAGCTGCCGGCGAGCCAGGCCGGGTCGCACAGGTTGGCCCCGTCGAAGCGGGCGATGTTGTCCTCTAAGATGTCGCCCAGATACAGGTAGTCGTCCGTTCCCACCCAGAGGGCGCGCACCCCCGTCCAGCTCTGGTAGTCCACCACACGGGTCCAGGAGGCGCCTCCTTCGTAACGATAGAGCCGGAACCCTTGGGCGACCGTGCCTGCGTACAGCTGCCCGTGGTAGACGGCCAGGTCGCAGACCATCTCATCGAGGCCTGCCCCAACCAGCGTCCACTGGCCCTCCCCGTCGTGGCGGTAGACACGTCCCTCGAACCAGTCGGCGGTACAGCTGATTGTGCCGGCATAGAGGTCACCCTCGTACTCCTCAAGGCACAGCACCGCTCCAACGAAGTCGGGCGAGATGGCCTGCCATGTCGTGCCTCCCTGGTACTCCCACACCCGAGCGGGGAAGCACGTCCCAGCCCACACCTTGGGGTCTGCCTGCGCCGACAGACACGCGCATAGCAGCACCGCTACCATTAGAGGCGTGGATACACGAACGGTTGCAGACATCGATGCACCTCCAGCCATCAGAATGGCCCTGCCTGGGCCAGTTGTGTATATCGGTAGCCTCGACTCAGATAGAAGGACTCAGCGCGAGAGGTGCGATGCTGCGCAAGGAGGCTCGTCCCTTAGTCAGCCTTCGACTCCTCTGGCCTCCAGGCAGGCCGGCTAGCGCAAACACACCTGCATTATAGCCTAGGAGGGGCGAGTCCTTCTAGTGACCATGGCCGCTGGCAGAAGCACAGCGGAAGGTCGACTGGGTGTCCGATTGGAGTGTATTAGGGCATGAAGCCCTGAAATCTGCGGCCAAGCACCACCGTCCCATATCTGCCGCGTTTCTGCAGAATCCCGTCTGCAATTAGAGCGCTGTTGGAGAATATGACTTTCCCCCATTGCTTGTAGATGCGCTCGAAGACAGTCACTTCAATCAATCCTGTTTCATCTTCGAGCGTGATGAAGACAACGGTCTGGCCGCTCTTGATGGGAGGACGCTGTCGGGCAATCACAATTCCCGCCACTCGGACGCGCCGGCCGTCTGGTAGAGAGTCCAGTTGAGATCGGTTTAGCACGCCCATCTTGCTCAGGCGCTCGCGCGCGAAGGAGAGCGGATGCCGCGTGACGCTTATTCCCGTCATGGCCAGCTCAGAGGCCGCTCGTTCTCTTTCTGTTGCTGGGGGCAAGCCGATGACTTCATTCCCTCCGGGATCATCGGCGAGGAGCGGGAGCTGGCCTCCAAGCCGATAGTTTTGGTCGCGAGGGCGGGCGCCGGTGGCAGTCATCTCGTTGAGTTGCCAAAGGAGCTCTCGCCGCGGTCTTATGGAGTCAAACGCTCCCGCCTTGATGAGGCTTTCCACCATCGGCCGCGCCAGGCCCGTGCGGGCACAGAAATCCCTGAGAGAACGAAACGGGCCGCTATTCTCGCGGGCTGTGAGAAGAGCCTTCAGCCCGGCCGCGCTGAGGCCGTACACTTGGGCGAGCCCTACGCGAATCGCCCCTTCCTCGACCCAGTAGCGGTCGCGGCTCTTGTTGATGTCGACGGACCGCACCTCGACCCCGAAGTGCTTTGCCTCGTTGACGATGACCTCGGGAGGATAGAACCCCATCGGTTGGTTGGAGAGGATCCCGGCGAGGAACTCGGCCGGGTAGTGGGCCTTCAGATAGGCAGTTTCATAGGCGATAATGGCGAACGACGCGGCGTGGGCCTTGCAGAAGCCGTAGGCGGCGAAGGCGGACAGGCCGCGGAAGGCCTCTTCCGCAATCGCTTTCTCGATGCCGCGCTTGTGACACCCGTCGAGGAAGATATCGCGGATCTTCGCCATCTCCTCCGCCGAACGATCGTGGGTCATGGCGCGCCGGAGAGAGTCCGACTGTCCGAGAGTGAAGCCGGCGAGCGCGGTCGCCACCTCGAGCACTTGCTCCTGGTAGAGGATGACGCCATAGGTTTCCTCGAGCGCCGGCTTGACGGAGGGATGGAGATAGACAGTCGGTTCCTTGCCATGGCGTCGGGCGAGGAAAGGGCCGATCATGTCGGCCTGCATGGGGCCGGGCCGGAAGAGAGAGATGTTGGCGATGATGTCGTCGAAGCGGGTGGGCTGGAGGCCGGAGAGCAGCCCGCGCATGCCCGGGCTTTCAAGCTGGAAAACTCCGACGGTGCGGGCGGAGCGCATCAGCTCATACGTCTTCTTATCATCCAGCGGGATGCGGTTGAGATCGGGCGCCCGGCCGCGCGTCTCGCGGATGATGTGAAGCGCCTCCTCGATGGCGGCGAGGTTGCGCAGCCCGAGCATGTCCATCTTCACCAATCCGAGCGCTTCGATATCATCCTTGTCGAACTGGCATACGATCACTCCCTTTGCAGAGACTTCCAGCGGCGTAAAGTTGGTTATGGGATCCCGCGAGATCACCACTCCCCCGAGGTGGACGCTCAGGTGGCGGGGGAATCCATCTATCGCCTCGCAGATGTCGAGCAGTTCTCTCAAGCCGGCGGCGTCGAACCCGGAGCCGCGCAGCTCCGGCAAGTTGGCGATGGCCTCGCGGATGCGGCCCGCCGGGATGTAGGGCATCGACCTGCTGATGCGGTCTATCAACTGCTCCGGCATCCCCAGGGCTTTGCCGACCTCGCGGAGGGCGGAGCGGGCGTTATAGGTGTTGACGGTGGCCACCATGCCGGTGTGCTCCGGCCCATATCGCTCCGCCACGTACTCGATCATCTCGTCCCGCTTGCGGGAGTCGAAGTCGATGTCTATATCCGGCATCTCGCGGCGCTCGGGATTGAGGAATCGCTCGAAGAGCAGTCGCGCAGCGAGGGGATCGACCTGGGTAATGCCCAGCACGTAGCTGACCATTGAGTCGGCGGCCGAGCCGCGTCCGGCGCACCGGATGCTCCGCTCCCGCGCTTCTTCGACGATGTCCCAGACGACGAGGAAGTACTCGCAGAGACCGAGCTTGCGGATGATGTGCAGCTCGTGGTGGAGTCGAGCAGAGATGGGCGAGGTAGGGGAGGAGCGCAGGCGCGCTGCGGGAACGCGATAGCGCTGAGCCGCCCCCTCCCAGCAGAGCCATTCCAGCAATCGCTTGGCCGGCTTTCCCTCTACTTCCTGATCCGTCTTGGGCCACCACCCCGGCCGTTGTTGGGCAGGAGCTTGCCTCCTGCTCTTCCCGATGTTTCGGGAGCTTGCTCCCGAAACCGTCCCTATCCCAGGCGCGTAATCCCGCATCCGGAAGTGTGGGAAGTGAAGCCCCCCCAGTTCCAGATCGACTTCACACTGCTCGGCGATGCGGACCGTGTTGGCGATGGCCTGTGGATAAGAGGCGAACTCTTCCATCATCTCCCGCGGTGACTTCAAATAACGCTCCGCTCCGCGCCGGCGGATGAGGTGCCATTCATCCCGCTTCGTCAGCGTCTGGATGCAGACAAGGACATCCTGAATGGCCGCCTCCTCCGGCGTGAGATAGTGGACGTTGGCGGTGGCGACGATGGGCGCATCCATCTCCTCCGCGAGGTCGGCCAGGCGGGCGATGTGAAGTCGTTCGTCTTCATCCGGCTCCTCGCGGCACAGTTCGATGAAGAAGCGATCAGGGCCGAAGATATCCTGATAGCGGCGCACCGCGCGCCGCGCCGCGTCCATGTCGCCGCGTCGCACTGCGGCCGGAACTTCGCCGAAGCGGCAGCCGGAGAGTGCGATCACGCCCTCGGCACATTGGGCAATGGTCGAGAAGTTGCAGCGCGGCATCTTCCGCCACTGCGCGCCGGTGGCGCGGGTGTTGGGCACGGGCTCGATGGGAGCTTGTTCGCCCGCCGCCTCCCGCAGCACGCGGAAGTGCCCCGCGGTGGCCATCCGGCAGAGGTTGGCATAGCCGACCCTGGAGGTGGCCAAGAGGGGGAGGTGGTGGCAGCCTTCGGTGGTCAGCTCGACTCCCAGGATGGGCTTTATGTCGGCCTCCTGCGCGGCCTGGTAGAAGCGCACCGCGCCGTAGGTCCCATCGTGATCGGTGACCGCCACGGCCGGCATACCCAGCTCGGCCGCCCGCGCCACCAGCCGGTCCAGACGGCAGGTGCTGTCCAGAAACGAGAAGACGCTGTGCACGTGCAGATGAACGAACGAAGGCATATCGCTCTCCAGCAGCCTCTAGGGTAATGCAAACAGACGTTTGCGTCAAGAGACGAACGGTGTGTGGACTCCCAAGCCCGGACGCCCTACCATTGGCGCAGCAGGTGCCACTACGGCGAGCCAGGGGATCATGCGATATCGCGAGATAATGGCGCTTCTCAAATCCCACTACAAGCCCGAGAACATCGAGGGCATGGCCCGCTTTGGCATCATCTCGAAGAAGGCGTACGGCGCTCCGATGCCGGAGCTGCGGAAGCTTGCCCTGCAGATCGGCAAGGATCACGATCTTGCTCAGCGGCTCTGGGCCTCCGAGGTACTCGACGCGAGGACGCTGGCGGCCCTCATCGACGACCCGGAGCAGGTGACCGAAGAGCAGATGGAATCATGGGTGGTCGACTTCGACAACTGGGCGATCTGTGACACCTGCTGCGGGAGCCTGTTCGACCGCACGAAGCTCGCCTACCGCAAGGCGGCCGAATGGAGCAAGCGGGAGGAGGAGTTCGTGAAGCGGGCCGCCTTCGCGCTCATGGCCTGGCTTGCGGTTCACGACAAGAATGACGATGACCGCCGCTTCACTCGCTTCTTCCCTCTCATCAAGCGCGAGTCGCGCGACGAGCGGAACTACGTGAGGAAAGCGGTCAACTGGGCGCTGCGACAGGTCGGGAAGCGGAATGCCGCCCTCAACCGCAAGGCGATCGCGCTGGCCGAGGAGATGCGCGAGATCGACTCCAGAGCGGCGCGCTGGATCGCTGCCGACGCCTTGCGAGAGCTCCGAAGCCAGGCCGTCCAGAAGAGGCTGGCGCGTCGTCGGTAGATGCTCGGCGCTTTCTGTGCTCTCGACGCGCCCTCTCTCGTGCTAGTATTGTGCTGACGCGACAAGGCTAGAGATGCGAGCGGAGCCGACGAAGTCGGAAAAGCCAGTGAGCGAGAAGCCACGTTACCCCTCTCGGCGCAAGTTCCTGCGCCGAGCGCTCATCGCCGGCGGAGCCACAATCGGCGCGAGCGCCCTCTGGTCAGTCTTCGGCGAGCGGGCCTGGCTGCAGGCGCGGCGGGTGCCCGTATCAGTGCCCGATCTGCCAGCGTTCCTAGACGGCTTCACGATCGCTCACCTCAGTGACCTGCACCGCGGCCCCTTCATCTCCGAAGAGCATATCCGAGAGGCGGCGAGACTGGCGATGGCCTATACGCCTGACATCGTGGTGCTGACGGGCGACCATGTCTCATTCAAGGCCAAGTATGCGAAGAGCGCGGTGTCGGCGCTGTCCTCTCTCAAGGCCGAGTACGGGGTCTATGCGGTCCTGGGGAATCACGAGTACTGGACGGACGAAGTCGGCCGCGTGACACAGACCCACCGCGACGCCGGGATCACGGTGCTGATCAACGAAGCTGTCGGGATCGCCGTGGGTGGGACCCCGTGGTGGCTGTGCGGGATCGACGATATGTGGGAGGGAAAGCCCGATCTCGAGCGCACACTCGCGGACGTGCCCGACGAGATCTTCAAGATACTGCTGTGTCACGAGCCGGACTATGCAGATGAGGCGGCGAAGCATGGGATTCCGCTTCAGCTCTCCGGCCACTCCCATGGGGGACAGGTGCGCCTCCCGGGCAAAGGCCCACTTGTGCTTCCCGCCCACGCGTGGAAGTATCCCTACGGGCTCCAGCGAGTCGGGTCATCGGGCACTCAGGTGTACACGACTTCAGGTGTCGGCGTAACGTTTCCGCCGATTCGGATCAACTGCCGTCCGGAAGTGGCTATCATCCGGCTGACGAGGGCCTAGCGCGCGTGAACTGAGAATGGCGGCCAGACAGAACGAAGACGAATCATTCATCGGCGAACCGATCGTACCCAAGCCGGGAACGTTCGACACCCCAAGGATGGCCACGGGCGAACCCGGGCTGCCGCGCGTTTTCAGGTGGCGGGGTGCCGAGTACACAATCGCAGGCGTGATGGAAACCTGGCGCAGTCAAGAGCCCGGCGTCGGGATGGACAGGAAGCATCTCTACGTCCGCAAGCACTTCTACCGAGTGAAGACGACGTCGGGCGAGGTCATGACACTCTACTTCGACCGGAAGCCCCCCTCCGGCCGCGGGAAGAGCAGGCAGCGCTGGTATCTCTTCTCCATATCGACCGCCGGGCCTAGCCGACCTTCAGCAGGTTAGCCCCTGACTCCGGGTCGTAGGCCCGCTCCGCGCTGACATCGACCAGTTCAGTGATGATCACCTCGAGCACGAGGTAGACCGACATCCCGGCCCGGGGGCACCCCACCAGTGCCGAGTCGCGGCGGCCAATGCCGGCGTGGAAGTGCAGGGACGGCTTGCCTTCCTGAAGGAAGACCGTGCCGACGCCGACGAGTTCCCGTGCATCGTCGAACTCCTCGTAGTGCGGCACGACCGTACCTGTGGGATGCTGCGGGCCGGTGACGACCTTCCCCTTGCGGATGCCACCGATGGCGAGGACGGAGGCGGCCTCTATGCTCTCTTTGTGAGCGATCTCCTCGACGACGTCATATATGGACTCGCCGTCCTCCAGGCGAGCGACGAAGACGCGGCCGGTGCGACCCTGTGTGTACTCCATGGTGACCTCTCCAGTGTTGGCGTCGAGTTGACTGGCAGAGGGACAATTCAGGAGGGCACTGCGTAAGACCTACCTGCCGGGCGGGCCCTCGCTCGCGGGAGAGCGACGCGGACGGCGGCCGGCTCGCCGATCTCTCTCACTTGTGCGCTGCCGCGCGCCGGCGCTGCGGCTGTCCCGCGTCGCACGCATTCCCCGCCCTCGGCTCTGCCGGGGCTGCGCCCCGGTCGCGCTCGGCTGGCGTCCCCGTCGAGAGGGGGATGCCGCGCGAGGCGCGGGAGTGGCTTCTCGCTCGACGGTGGCAGGAGGTCGCCGACCCGTCCGTTGCACGGCCTCGCCTGGTCCCATCCCCACGACGATTCGGCGTTCGCGCGGGTAGCCGAAGGTGTTCATCCCATACGCGGCAATCCCGCTGACGAGTCCGGCGACCAGAAGCAGGGTGGCCGCGAAGCCCAGGTAGAGAAGACTCGGGCGGCGGTGGCAGGCGTGGATCTCCCGCGGCCAGAGAGTCCAACGGACGATGCCAGCCACGGGGATAGCGACTATCCCCACTCCGTACAGCCAATCGGGAGGCCGAAGATCGCCGACTGCGACATAGACGAGTCCGACCACAGCGGCAGTGGCGCAGGCGCGAGAGAACCGGTGCTGCCGCAGCGCGCCGTAATCGTTCGTGGCCTCTCCGCAGACGGGGCAGGGCGCGGCGGCGAGCTGCGAATCTTCCCTGAAGCGGCGCTGAAGCTCGAGTCCTTTCCCGTAGCGGCGGATGCAGACGGCCGTGAGGATGAGCAGCGCAGCCCAGCCGATCAGCCCTTGCCACCACGGTTCAGGCTCCGTCTCAACCAGGGCAATCGGACCGACCGAAACCGGCGAGCGTAGACCGGCGAAGTACTCGGTCGGTACAGGCACGGAAGTCGTCGAGCCGCTCACCACCTGGCCGAAGAACCTCAGTCCGCGCCGCCACGTCTCCCACCTCAGGTAGTCGCGCAGCGTCGGGTACGGCATTTCGAGGTAGGCCCCGGCTTCCTCCCACAGGGCCTCGTGTTCCTGGTCCCGCTGGGCCAGCGCTGTCGCGAGGGCCTCCCGACGGAAGTCTCTCGCCGTCGTGGTCCGCGGCAGCAGGCCAACCTCGTGGCTTGCCTCCACCAGCGGATCCAACTCCACGTCGAGCGCGCTCCCCTCGACCTCGGCAGGCGTCAGGCCGGTACGCTCCTCCAGTGCGGCCGACTCGTCTCTGTCCAGCCTCCCGTCCTCATCCTCGTCGAAGCGCGCCAGCAGGGCCGTCTGGAGGCGCTTCTTCTCCAGATGCTGGAACGCCCTCGCTTCGAGACGGGGGCCGAACTTGGCCCCCTCAATCCCCTTGATCGCGACCACGACGAGGTCGCGGATCATCGGGCGGAAGACCCCGTACACCGGGTGTGCGAACACGAGCAGGATGATGACGAGGCGCAGCCACACGTACCGCCGGCGCCAGTAGTTGAACCAGCGCCACGTGAGAGAGAAGTTGTCCTTGATCCGCCGTGCGATGCCGCCCATTGCCTCCCCCAGGCCAGGTGGTTCGCGTTCCTCACCATATTGGACGCGGCCCGCCGCCGTCAAGTTCTCGGCGCGCCTGTTGGCGTGTTTGGCGGCCCCTGGGCCGTACCCAAGCGGAAGGGGGCCTCGGACACCACGCTCTTCCTGTAGTGTGCCGAGTTCGTACCGCCTTCGGTTCATTGTGGCTCTCGCCAGACAGGGCCCTCGCTTTGGCCGGACCCGGGGAGGGCACGATGAGAACAGTGGCACAACACTGCTTCAGATTGGCGGTCAGCATGTCAAGGTTCTTGCTGGTCATCCTGACGCTGCTCGTGGGTGCAGTTGTTGGCTGCACCCAGAAGGGATACTCAATGTCTCAGACTGGAAGGGGGCCCTCGATGGAGGTTGCTACCTTTGGCGCCGGCTGCTTCTGGGGTGTGGAAGCTGCCTTCAGGGGCCTCCCTGGGGTCACGGCCACACGCGTTGGCTACGCAGGAGGCCAGGCGGCACACCCGACCTATGAGGAGGTTTGCTCTGGAGGTACCGGACATACCGAAGTGGTGGAAGTTACCTATGACCCGGACCGAGTCTCCTATGGCAGGTTGCTGGACACCTTCTGGGAGCAGCACGACCCGACGGCCCAGAGGAAGACTCAGTACCGCTCGGTGATCTTCTACCACGGTTCCGCGCAGCGCGATGCGGCCGTGAACGCGAAAGAGAGTCTGGCCGAAGCCGGCAGATACTCGCGCCCCATGGCGACCGAGGTTCTCCCCGCGCCCACCTTCTACCCGGCCGAGGAGTACCACCAGCATTACTACGAGAAGCGTGGCCTCGCGAGCTGTCCAGCGGCCAAGCCGACGCAGGCTGGAGGCAAGGTCGGTGAGTCCGCGGCATCTGCAACCGTCCGCGTGTTCAACGTGGAGGAGGGTCAGTTCATCGACACAGAGCCGGTCCTGAAGTCCGATGCTGAATGGCGTCGGATTCTCCCGGACGAGCAGTACCAGGTGACGCGCGGGGGCGGGACAGAGCCGCCGTTCGCGAACGCATATTGGGACAACCATGCTCGGGGGATCTATCGATGCGCGGACTGCGGCAACGATCTGTTCGCCTCGGAGACGAAGTTCAGGTCCGGAACCGGCTGGCCCAGCTTCTGGTCGCCGGTGGCGGAAGAGAACATCGAAACGGTTGCTGACACGAGCCTCGGCATAGTGCGCACCGAGGTGCGTTGTCGGCGCTGCGGCGCGCATGTGGGCCACGTGTTTGAGGACGGCCCCCCACCTACCGGACTCCGCTACTGCATGAACTCTGCGGCGCTGCGATTCGTGCCCCGCGCCGAAGCGGTGCCGGCTGGCTGAGGGTGTTGGGGGGTGCGGATGGGCATCCTTGCTTCGGGCGGTGCGCCCGGGAGAGAGTAGTCTGACCCGAGCGGGCGCTGGTGGAGGTGCCCGCAGGCCAGCGCCGAAGGGAACAGCGTCGGCTGCGACATGATCGGCGTCAAGGGCGCGGGGGTGTTGCAGCGTGCGGGAGACGAGTTCCCCGGTGTCCTCGCGATCCAGGTCCATATTGTTTCTGGTCATCGCCGCGGTTCTCTGGAGCACCAGTGGCGTGTTCCTCAAGAGCATGCCCTCGGTGCACTGGCTGGCCATTGCTGGCCTTCGTTCGCTCTTCGCAGCTCTCATCTTCCTGCCCGGACTGGCGCAGCCCCGGCCGCCCCTAAAGAAGCTCCTTGCTGCCGTGGCCCTCTACGCCGCGCTGGTAAGCACGCTCATGGGCTCGATGCAGCTCGGCACGGCCGCGCAGGGGATCTGGCTGCAGTATGTCGCGCCCGCGCTCGTCGCCCTCTGGGCCTGGCTGGTGCAGCGGCAGCGGATCAGGCCGGTGGAGGCGGCCGCGGCCGCGCTGACCGTGGTCGCCGTCTTCCTCATAGTGACAGGGGGCAGCGGCCGCGCTCATCAGCAGTCAGTTGTGCTCGGCGTGGGGAGCGGCTTCGCCTTCGCCGCCTTCATCATGCTCCTCAAGAGCATGGGAGACACCGCTCCGGCGAACATCTTCTTCTGGACCAACATCGGCACGGCCGCCATCGTTCTGCCGGTGGCCCTTTCGGTGGGAGTCCCGATTGTGCCTGGCCCTCGGGAGGTCGCCCTGCTGGCCGCAATGGGGCTGTTCCAGCTGGGCCTTGCCTACTACTTCTTCCAGTGGGCGCTCGCTAAAACGAGGGCCGTGGAGGCCTCCCTAATCATCCTGCTGGAGCCGATCCTGAACCCCATATGGGTCTACCTGGCTATGGGGGAGGTGCCGTCTCCGAGAGTGATAGCCGGCTGTGCGCTCATCGCGCTTGCACTGGTCGCAATGGCGGCGTTTCCGAACAGCCGCCGGTGAGGAGGGGAAGGGGCTGCACTCCCGCGGGCGGCGGGAAGGCCTTGACGGGTCTCCGCAGAACTCTCACAATTCCCAAAGACGCGCACCCGCAGTTGAAGCCGAAGTCCATGTTGTGAGGTCTAGGATCAGATGCCGCGTTTTGTGTTCGAAATCGGAACTGAAGAGATTCCGCCGCGCTTCTTCCCTCCCGCGCTCGCGCAGCTCGGGGAGGATGGGCGTCGGATGCTGGAAGCCCTGCGATTGAGCTTCGGCGAGCTGAAGGTGTACGGGACTCCGCGGCGGCTCGTCCTGATCGTGGAGGGGCTGGCCGAGCGACAGACCCCTCACACCAGAGAGGAGCGCGGCCCCGCCAAGCGGGTGGCGTTCGATGGGGAAGACAGGCCGACGAAGGCGGCCCTCGGCTTCGCCCGGCGGCACGGCCTCTCGCCGGACGACCTCGTCGTGAGAGCGACGGACCAGGGCGACTACGTCTTCGCCGTGGTGCACGAGCCGGAACTGCCGGCGCGAGAAGCTCTGGCCGGGGCTCTGTCCGATCTCGTCACCGGCCTGACGTTCCCCAAGACAATGCGCTGGGGCACCGGCGCAATGAGGTTCGGGCGGCCGATCCGGTGGCTTCTCGCGCTCGTGGGCGACGAGGTCGTCGAGTTCGAGCTCGAGGGCCTGCGCAGCGGGCGAGAGACGCGGGGCCATCCGGTGCTTGCGGATGGAATGCACTCTGTCCCGCGCGCTGCAGACTATGAGGACATCCTTCGCAGCCATTCCGTGATCGTGAGCCCGGAAGAGCGCCGCGCCGAGATTGCTCAGCGTGTCGGCGCGATCGCTGAGTCGGAGTCTGCCCGCGTCGTGGATGGAGGCCTGCTCGACGAGACCACTTTCCTCGTCGAGTATCCGACCGCCGCGCGCGGCGCCTTCGATCCCGATTTCCTTGGCCTCCCTCGCCCTGTCCTCATCGAGGAGATGCAGCACGTCCAGGCCTACTTCCCGCTCGAAACCGAGAAAGGGGAGTTGCTCCCCAAGTTCGTGGCGGTGCGCGATGGAGGGGAAGACTCCCTGGAGACCGTGCTGAGTGGTTGGGAGAGTGTGCTGCGGGCGAAGCTCATCGACGCGAGCTACTTTTACCAGCAAGACCTCAAGCGCTCGTTGGCCGAGCGAGTCGACGACCTCAAGGGCGTCGTCTTCCAGGAGCGACTCGGCAGTGTGTTTGACAAGGCTCAGCGTGTCCGCGCCGTGGCCGCGGCCGCGGCCGACCAGGCAGCGCTGTCGGCCGAGGAGCGGGAGAGACTGGACCGCGCAGCGGCGCTGTGCAAGGCGGACCTGACGACAGAGGTCGTGCTTGATCTCTCCAACCTGCAGGGAGCGATGGGAAGGGAGTACGCGCTTGCCTCCGGTGAGCCCGCACAGGTCGCGGACGCCATCGGCGAGCACTACCGCCCTCGGTCGGCGGACGACGCACTGCCCGAGACCAAGCTTGGCCGACTGCTGGCCGTGAGCGACAAGCTCGACACCTTGGCGGCGCTGTTCGCCGTGGGCGTCGTTCCCAGCGGGTCCGCCGATCCGTACGGCCTCCGCCGGGAAGCTTACGGTGTCGTCAACATCCTCATCGCGGCGGGCGAGGCGAAGCAGGAAGAGCGGTTCGCCCTCTCGCTGTCTTGCTTGCTGGGCGCGGCTGTCGAAGCCCTGCGCGGGCAAGCCGATCTCGACCGGCCGAGAAAAGAGGTGGCGACCGAAGTGATGGACTTCATCCGCGAGCGGCTCTCCGTGTATCTCCGCGGAGAGGGCATACGATACGACCTAGTGGATGCGGCGCTCGCGGTTGGGATCGATGACATCAGTCAGGCCGCGACTCGGGCACAGGCCCTGAGATTCGCCGCGGCCTGGGACAGAGCGCCCAAGCCTCCCGTCCCATTCCTCACCACCGTCATCGCCTGTACCCGCCCCATGAACATCTCCAAGGACTTCGAGGGCGGCGAAGTGAACCCCGACCTATTTCAGGAGCCGGCCGAGAAGGCACTGTGGCAAGCATATCAGAGGGTGGCGTATCAGGCAGACGCTGTTCCTCTACTGGGGCTCTTCGAGCTGATCGCCAAGGAACTGCGCGAGCCGATAGACCGCTATTTCGATGACGTGCTGGTGATGGCGGAGGACGAGAAGCTCCGCCGCAACCGTCTGGTCGTGTGCTGGCACCTGTCGCAGCTCTTCAGTCGGATCGCTGACTTCTCGCTCGTCGTGCAGGACTAGGATCGGACCGGCGCAGATGGCGACTCCGAGAGAGGAAACGGAGAGGATCGAGCGAGAGACGCTGTCGCCCCACGCGGCGAAGAGCGCCGAGAGCCGCGGCCGCGGTCGACCGGAGCCGCCCTGCCCCATCCGCACGGTCTTCCAGCGGGACAGGGACCGGATCACCCACTCAAAGGCCTTCCGGCGGCTCAGCCACAAGACGCAGATGTTCATCGCGCCGGAGGCGGATCACTACCGCACACGGCTGACCCATACTCTGGAAGTGTCCCAGATCGCGCGGACGATCAGCCGGGCTCTGCGCCTGAACGAGGACCTCGCCGAGGCGATCGCGCTGGGCCATGATCTCGGCCACACGCCCTTCGGCCATGTTGGGGAGGCTGCGCTGGACGCTGCCTACCGGGAGTTCGACCCATCTGCCGGCTTCCAGCACGCGGAGCAGAGCCTCCGTGTCGTCGAAGTGCTGGAGAAGGACGGCCAGGGGCTGAATCTCACGCACGAGGTCAGAGACGGCATTCGCGGGCATAGCAAGGGTATGGAGGACCTCCCAGGAGACCGAAGCGGCGTGCCGAGCACCGCCGAGGGATTCGTGGTGCTCTATGCTGACCGGCTCGCATACATCAACCACGACATCGACGACGCCATTCGCGGCGGGCTGATCACCGAGGCCGAGCTGCCTGCGGAAGGCACAGCCGTGTTGGGGGATACACATTCCCGCCGCATCACCACGATGGTGTCGGATATCGTGGCGCAGAGCGAAGGGGGCCCGGAGATCGGCATGAGCGATGAGATTGAGGGGGCCACCAACCGGCTGAAGGACTTTCTCTACGAGCGTGTCTACCAAGTGGCGGCCCTGACGGCGGGCGAAGGCGAGCGTGTTCGTGGCCTCGTCATGCACCTCTTTCGCTTCTACATGGGGAATCCCGGCCAGGTGCCCGGCGGGGCCGAGGCGAGCGGCGAGGGCACCGAGTCACTTGCGCGGCACGTCTGCGACTACTTGGCCGGGATGACAGATCGCTTCGCCGCGCAGCAGTTCCAGTTCCACTTCGTGCCTCGAAAGTGGCGGGGCGCGGACTAGGGGTGACACGGCGCCGGCGGCGCGCCCGCGACTTTCGCCAGGGCCACGTGTCCGAGACAATGTAACTCTTGTGCTGTCCCGGAAGCGGCAGTGCCCCCTCATCCTGTGATGGCTGGCATGCTGAGAAGGCGCGGTCTCATCCTCGCCGCGCTGCTGTTCGCCTCGTGCGCCCGACTGGTGTTCGGGGGCGTCAGCGCGGAAGCGGCCTCCCCGCGCGTCGGGCGAGAGCCGGAAGTCCAGCTGCATTCCCTCGACGACGGCTCGCTGGAGGTGATCGGCGGGACCTACCGCGCCCTCATTGGCTCCGACGGGAACCTCCATTCCCTACGCGTCGGCGAAGTCGAAATGTTGGACGACCAGACAGCGATCTCGCTCGGCGGATTCTTCTATGCAGGTGGCCCGCGGAAGCTGGGCGAGAAGAGGCACCACTCAGCCTTCTCCGTTGAGGTGACTGACGGCACCTATGCCGCGCAGTATCGCTTCTCGCGGGATGAGGTCACCGTGTTGCTCACGAATAGCGCCACCAAGCCAGTGCCCTACTTCGTCGTCCTCTCTCCGGCCGTCCGGATAGCCCGCAGGGCCGATGGGACGGAGGCGGCGGCCGTTCCCGCGGACGAGCGCTGGGGTGCGGTGCGGTTTAGCACCGAGAGCGGGGCCTATCTTGAACTCCGCGGTGGCACGCGCGTGTGGGGGCCTTGGCTCGGCCGGCAGGTGTGGGAGGTGAGCCAAATCCCGCCGGGGGGACGGCGGGAGATCGGCTTCCGCGCTGGCCGGGGCGAGCCGCCCAAGCCCACGCTGGAGCAGCTCGTCGGGGTGCGGGCGGCGCTGTCGCCGGAGGACGGGCTGTATCCAGCCGGCAGGCCCATTGAGATGGCCGTCTCCTTGGACAACCGCTCTGACGGTGATGTCGAGGCCGCTCTCTCGGTTGAGTTGTCTGCGACACGTCAGGATGTCGTGATCTACAATACGTCGCCGGTGGAACTCCCGGCGAAGCAGGTGACGGAGAAGCAGTTCTTGTGGCAGATGAGCGCGCCGGACTTCTACGCCATCAACGTCACGGCAACGGCGGGTGACCGGGAGGTCGGCGCCGCGCGCGTCGTTGCTGGCTACATGCCCGAGGACATCCAGCCGAGAGTCTCGCGCCCGGCCGGCTTCGATCAGTTCTGGCGGCGGGTGTTGGCCGAGGTCGGCGCCGAACCACCGGAGTACCGAATGCGCCGCGACGACCGGCGCTCGCGCCGTGGTATTGAGGTATGGGTCGTCCAGTACAAGAGCGTTGCCGGTAGGACTATCCACGCGTGGTATGCCATGCCCGCTCGTGCTCGGGGCCGACCGGGCATTCTCTATCTCTCCGGCTACGGAGCGCGGCCCATAGACCCGCCGGTCGGGCTGGCCCACCAGGGTTGGGTGGTGCTGGCCATCGACGTGAGGGGGAATCCGGTGGACCGCGTCCGCCCGCGGCCTTTCGAGGACTACTGCACGGAAGGGATCGAGTCACCCGATGGCTACGTCTATCGCGAGATCGTAGAGCACGCGCTGAGCGCCCTCAACTTCCTTGGCTCGCGTCCGGAAGCCGATCCCGATCGCGTCGCGGTGGTCGGAGTGAGCGAGGGCGGCGGCCTCGCGATATTGTTGGGGGCTCTCTCTCTCCGCGTGCGTGCCGTCGCCGCCGATGCTCCCATGCTCGTCGACTTCCCACTCTCGCTGCGGGCGGCTGGGTGGCCCTACACGCAGATCGCTCGCTACCTGCACGAACGGCCCGAAGCAGCGGAAGGGGCGGCAAACACAGTGGCTCACTTCGACGCCGTGAACTTCGCTCCTGACGTCCGCTGTCCGGTGCTCCTCAGCGTCGGCTTTCTCGACGAGGTTTCGCTTCCGGCGGCAGTGTTCGGGCTGTATAATGTGCTGCCTGGGCCGAAGGAGATCCAGGCTTTCCCGGACGCGGGGCACGAGGGCGGAGGCGAGAAGTTCTGGTTCTACCGGCTGCAGTGGCTGCGCGAGCAGCTCGAGACAACCGAGTGACGGGTGCGCCGAGCGTGGGGCCGCCCGCAGGCTCGGGGTCTTCTCACCTGCGACGTGAACGGCCGGCCCGGGGCTGAGAGGACGACGCGTGGCAGAGGAGACTTCCGCAACACTTGACCCCCTGGTTCCGGCGCAGCTTCGACTGCTCTTCCGCGGCCACGGGTTCCGGCCGCAGCGGCGACTGGGACAGACATTCCTCGTTGACCGCAACATCGCCCACAAGATCGTGCGAGCGGCCAGGCTCACTCCCGAGGAGCAGGTGGTCGAAGTCGGCGCAGGGGCCGGCGCCGTCACAGTGCCTCTCACGCATGCTGCGGGCCGGGTGCTGGCACTCGAGGTCGATCCCAGGCTGGTGGCCATCCTTCGCGAGACCGTGGGGGCCGCGGCTGAGATCGTTGAGGGCGATCTTCTCGCTCTGAACTGGGAGGAGGTCCTCAGTCCCCGCCGCTCCGGAAGTTGGCGCGTGGTCGCGAATCTCCCCTATGCCATCACCGGCCCGGCCATCCTGAAACTGCTGGAGGGGGCAGGCTGGTTCTCGCGTATGGTGATCATGGTGCAGGAAGAGGTCGCGCAGAGGCTGCTGGCCCCGCCCGGCGACCGGCAGCGCGGGCTCCTGACAGTGCTCGTCGAAGCGGCCGCCGAGGCCTCGTCTCTCGGCCGCGTCTCACGCACCTGCTTCTTCCCGCGGCCGCGGGTCGACTCGGCCATGCTTGCACTGGACGTTAGGAGACCCGAGATGGTGCCGCCTGCGTTCGCCGATTGTTTCCGGAAGCTCGTCCGGGCGGCCTTCTCATCGCGACGCAAGACACTGGCCAATGCCATCTCCCATGCGTACAGACCGGAGCTGTCGAAGCAGGAGGCGTCTGGGCTGCTGTCGCAATGTGGCCTTGACCCATCGCGGCGAGCCGAGACCGTAAGTGTCGAGGAGTTCCTGCTTCTCGCGAAGGGCCTCACGGCGAAGAGGATGGACGCGGCACAGTGAGTGGCTTGAAGATAGAGACGGCGGCCAAGGTAAACCTGTGCCTGCGCGTGCTGGGGCGACGCCCGGACGGGTACCACGAAGTGGAGACGGTGCTCCAGACGGTGGGCGCCTGGGATACGGTAGTGCTTCGCGACGAGCAGGACGGAGCGATAGGCGTGCGAGCTTCACCTGCGGATGCGCCCCAAGGCGAGGACAACCTCTGCTGGCAGGCAGCGCACCTCCTGGCCGGCCACATGAACGTCAGGCGCGGTGTCTCGATAGTCGTCGAGAAGACGATCCCCATGCGGTCCGGACTCGGTGGCGGGAGCAGCGACGCGGCCGCGACGCTGGTCGGTCTCGTCCGTCTGTGGCATCTCGACATCTCGCCGGAGGATCTCGCAGTGGTGGCGGTCGAGCTCGGCTCCGACGTCCCGTTCTTCTTTGAGGGCGGCGCCCGCCTGGCGCGGGGACGCGGAGAGCAGCTGACACCATGCCCTGAGCTTTCGGCCTGGCTCGTCGTCGTCGTGCCGGAGCAACGGGTCCCCACCGCACAAGCGTACGCGGCGTTGGGACGAGGGGTGACCAGAGGGCGACGCCGCGGCCCGAGCCGTCCAGTGCAGCGCCTGGTCGAAGCGCTCGGGAGGGGGGATCTCGCTGCAGTGTCCGGCTCGCTGCACAATGACTTCGAGAAGACGGGCCTGCCGGGGGTCGCTGACGCGCTGCGCGCAAAGGACGATCTGCTCGCAGCCGGCTGTATGGGCGCAGCGATGTCTGGCTCCGGGAGCGCCGTCTTCGGGATTGCGGGAGGCCGCGCGGAGGCAGAGCGCATCGCCGCCCGAGTGCAGGAGAAGTGGCCGTGGGCGAGAGCGGTGCCGACTGTACCGTCCGGCGAGGGCATCAGGATTGCAGAAGCGGAGATCTAGCGATATGGTCGACGCGGTGGTTCTTGCCGGGGGAGAGGACCGTGGCGAGATCGCGCAGGAGACGGGTGTCAGCCACCGTCCGCTGCTCGAGGTAGGCGGTCGGCCGATGATCCAGCGCGTCCTGGCGGCGCTGCGAGGGGCCGTTTCCGTTCAGCGAGTGGTGCTCGTCGCGCCGGACGCAGTCCAGGCGGTCGTTGGCGAGGAGGCCGTCGATGAGCGCGTCGACGCGGGCGACTCCTTCGTCGACAACATCGAGCGTGGCATCGCCGCGACATCATCGGCCGTGGACCTCGTCCTGGTCATCACGGGCGATCTTCCTCTGCTGACTCCGGCCGCCGTCAACGACCTGGTCCAGCAGTCGCTGACGTCGAGGCGGGACATCGCCTATCCCATCATCCCAAAGGAATCGTGCGAGCGGGCCTTTCCCGCGGCGAAGCGAACCTATGTCAAGGTGAGGGAAGGTGTCTTCACCGGCGGCAACGGCGTGGTCGCCGCCCGGGACTTCTTCGAGCACCGGCGTGAGCTCATCAGACGCCTCTTCGAATCGCGGAAGAACCCGGTCAAGCTCGCCTCCATGTTCGGGCTCGGCTTCGTGCTGGGCCTGCTGACGGGACGGCTCTCGGTGCCCCAGCTCGAGGCCCGCGCGGGCGAGATCATCGGCGGGCGGGTCGCCGCCATCATCTCGACCTATCCCGAGCTCGGCTTCGACGTCGACAAGCTCGATGACCTGAACCTGGCACGTCGCGCAGCAGAGACGTTCGGTAGGACTTGAGCGCGCCAAGCGCCGCCGCTTGCGCGAGGCGCGCCGACGCGCAGGGAGGGGGATGGTTGTGAGGCGAGGTGTTGCTGTTGTAGCGGGCGTGTGTCTGCTCGCAGCGTGCGCGGCAGAGACCTCGGTGGCATGGGCCGCGCAGGTCGAGCAGAGCGCCCAGGTTGTGGGCCAGTACGAGAAGCTGGAGCTCACGATCGGATATCTGCGCTTCCACGACGTGGGGTGGGACAACTGGGCTCTGGGCGAGATCGAGGCCTGCGTTGAGGCGGGAATCGTCCGCGGGTGCCCCGATGGCTCTTATCGACCTGGGGCAACGGTTGACCGGGCCCAGATGGCTGTGTACATCGCGCGGGGGCTGGCCGGCAGCGATGACATGGTACCCGCAGGACCGGCGACAGCGACCTTCTTCGATGTCCCCATCGATCATTGGGCGTTCGCTCATATCGAGTACGCCGTGAGCGAGGGGGTCGTGCAGGGCTTTGCAGACAGCCTGTACCGGCCCGAGGAGGAGGTCGACCGGGCACAGATGGCGGCCTTCGTGGCGCGGGCGATGGCCGGTGGGGAGGCCGCGGTGCCTGACGCAGGATGCACTGAGCCGCCCTTCAGCGATGTGCCCTGTGACTTCTGGGCGCGCAAGCATGTCCAATACCTCGTGGCAAACCGTGTGACCGGTGGCTATGGAGACGGGACTTACCGGCCGGACACAGCCTGTAGCCGGAACCAGATGGCCGCGTATATGGCGCGCGCGTTCGGCAAAGGCGGAGCCGACCTCAACGTCTTCGATCCGGAGCAGATCGCGATGGATGCGATCTTCACCGCACCGTCGGGGGAGTGCATTGAAGTGCCCGGGTTCTACTATCGGCCCTACCAGCGGCTGCGCTTTGCGGCGGGGGAATCGGAGTGGGAGGTGGTGCAGGCAACCGGGGGCGGGGTGTTCAAGGTACGCTTCGCCTGGGCGGAGGTGGGAGACTACAGCTACGAGGTCGTGGCGACCAGCGAGACCGAGTCGAGGAGCCTGGGCACGGGCACATTCGCGGTGGCTCCGTCGGACAAGCCGGGGTATCTGCGGATCAGCGAGGCGGCGCCCGGCTACTTCCAGCATGAAACGGGAGAGCCCTACTTCGCGATCGGCGAGAATATGTCTGTGATGTACGGCTTGGGCACGTACAACTACGAAGCCTGGATGACGAAGCTGGCCGAACACGGGGGCAACCACGTACGGGTATGGCTCTGCTACCACATGAGCCTCCTTGATCTGGAGCATCTGCCGCGTCGCCAGGGCGACGGCAATGGCCTGGGACGGTATGATCAGGCGGCGGCATGGCGGGCGGACTACGTGCTGGAGCTGGCCGATCAGCTCGGCATCAGAGTGATGCTGACCGTGGAGACCGCGAATTCGGTGAACATGGACCGGGCTGACGGCGCGTGGCACAGGTCGCCGTACAACCAGGCGAACGGCGGGCCGTGCCACGAGCCGATGGACTTCTTCACCGATGAAGAGGCGAAACGCCTCTACCGGCAGCGTCTCCGCTATCTGGTCGGAAGGTGGGGATACTCCACCTCTGTGCTAGCCTGGGAGCTCTGGAACGAGGTGGATGGGGCGACAGGCTACCTCGACGATGTGGCGAGCGTCGCGGGATGGCACGAAGAGATGGGGGCGCACCTCCGATCCGTCGACCTGTGGGCACATCTCAGAACGACCAGCTGCGGATGGGATAGGGGCGGCTGGGAGATGAACGACGTGGCGGAGATCGACTACGTGCAGTCGCATCTGTACTGCGCCCACGACATGGCCGGCGCGATCCACGAGGCCTGCGAGGACGATGCCCAATACGGCAAGCCCTACTACCCGGGTGAGTTCGGAGTTGGCGAGGAGGACAAGTGGAGCGATCCGGAGGGGGTCGCCTTGCACAACGGTGTGTGGGCGGCGATGCTGTCCGGTGCGGCCGGCACGGCGATGAACTGGTCGTGGAATGTCGTCGATGAGTATGACCTCTACCGTCACTTTGCGGCTGTGGCGGCCTTCGCCTCGGACGTCGATTGGGTGAGCGAGAACTACCTGCACGAGTCGATGATGCTGGAGTATCCTCCCGGCGAAGTGCACTACACCTCGCTGCGGATCGAGCCGACGGGTGTGAGCTGGCATCCCGAGGACCGGCCCAATCAGCCTACGGGCTGCGATCCGTGCAACAGGGGCCCCTCCAGCTCCGGGTGGGTTGACAACAGCGCGCTCAGTCAGCTTCAGCACGGAGTGGTGGAATGGCCCGACTTGCACAATCCAGTCACGTTCTGGGTCGGTTATCCAGCGCCGGGCGCTTTCGAGGTAGAAGTCGCCGCGGTGTCGGGGTCCGGCGGAGCCGCATTGGATATCTCGCTCGACGGGACCACGGTGCTGAGCACAGACTTCCCGGACGACCTGCCGGACACGCATGCACCCATGCACCAGTACGACGGGGTCTACAGCATCGATGTTCCGGGCGGCGAGCACGTGATCGTCGTCGAGAATCCAGGCGCGGCCTGGTTCCACGTCGGTTTCTACCGTCTATCGAACTACGTGACGGAGCCGCCACTGCGGGCGTTGGCTCTGAAGAACGAGACCAGCGCACTGCTGTGGGTGCAGAACACGGGGCACACGTGGTGGGCTTGGCTTCAGGGCTGGGACCCCGAGCCTGTGGGTCAGTGCAATGTGAGGCTCACTGACTTGGCGCCGGGCACCTACGAACTGGAGCAGTGGGACACCTACACCGGAGAGGTCGCCGACCGGTGGGTCGACCAGTGCACCGACGGCACGATAAGCCTGACGACCCCCGACGGGTTGTTGTCCGACGTCGCGTACAAGGTGAGGCTGGTGGAAGCACAAAGCGGGCACTGAGGGCTCGGCCCGCCTGTGAACTCCGCGCAGTCTGCCGTCTGAGCGGCCCTGGTTCTTGGGGCCGGCCCCACCTCGTGTGGTGCTTCCAGCATTACCCTCTGCATGCCCTATCATGGGCCGGCTCAACTCGCGACGCTTCTCGATGGCGCGATCGCGCACGCTTGACATGGGCTGACCGACGCACCTATACTCGCGATGGGCGATGTCACAGCGCAGCGATGGCGCTGCCGCGAGGAAGTGTGCGCCGATTGGGCGAGTTCCCGGGCAGCGCCGAGCCGTCGGAGGGCGGCCCGTGGCGAGTGTATCGTGTCCGAACTGTGGGGCCACTAACCGAGATGGCGGGCGGCTGCTGGCCCGGTGCCGGCAGTGCCGCGCGTACCTGGCGGCATGCAGATATTGCAGATTCTACGACCTGCGACTGATGGACTGCACCCACCCGGCTCGGCCCGAAGAGCTGCGGATCACCGACCCGTCGGAGAGCCTCAACTGCTCGGACTTCACTCGCGTGGCCGGCGCGGTGGGCCGCCCGAGTCTGCGGGTCCTACGCACGGGCGTCATAGCCGCGATCGTCGTGCTGGCGGCCCTCTTTGCCATTATCGGCGGCTACCAATCAGCCACCAGCACCGGGCCTTCGGTCCTGCTGCGGACCACCGTGAGCTCGACCTCGGAGCTCAACTTCGGCGAGGGAACATTCGATGTCAGGGTTTTCGTCCGCAACGAGGCCGACTACTTGGCCCGCGATGTCCAGGTTTTCGTCTCCGGTCCCAGCATCGTGGACCTCAGCTGCGAGTGGACCGACCCGCCCGAGGCCTATGACGAAGGGCCGGGACGCTCCGTGTGCGGCTGGATTGGCAATCTCGAGCCGGGCCAGATCGGGTCGGTGGTCTTCCACTTCCGACCTCGGCAGCCGTGCCAGATCAAGCTCACGGCCCAGGTCACAGCAGCCAATCTGGAAGGACCTAAGCGTATTGTTATTGCGGGGGAAGTCCTCCCTTGACGCCCCCGCATATCTTGCATAGTGGAGTTCCCCGCTGATGGCATCTATTGATCTGCACGTACACACGACCGCCTCCGACGGAACCCACACTCCCACTGCGGCCGTGCGAGAGGCCCTCGCCAAGAGCTTGTCAATCCTCGGCATCGCCGATCACGACACCACCGGCGGTGTTCGGGAGGCCGAGGAAGCAGCTCGCGGCACAGGCCTTACGCTCGTGCCCGGCGTAGAGCTCAGCGTCGGCGCCGAGGAATACGAGATCCACGTACTCGGCTACTTCGTCGACGCCGAGCACACTGGGCTCCAGGAGGTCCTCTTCCGTCTCCGCAACGCGCGCAACCTCCGCAATGAGCGGATCGTCGCTCGCCTCCGCGAGCTGGGTGCGCCGGTTGATCTGGAGAGAGTCAAGGCGATCGCCGGCGATGGATCCGTCGGCCGGCCGCATATTGCGAAGGCGCTGGTGGAGGCGGGGCATGTGGCCTCGGAGGGAGAAGCCTTCGGGCGCTTCCTGGCGAGAGGGAAGGCCGGCTACGTGGGGCGGGATCGACTCACCCCTGGCGAAGCCGCGGAATCGATCCGCAGCGCGGGGGGAATCCCCGTTCTCGCCCATCCTGGGAAGCTCGGCTCGCGCCGCAAGATCGAGGAACTCCTCGAGATGGGAATGGAAGGGCTCGAGGCCTTCCATTGCGACCACGACGAGGCGCGAGTGCGGTTGCTTCTCTCCATCGCGGACGAGAGGAACCTGCTTGTCACCGGAGGTACCGATTCCCACGGCCCGGACTCGGACCGTCCGGTCGCGATTGGGAGTGTGGAGGTGCCGGATTGGGTGGGGGAGCAGCTGCTCGAACGAGCCCCGAGCGGCTGGGCGGCGGCCTCGTGAGCGAGCTTGTAGAGGGAACTGCCGAGGCTCTTCGCGGCCTGCCGCCAGAGCTGGCCGTCTTCATCATCTCCGCGCTCCCCATCTTCGAGATTCGCGGGGGCGCGATAGCCGGTCTGGCCCTATACGGGATGCCGCTGACCGATGTCCTGCTCTTCGGCTTTCTGGGGAACATCGCGTCCGTGACTCCGCTGCTGCTCTTCCTGGAGCCAATGACTCGCTGGCTCCACGGGAACAGGCTGGCCGATCGGCTCTTCCACTGGCTGTTCGAGCGCGCTCGCCGGAAGGCCGACCAGGTGAATAGATGGGGGCCGCTCGGACTGGTTCTGTTTACGGCGATCCCACTGCCGGTCAGCGGCGCTTGGACGGCGACCTTAATCTCGATCCTGCTGGGAGTTCGAAGAGGGCGTGCGATTGCGTCGATCTACGCGGGGATCATCATCGCGGGTGTGGTCGTGTCTGTGGGGACGCTTGGGGGAATCGCGTTCATCAGGAGGCTGACGGGTACGCCGTAGAGCGGCGCATCTCGTGTGAGCGGCGGGGCCAACGGGGGAGCCGCGCGCCAGGGCGGCCGCTACTGCAGCACCCTCTTCGTCGTCTTGAAATGGAGCTTGGCGAGGCGGCGGAGGAGGCCCTCTCCGCCCCGTTGGTGGAGTTGTCGGGCGACGGGGACGACGTGGGTGGCCCCGCGGGGGAGCGCCGTGCCCACCTCCTCGGAGAGCCTGTCCAGGGCCCTCACGAAGGCGGCGCGAGCCAGGATCGAGGCCGCAGCAACGGCCGAATCGTCCTCGGCCTTAACGCGCTGCTGCAGCTCTATGGTGCGGCCGCGCTTCATCAGCGACTCCCTCAAGTAGCTCTCGTCGCCGAACTGATCGGTGACTGCGAGCCCGCACTCCACACGCCCCAAGACGTTCTCGATGGCGCGCGCGTGGGCCCAGGCAAGGAGTAGGTTGAGATTGCCCATCTCCGCTACGAGTTCGTTGTATCGAGGCGGCGAGATGACGACGACCTCGAAGGCCGGGCAGATCTGTTTGACGGCCTTCTCGAGCTCGCGGAGTCGGGGGAGGCTCGAAATCCGCTTGGAGTCCTTCACCCCGGCCTGGGGCAGCCTCGTCAGGGCCACCTCGTCAGCATAGGCGGCGGCCACGACCAGGGGGCCAAAGTAATCGCCCTTCCCGGCCTCATCCGTGCCTATGTGCGGTACGGGGCTGGCATGGCGCTGTGACATTGGGTCCGCGCGGCCTGCGCCTCGGGGCCGAAGCGGGCGCGAGCCTTCTCCGGGCAAGGATGCTAGATGCTCGTGGCTTCGGCCGGGGGGCGGCTCTCACCGGGGGAACGGCTGCTCCCCGAGGACGGCTTCATGGGATGCCCGTAGGCCGAGCAGAATTCGCTCCCCTCGGGGCTGGGCAGGCCGCAATGCGGGCAGACGTCCCAGTAAGGGTTGTCGGGGTAGAGGTAGAAGTCGACGGAGCGCTGTGCCCGGGCCGTGTTCTCTCTCGCAATGATCTCGCGATGCTTGTCGCGGTCCTCGAGGTGGTTGTCGGTGATCCAGAATCTGTAGTTGTCGGAAACGATGACTTGGTGCTGGACATCATCGGGTGAGTACGGATCCGTGTGGCGATTCTTCGCGTACTCCAGCGCCTCCACCAGCCGTGGGATGTCGAGCGTGCGCTCGAAGCACCGGTAGTAGAGGCGCGTCGTGTAGGACTTCGCCTCGGGGAACTGGTCGGCGCGGTAGAAGTACTCGGCTGCCCGGTGCATATCATGCGCGCGGTCGAAGAGCGTCCATCCGAGCTCGAAGATCATCTCCCAGTTGTCCGGGTTGGCGTCGACTGCCCCCTCGAGGGCCCTGATGCCGCCGTCGAGGTAATAGCGCTTATCGACCTTCGTCTCGGCCTCCGCGTGCAGGTTGTAGGCCAGATGCCAGCCGTACACCTGCCAGGCAAGGATGAAGTGCGGGTCGAGTTGGGTGACGCCGTCGAGCAGCGAGGGTAGGGCCCACCAGTTGCCGCCGTGCCAGTCCCGCTCGACCCTCAGCCAGAGCATGTCTGCCGCAACCGTGCGGAACCCGCCGAGGGCGGCGATCACGGCCGGCATCGGACCAACGTTGATCGCACTGGCGCGCCTGGTCTTGCGCTCCGGGTCGAACACGTGCGGCCGGAGCTGATGGATCGACTCCTGCATGGGAACCGTCATCAGCAGCAGTCCAAGCGCCAACAGCAGCGTCAGATTACGGCTTCGCCGATCAGTCACTGGATCTCTACACCTGCCGATCGTTGAAGAATACCGAAGCGACCAACAGCACAACGATTATGTACAGGATGCCCACACCGGCGGCGTCGATACCTGCCTTGTAGCTCACCTGCATGAAGTTCGAAACCTCGTGCCGGAAATCGAAGTTCTCCAGCGGCGGCACGAGCCAGTAGAACATGGTGAAGAACCACTTCGTGGAGACCGTCTCGGCCCCGGCGGCCAGGTCGTGTATCTGGCTCTGGAGGCTTCCGATCGCCCAGATGATGAACGATGCGATGACGGTCATGGCCGTAGACGAGACGGTCGAGATGAGCACGATATAGGCGGAGAGCACCGCCACCGCGAAGTAGCTCATCACGGCGGCAAAGACGACGTTGGCGAGGTTGGGCTCGAAGGTGGAGTATGTCAGATCGGGAACGAAGTGGTCCATCACGAGAAGAACCGCGACGAGCACGACAGTCATGATCGTCATGATCGCGGCGAGTATGATGAGAGCGCCAAGGTACTTGCCAAGCACGAACTCGAACCGCCGCACCGGCTTGGACAGAACGGCGTAGACGGTTCGGGTCTCCAGTTCCTGGGGAATCAGGAAAGCGGCCACGAAGATGGCAAGCAGGATGCCAAAGACGGTGATCGCCGATAGGCCGCCGCTAATGATCATTCGGGCCTGTTCCCTCGGATTCAAATAGGAGAAGACGGTCATGGAGAGCAGGATGAGCAGCACCAATACCACCACGGCCTGCACCACGCGCCGGCGCCGCGCCTCGGCGACCGTGATCTTGGCTATGCGCCACGTGGAGGCCCCCCCGTGCCCCATCGCGGGTGCCCAGAGCCTGTGGGTGATCGCCAGCACGACGATAGCTACGAGCAGCCCGATCCCGAAAGCCAGCTGGCCCATTAGTGCACTTCCTCCCCGGCGTCCCGTTCGGGAGCGTCCTGCCGGATAGCCCGTACGAAGACGTCCTGCAGGGTCGGCCGGGGGCGATGCACTTCGGCGACTCGTCCGCCTGCCTCACGCACAGCATCCAGCACCGACCAGAGCCTATCGCTAGACTCGTGCCCCATGCGTACCACGTCGCCCTCCACGCCGAGGACCGCGGAGTGGGCCGCGACCCGCGAGGCGCCTTCCGGGCTCATGCCGCTTGCCGTTATCACGATCTCGGTGGGGTCTCCCGCCAACTCGGTGAGCGTCCCCTCTGCGACGAGCCGCCCGCGGTACATGATCCCCACGCGGTCGCAGACTTCCTCTACCTCGGCCAGGAAGTGGGAGCAGAGCAAGATCGTCTTGCCGCGACGCTTGAGCTCGTAGATGAGCTCTGTCATCTGATGGCGGCCCGCCGGATCGAGGCCGGAGGTGGGCTCATCGAGGATCAGGAGCTCGGGATCGTTGACCAGCGCCTGGGCGAGCGCCAGCCTTTGCCTCATGCCTTTGGAGCACTCCTGGAATGGCACCCTGCGGTTCGCCTGCATGCCTACGAGAGAGAGCAGCTCGTCCACCAACTCCTTGCGGCGCCGCCGGGAGTAGCCAAAGAGCCCGGCATAGAAATCGAGCAGCTCTTCCCCGGTGAATACGTCGTACAGGTAGGCATCCTCCGGCAGGAATCCGACCCTCTCACGTACCGCCAGGTCCGCAACGTCGCTGCCGAAGATGTTGACCTTCCCGGAGGTCGGGAAGATGAGACCGAGGACGATCTTGAGCGTCGTCGTCTTGCCGGACCCGTTGGGTCCGACGATCGAGTAGGTCTCGCCGCGCCGAACGCCCAGAGTCAAGCTGTCGACAGCCTTTGTGCCTGCCGGTGCAAAGAGAGATCGATAGACCTTGCTGAGGCCCTCGATCTGGAGTACGATCTCGTCACTAACCACACGCCGCCTCCTGCCGCCGCGGTTGGCGCAGTCGGAACTGGAGAGCCCGGGGCACGGGCAAAAGCGGGGCGAAGAGCTCGCGCCCTTCCCCCGCTGTCAGCTCAAGTATATCGGCCTGTCTGCCGCAGTGTCAAGCAGGCTCGGGCCTGGGAGTGCCTCGGGGAGGAAGCGGCGCAAGGACCGGCGAAGCCATACGCGGCCGGGGAGCCCGGCACGGAGGGCGATGCATGGGGATAGTGAGCGCGGACTTCGGAGGGCGGCGCCTGAGGCGACGCATCCTGTGGTGGGCGGTGCTGGCTCTGCTTGTCATCACTGTCTTCTGGTGGCTTCCCAGACTGGTCTTCCTGTACACGCAGTGGCTCTGGTTCAAGTTCGACGTGCGGTTCGTGGACGTGTTCTGGACCGTGCTTCGCACTCAGATCGGCCTGGGGCTGCTGTTCGGCGCCTTCTTCGCCATCTTGGTGCTCGGGAATGTCGAACTGGCCCGCCGGCTGGCACGCCGCACCATCTGGTACGAGGAAGAGAGCGCCTTGCGCCAGCGCATCGCGGAGGTCATGGAGTACTTCGCGAGTCGCTATCTATACCTCGCCCTGGCGGCCTTCATCGTCGTCATAGCCTACGGAGTGGGCGTGGACGCAGCGAAGGAGTGGAACAAGTATCTGCTGTTCCGCCAGGGGCTTCCCTTCGGCGTCAGCGATCCGATCTTCGGCAGGGATGTCGGGTTCTACGCCTTTCGTCTGCCGTTCTGGCGCTACCTGTTGCAGTTCCTCAACTTGACTCTGATGACGGCCTTCGTCTTGTCGGCCGCCGCTCACTACCTGGACAAGGCCATTCGCGTGCTTCGCGGCGTCCCCGCCTTCGCTCCCCACGTGAAGATTCACCTGTCAGTGTTGCTTGGCCTCATCCTCATCTGCAAGGCCATCGACTACCGCATCGACGCCTTCCTCCTGCTCTACTCGGACCGCGGGGCCACCTTCGGGGCAAGCTACACCGACGTTCACGCGCAGTTGCTGGCCTGCAACGTCCTGTTTGTGATAGCACTTGCGTGCGCTGCCGTCATGTTCTTCAGCATGTACACCCGAGGTCTCTGGTTGCCGCTGGCCGGGATCGGCTTCCTGGCGCTCTGCTCGTTCCTGCTCGGGACAGCGTACCCTTACTTTGTTCAGCGAGTACAGGTTGAGCCGAACGAGTTCGAGAGAGAGAAGGAGTACATCGCTCACACCATCGCCTTCACACGTCAGGGCTTCGGGCTGGACCGGATAGAGACGCATCCCATGCTCACGATCGCGCCACTGAACATGGAGGCCGTCAGGAACAACGTTGAGACGGTGGAGAATGTGCGCCTCTGGGACTACCGGCCCCTGCTCGACACGTTCCAGCAGCAGCAGGCCCTATGGCCGTACTATCGCTTCAGCTCGGTCGACATCGACCGCTACTGGATCAACGGGGAGTATCGGCAGGTCATGCTCGCCGCCCGCGAGCTGTGGCGGCCGGGACTACCCGAGAAGGGGTGGCAGAAC
>JALGXV010000391.1 GCA_029821885.1 Candidatus Hebobacteria bacterium
AAGATGAGACCAGCTTGGAGTCTGCAGCCAGCTACCCAGTAGAAGCAGACCAGGTATGCGGAACAGACCAGGAAGCCGAGGAGGGCCCAACGGTAAGGGAGCGGCTCGCCGACGTCGGCGGCAGAGCCGCGGGTGAAGATGGAGAGAAAGGCGTGCTTCGTGTGGCGCCGCGCGGTCCAGAGCACCCAGAGAGCGACGGCGAGCACCGCGCCGCCGCCCTGGAACGTGGGAGCAGGGAATTCGCTGCCCCACCACTCTTCGGGGCGCTGAGGGGTGGCGCCAGCCGTGATGGCTGCGACGGTCAGTCCGATGCGAACGAGCCAGAAGAACCAGCATGAGAATGAGAGTTCCTTGGGGATGAGGTAGGCGACGGCGATCATCCAGGGAACGACCCAGAGCTCCCAGGCGCCGAGGCCGGCCAGAGGGCCGACGGGGTTCCACGGGATGATTGTAACGCCTGCGAGGGGGATGTTCGGTATCGCCGGGTAGACGGAGGCAAGGCGGTTGACGGAGGTGATGCTGCACGATACCAGGAAGCCGATCCAGAAGACTCCGGAGACCGGGAGACGACCGCGGTTTTCGGCGTCGGCGGCACGGACGACCGCAAGAGGAATCTGGGCGAGAGGGAAGGACAGCCGTTCGTGGTTGATCCACTGCCGGCGCAGAAGGACGACGAGGAATAGGCTCGCGAGGTAGAGGGCGAGCATGAAGGAGGTCCAGGCGGTGAGCGGGGCCCACCAGAGGGACCACGGAACGCTTGCCCCACCCTCGAAGTAGGCATCGACGGCGGCGGCGTCGGTGACGGAGAACCATGAGGGCATGTGGTGAAGGAACGTCGTCTGCCAGGACGGGATGGCCCGCGCGAGGTAGTGCTGGAAGATGGGGGTAGAGAACATATTGAGCAAGATGCCGTGACTAACAAGTGGTGCGCCTACGGCGATGATGGCGTAGAGTGCCAGGATCTCGCGGCGGCGGAGACCGGATCGGCCGAGCCCGGAGACGAGCTGGTTGAGAGCGGCGACGAGGAAGAGGACGGCCAGGGCGGCCATGCTCGGCACACCAGAACCGAACTCGTAGGTGGCCCCAAACAGAATCTCGCCGTAGAAGGCCGCGGGGCTGAGGGCCGCGATGACGCCGAGTGAGAGGAGTATGACGCGGGGAGTGACGCCAAGTCGCTCACTGTTCTCATGCGCTTGGCTGAGCATGAATCTCTCTCACCGTTTGTGTCTCAGACTGCCCTCCGTGGCCGGAGCCCTTCACGCCGTCAGCCCGCCTCTTCACGGCGCGCACTGGTGTCCCTATCTGATCGGATGAACGGGGCATAGCGGTCGGGGGACCGCGTCTGGCCGTCAGTTGAGCTCGATGGTCTCTTCTCTCTTGACCCGGTACTGCCGGTCCTTCCAGCGGATCTCGGGGGGACCAAACCCGTGGAATATGCGTAGTCTCTTTGCCTCGGAGAGCGCCTTGCCATCGTCGGAACGAATGGTGAACAGAGCGCCATCGCCGTAGTTCACCCCGTGCCAGCGCCGTGCGTAGAACGCGGCGAAGGACGGACTCTCGATCACGAAGCCCCACTGCGGCAGGATCATCTGTCCGCCCAGCTCCGACGAGAACTCCCCGTCTTCCGGCCCGAAGTTCACGATCACCGCTGTGCGGGTCTCGCCCTCTCCGTATACGGTTTTCCGCAGTGATCTGTCATCTGTCAGGTACTCGAACTGCGTCAGGCGCACATGCGCCGTGGCGCGATGGAGCGGCCCCAGCACCTCGTGCGTGTTCTTGACGAAGGCGTCGAACCCATCCATCCCCTCCGCCCACCCGCCGTCGCTACGAGCGAAGACGCATACCTCAGGTGTGTACCCATAGGACGCGCGCGCGTCGTCGCCATCGCCCGACCCATCCAACTCTTCCCAGTACAGGTGTGGCGACTGCCCCGCCCCAAGGTGGTAGTAGAACGGCCGGGCATGGAGGACGTGAGCGGCGATGCTCCGGTCGGCCTGCTCGGGAGGGCAGTGATACTTGCCGTAGCAGATCTGGCAGTCGTGGTAGACCATCTCCCAGAACGGAATGACGGTCGCGGAGAGAGCTTCTGCGCCCCACCCATGGAAGTCACGGCCGCCCACGCCGGTAATCCCCTCGAACACCTCGCTGTGGGGTAGCGCCCATTCGCGCCCGCACTCGCTCCCGAAGAGGCCGAATAGCTCGCGGGCGTAGTCGGCCAGACGAGCCTTCCAGGCGGTGTCCTCGTTGCGGGTCAGCGGATGGGCGGGATCGTAGCACTCCTGCGGGCCCACCGCGAAGGTGGTGTCGATGAAGTAGCAGCTGGGAGGGAACAGCCTGTGGACCTCCGGCAGGTTCTGAGGGCGCTGCGCCAGCTCCAGCTGCT
>JALGXV010000392.1 GCA_029821885.1 Candidatus Hebobacteria bacterium
GCTCTACGGCATCGCCCGCCGCCAGATCCAGGCCGAAATCCGCAGACAGAAGAGGCGCAAGTCCGTGCCCGCCCACGCCCAGGTCCCCATCGACACCATCGAGGAGGTCCCGTCTGCGGGTGACATGGCGGCCGATCTGGCCGCCCGCGTGGACGCGCAGCGCAAGATCGCCGAGCTATCCCAATTCCTTTCCGACAGTGAGATGGAGGTGCTCACCCTTCATTGGGTGGACGAGTTCTCGGCCCGGGAGATCGGCCGCATAGTGGGCCGCTCCCACCGCGCGGTCGAGTCCCTGCTCCATCGGGCCAGGCAGAAAGCACTGGAAAGGTGGGGTGACCATGCTGACTGATCCGAGAGAACAGCACATAGCCGCCGCATTCAAAGCCGCCCGGCCCCGGCCGAGGATGGGATGGGATGCCCGCGCGCTGGCGGCACTCACCGACATCCGGCCGCGCCGCCACCCCAACCTGCTCACCTTCATCATCGTCGTCGCGCTCATCCTCCTGCTCGCCGCCGGTGTCTTCGCGGCCGTGCGCTACTTCTTCGTGGAGGGCACACTGCGTTTCCACGATGTCACCTTCGAGGCTCCAGACGACCCCGCGAACTGGCGCGCCCTGGGCGCTCACTTCTTCAGCGGCGAGCTGGAGTGGGAGAGTGAGACCGATCCGTCCGTGCTTGGCGGGGACATCTCGCCCGACGGCGACCGGGTGGCCTTCTCGACCGCAGAGGCCGGGGAATGGCCGCCGACCGGCGGCGACATCCTGCTGGCCGATTCGGACTGGTCCGACGAGGTGAACCTCACCGAGATCGCCGGCCTCGGCGGCGTCAACTGCAGGCCCAAGTGGTCGCCCGATGGCGCCATGATCGCCTTCGTCCACTCCGACCCGGTGGAGGGGGAGCTGCCCTGTGACGCCGGAGAGTACCTGTGGGTGATGTTCGCCGATGGTTCGGGCGCCCATCAGGTGACCCCGGAAGGCGCCCCGCCTATCTACGGCTTCACCTGGTCGCCTGATAGCTCCCGGCTGGCGGGCCGTTGGACGGTGAGCGATGGTCCAGCGGCCTTCACCACCGACATCTGGGGCACGGATATTCGGCCTCTGCCCAACGTCAGCTCGGGGATCGACTGGTCCCCGGATGGGGCGATGTTGGTGAGCCGCGGGGGGGCGGAGACAGAAGTGGACGGGCAGCCAGGGCAGCGCAACTATCTCGTGCTGACCAATGCAGATGGCGGCGATCCCAGGGTGCTGGTGGAGCAGTTCGTCAGCGATGCCGATGCCGTCGCCCACCTCGCCCGCTATGGTCACCGTCCGGAATACAGGGCGCTATCTGATGATGTGCGGCTGAACGACGTACGGTTCTGGGCGGGCCCCTGCAACCCGGTCTGGTCTCCCGACAGCAAGAAGATTGCCTTCCTCGGCGCCCTGCCGTTCGATCCCGACGGTCTCTACTTCAAGGACCAGATCGAGGTGTGGGTCTATGACCTCGACACCGATGAACTGATCAGGGTCACCAACGACGATGTCGCGCAGACCTCTCTGAGCTGGAAGTAGCCCGCGCTGATGTACCACCACCGACCCCACTACTCGACATCGCCCTCAAACAAGCGAACGTTGCTGCATAGAAGAAAAGAGCAACCGACCGTTCTATAAGATAGCGATAGTTCGTTCTACTGAAGATAGCTCGTTCTGGAGATGGACAACAAGGAGGCTGACGATGAAGGTGACATCGCTCTCGAGACTGGACACCCCGCGAATCATGTGCCCGCTCGTGATCCTGGCGATCGGCCTCGCCCTTCTTCTCTCGCTGCTGGCCGCACCCGCCCCCGCCGAAGAAGTCATCGAGGCCTGGCGGAGCCCTATCGGGAATCCTCGGAGGGTGTCGGTGAACTCCGCCGACGGCTCCTGTTGGGTGGCGGCCAAGTCCGGTGTCTCGCACCTGGCGGCTGACGGCACGATGCTGTTCCACAGCGTCGTTAGCGGCGTTGACGTTCGGCGCGTCGCCGTCAACCCAACCGACGGTTCCTGTTGGGTGGCGGGCGGGGGGCAGCTAGTGCGCCTCGCCGAGGACGGCACGGAGCTGTGGCGGACCAGCGTTCCTGCGAGTCAGCTGTCCGTGAACCCGACCGACGGCTCCTGCTGGGTGGCCGCGGGGGGCGAGATAGTGCACCTGGCCGAGGACGGCACGGAGCTGTGGCGGGGAGGGGGCTTCAATGGTCCCGCCGCCGTCTCCGTCAACTCCGCGGACGGCTCCTGCTGGGTGGCCGACAGAGACGTCAGTCAGGTGGTCCATTTGGCCGAGGATGGCGCCGAGCTGTGGCGGGGCGGGGTCTTCGGGACCCCCCAATCGGTGTCCGTCAACCCGACCGACGGCTCCTGCTGGGT
>JALGXV010000393.1 GCA_029821885.1 Candidatus Hebobacteria bacterium
AACATCGTGCGCAGGCGCATGTACGTGACCGGCAGCGTGGGGTCGAGCGCGCACGGCGAGCGCTTCACCTTCGATTACGATCTGCCGAACGAGACCTCCTACGCGGAGACCTGTGCCAACATCGCGCTGGTGTTCTGGGCGCACCGCATGCTGCAGATCGAGGAGGACGGCGAGTACGCGGATGTGATGGATCTCGCCCTCCACAACGGCGTGCTGGCTGGGCTCTCTCTCGATGGCAGGGGATTCTTCTACGCCAACCGCCACGCGCTTCATCTCGGCCCCGGCGGGCCGAGCGGGGGCGGCTTTCCGGCCGCGCGGCAGGAGTGGTTCGACTGCGCCTGCTGCCCGCCCAACATCGCCCGGCTGCTGGCCGCGCTTCCGCAGTATGTCTACTCCGAGAGCGAGAGGCAGATCAGCGTGCACCTCTACGCGGAGAGCACGGCTCACGTGACGCTTGGCGGCGAGGAGGTCGTCGTCGAGCAGCACACCGACTACCCGTGGAAGGAGCGCGTTCGCATCACCGTGCGGCCGCCGCGGCCGCTCGCCTTCACCCTCGCGCTGTGCCTCCCCGGCTGGTGCCGCTCGCCCCGCCTCGCGGTCAACGGCCGCGCGGTCGGCCTGCCGCGGGTCGTGAGGAAGGGCTACGCACGGATCAAGCGCACCTGGCGCCCCGGCGACCGCGTGGAGCTGACGCTGCCGATGCCGGTGGAGCGCGTCGAAGCCAATCCCCACGTCCGGTCGAATGCGGGCCGCGTCGCCCTCCAGCGGGGGCCGGTCGTGTACTGCCTGGAGGAGGTGGACAACGGGGCCGACCTGAACGACATCGCTCTGCCCCGGCGGGCCGCGCTGAAGGCCAGGCGCGAGGGCCGGCTGCGCGGGGGCACGGTGGCCATCTCGGCCGCGGCGCGCCGCACGAGGCGGCAGGGGTGGCGTGAAAGCCTCTACCGTCGGGGTCGCTCGAAGACGACGGCGGCCCGGATCAAGGCCATTCCTTACTACCTATGGGCGAACCGGAAGCTCGGCGAGATGCTCGTGTGGGTGCGAGAGTGCTGATTCGCGCTCACGGCGGCCGGGCGCCCGAGGCGACCAGCTCTCCGGCCCTACGGACAGAGGCCGCGAGTCGAAGTTAACAGGAGGAGCATGATGGGAGTGATGGATATCATTCGCGCCCGACGTACGATCAGGTTCTACGAGCAGCGAGCGATACCGGTGAACGATCTGCGGGAGCTGGTGGAGGCGGCCCGGCTCGCGCCCTCGGGCGGGAACGTGCAGCCGTTGGAATACGTCGTCGTGCACGACGAAGAGGTCGTGTCACAGACCTTCCCCACTCTTGCCTGGGCCGGCAATGTGGCGCCCCGACGCAATCCGCCGGAGGGCAAGCGGCCGGTGGCCTACGTCATCGTCCTCATCAACCGCGAGGTGCGCAGCTCGGGCGGGGAGCACGACGCGGCCGCGGCCATCGAGAATCTCCTTCTTGCCGCATGGGAGAAAGGGATCGGCGGATGCTGGATCGGGTCGGTGGATCGCGATGAGGTGCGGCGCATCCTCGGCATTCCCGATCACCGCCACATCGACTCTGTCGTCTCGCTGGGCTACCCGGCCGAGCAGCCGGTGGCGGAGGACACGAGTGAATCGGTCGCGTACTATCTCGACGACGGCGACACGCTCCACATCCCGAAGCGCCGCCTCGCCGACATCCTCCACGAGAACCGATACGGCACGGCCGCCCGCGGCGGTTGATGCGAAGGGTGGGAGGCAACCGATTCAGTTTCGGCGGGGCGCTGCCGGGGCCGCCTCAGTTCTCCCCACCGCCGGGGCGGGCGGCCATGTCCCTGATGTCTGCCAGCAATGAGCGCAGCGACTCGCGCTGCTCGCGGAGCGCTTCGGTCGTGGCAGGTGTGCTCGGCCACAGCAGGGCACGGATCCGTTCGCACAGGTTGGGCGGCTGCCGCGGCAGATGGTCCAGGGCCACCTCGAGCTGCTTGTCGCCGGGGAAGTAGACCTCGTTGAGGGCGAAGAGCACCTGCACGAGATTGTGGACGACCTGCTGCACGATGCCGGTGGCGTAGATCACGTCCTGCCGCTCGATGGCGCTCAGGTAGTGGAAGTTATCGGGCCAGAACTCGGCGGCGGGAAGGTGCTGGCTCACTATCGCCTGGCGGAGCTTGGGCGGGTAGGCTGCGACCTGTGACTTCCACCGCGCGATGATGTCGAAGGGGTCGTCGAGTGGGAGCATCACGGTCAGATCCGAGAGGCAGCAGTGGTTGTAGAAGCCGGTCGTGGTCCACGTCAGGAACTCGCGCTTCACCACGCCCTGCCGGCACTCGGCGATGCTCCGATCTATGTGTTCGATGTTCCTGAGCCAGCATTCGACATTGTG
>JALGXV010000108.1 GCA_029821885.1 Candidatus Hebobacteria bacterium
AGATCGCCGCCACCACGAACCGACGGGAGGCGATCACAGGCGCGAAGTATGTCTTCTCGGTGGTCCGGGTCGGCGTTCTGGAGGGATTCCAGACCGACATCGACATCCCGTTGAAGTACGGGGTCGATCAATGTGTCGGCGACACGCTCGCGCCGGGCGGGATCATGTACGGGCAGCGGAACATCCCCGTGATCCTCGACTTCTGCAAGGACATCCGCGAGGTGGCGGCGCCGGAGGCGTGGTTCCTCAACTACGCGAACCCGAACGCGATGAACACCTGGGCCGCCAACAAGTACGGCGGGGTGCGCTGCGTGGGGTTGTGCCACGGCGTGCAGGGCGGCCACGGGCAGATTGCGAAGGCGCTCGGCCTGCCGCAGGAAGAGGTGGACATCATCTGCGCGGGGATCAACCACCAGACCTGGTACATCAGCGTCAAGCACAAGGGCGAGGACCTCACGGGCAAGATGCTCGAGGCCTTCGAGAAAGACCCCGGCCTCAGCAAGTCGGAGAAGGTGCGCATCGACATGCTGCGCCGCTTCGGCTACTACAGCACCGAGTCGAACGGCCACCTCAGCGAGTATCTGCCCTGGTATCGGAAGCGGCCCGATGACCTGAAGAACTGGATCGACCTGAGCTACTGGATGGGTGGCGAGACCGGCGGCTACCTGCGGGTGTGCCGGGAGGGCCGCAACTGGTTCGAGACCGACTTCCCCAAGTGGATGGAGGCCGATCCCTGGACCTTCAACCCGGAGGACCGGGGCGGCGAGCACGGGTCGTACATCATGGAGGGGCTGGAGACGGGGCGAATCTACCGCGGCCACTTCAATGTCGTGAACAACAACTGCATCACGAACCTGCCGCCGGACTGCATCGTCGAGGTGCCGGGATACGTGGACGCGAATGGGATGAACATCCCGCAGGTCGGCGACCTGCCCATGGGCTGCGCGGCCGTGTGCAATGCGAGCGTCACCGTGCAGCGGCTGGCCGTGGAGGCGGCAGTCCGCGGCGACGACATGCTGCTCCGCCAGGCGATGATGATGGACCCGCTCACGGGCGCGGTCTGCAATCCGCCCGAGATCTGGCAGATGGTAGACGAGATGCTCGTCGCTCAGGAGGAGTTGCTGCCTCAGTACAAGAAGGCAATCGCGGAGGCGAAGAAGCGCCTCGCCTCCCCCGACCGCATCCCGCCGCGAGACTACGACGGCGTCCGCGTCCCCGAGAAGTCAGTGGAGGAGATGCGCGAGGCGCACGCGTCGTAGCGCGCCTTAGCAGCAGGAGGGGATTCCTCAGGCTGGTGGCTACAGTGCCGCCAGCCTGCTCGCGCTCCCGGCGATGCGGTAATCCTCGATGTGCTGAGCGACGACCTCGGCGACGGCCTGCTGCGCCGACCCGACTGAGCCGCCCTCCCGCAGGCGCACCTCGTAGGCCTGCCGGATAGCGGTGGCGATGTTGATCTTGGTGATGCCGTTCTCCACCGCCTCCAGCACGCAGCTCAGCTCGATGCCCGTGCCGCCGTGGAGCACGAGCGGCACGCCGACGCGGTCGGAGATCCGTCGCAGGTGCTCGATGTTCAGGCGCGCCCGCACCTTTTGCCGGTCCTTGGCGGCGCCGCTGATGGCGCCGTGGACGTTGCCCACCGCGACGGAGAGCCAGTCCACCCCGGTCTCTCGCACGAAGCGCTCGGCCTCCTCGACATCGGTGAACCCACGGCCGCTGCGGAACAGCTCCTCATATGGCGGCAGCGGCCCCGCCTCGTGGCCGAGCACCGCGCCCAACTCGGCCTCCACCGCGGCCTTCGGATGGGCCATCGCGACCACTGACTTCGTGACCGCGATGTTCTCCTCCAGCGGAAGCCGCGAGCCGTCGAGCATTACCGAATCGTAGCCCAGGTCGAGGGCCTCTTGGATGAGCGGCCGCCAGCCCACCTTCCGCTGCTCTTCGTCGATCACCGGAACGTGATCCTGATGCAGGCGCACATAGGACGGATCGGCGTGTCGCTCGTACTCCCAGGCCACGGCCGCGTATCCCTCCGCCTCGAAGCGCTCGATGTCCGGCCGCGCCACCTCCAGCAGGGCGAAGCAGTCCAGCTCCTTCAGCGTCGAGGCGACCGGCTCGACCTGGGGCAGGTAGGCGATGTTGAAGGCGGGGACGAGGATATGCCGCTGGTAGGCACGCCGCACGATCTCGGCGAGGGGAAGGGCTGAAAGGTTCTTGCTGTCAGCGCCGCCGCTCATCCGATGATCCCGTCCCTCACAGCTCGCGCAGCGGTTCGAGCGCCGGATAGAGGCGGCGGTATCGCTCGAACTGGCGAGCATAGGCCGCGGCCGCGTCGCTGTCGAGCGCGATGGTGTCGGCGACGCGAACGGCCTGCTTGACCGCCTCCTCCAGGCCGGCGTACACGCCGGCGGTCGTGCCCGCCAGCAGCGCCACTCCGAGGCAGACCGCCTCGGGGCAGGCCAATGTCTGCATCGACCGGCCGGTGATGGTCGCCCGAAGCTGGAGGCCGAGCCGCGAGCGCGCCCCGCCGCCCGTGCACCGCAGGAGATTGAATGGACCAACCGCGTCGGCGAGCAGATCGGAGACGATGGCGAGCTCGCACGCAAGGCCTTCGAGAATCCCCTTATAGATCTCATATCGGCTCGTCGTCTGGGTGAGGCCGAAGACCACGCCGGTGGCGCGAGGATCGAAGTGGGGGTTCGCGGTTCCGATCAGATGGGGCGTAATGCACAGTCCGGTCGGCCCTTCCGGAGCGGCCGCTTCGAGGTACTCGTGCAGGCCGGTGCCCTGCGCGGCCGCGGCGGCCGCGTCCTCGCCGCAGAAGGTATCGCAGAACCATTTCACCATAATTCCGGCCGGGAAGTAGGCGATGGTGATGTAGGCACCGGGCACGACGTGACAGTAGGAGTTGAGGCTGCCAGCGAGCGCGGCCTCGCCGAGGGTCGGCTCATCGGCGACGGCCACCAGGCATTCCCATGTCCCCAGCGAGTTCGTCACCATTCCGGGCGCGATGGCGCCCATGCCCAGCGCGCCGTTCGGCTGATCGTGCCCGCCGACGACGATGGGCACGTCGGGCTGAAGCCCGAGGTCGGCCGCGGCTGTCCGCGAGAGCCGGCCCACGGCCGTGCCGGCCGGAACAGGGGTAGGGAGGCGCTCGGCCGACAGCTCGGCCGCGGCGAGAATCTCGTCGGACCAGCGCAACTTGCGGACATCGAATGCCATGAAGCGACAGGCCAGCGGATAGGCGATCTGGGGTCCCAGGCCGAGCTTGAGCAAGACGTAGTCGCTGACGCTCACGAAGCGGGCGGCCCGTTCGAACAGTTCCGGCTCGTGCAGGCGAAGCCAGCGAAGCTTCGGCATCGGGTACATCGGGTGGACGATCATCCCGGTGGTCTGGAAGATGTGCTCCCGGCCGAGCTGCTGCTCCCACCACCGCGCCTCTTCGGCGGCGCGGTTGTCCGCGTTCATGATGATCGGCGCGAGCGGAGCGCCGTCTTCGTCCACGGGCACGAAGGACTCGCCGTGGCTGCTCAGCCCGATGGCCTGCACGGGATCATCGCTGCCCTCGGCCGCCGACCTGATGGACGCGGCCACGGCCTGCCAGAGGGTGTCGGGATCCATCTCGACGTGAGACGGAGCGGGGAACTGCGGCTCGTAGTCCTCGGCCGCCTCCGCGAGCACGCTGCCGTCGACGGCGAAGACGACCGCCTTGCAGCGACTCGACCCGATATCGACTCCCATCAGGCTCATGGCTTTACTCTGCCCCGCGCTGTTCGTTGGGCAGGCGGGTGCCTCCTGCCTCTTCGTTCCCACCGGTCGCACGTCAGCGCATCGGCGCCGGAGAGGGGACGCGGCCCCGAGCCAGAAGAACCTGCGGGACGCATCCAATCTCTGCTGGCGTTCATGGAGTAAGCGAAGTGATCAATCCCAAGCTGCCCAAGGTGTTCTACGGAGGCGACTACAATCCGGATCAGTGGCCGCGGGAGATATGGGACGAGGACGTCCGCCTCTTCAAGCTGGCGAACATCGACATCGCGACCCTCCCGGTGTTCAGTTGGGCTCACCTCCAGCCCGATGAGACGCGCTACAACTTCGAGTGGCTCGACGAGATCCTCGACCTGCTCGTGAAGAACGGTGTCTACGCCTGCATGGCCACCTCGACGGCGGCCCATCCGGCGTGGATGGCGCGGCGCCATCCGGATGTGCTGCGGGTGGACTTCCACGGGCGCAAGCACAAGTACGGCCAGCGCCACAACTCCTGCCCGCACAGCCCCACCTATCGCCACTACGCCCCCGAGATGGCGAAGGCGCTGGCCACCCGCTATAAGGACCATCCCTCGCTCGTCATCTGGCACGTCTCAAACGAGTTCGGCGGCGCCTGCTACTGTGAGAACTGCGCGGCCGCCTTTCGGGGCTGGCTGCAGAAGCGATATGGGAGCTTGGAGGAGGTCAACGAGCGCTGGTGCACGCGCTTCTGGGGGCACACCTTCTACGACTGGGAGGAGATCGTCCCGCCGAACACACTGTCGGAGCATCTGTCGCCGTACGATCAAACGCGAACGGCGTTCCAAGGCATCTCACTCGACTACTCGCGCTTCATGTCCGACAGCATCCTCGAATGCTATCTCCTCGAGCGGGATGCGCTCAAGGAGATCACTCCCGACGTTCCGGTGACGACGAACCTGATGGGGCACTTCAAGCCCCTCGACTACTTCGCCTGGGCGCCGCACCTCGACGTCATCTCCTGGGACAGCTACCCGCCGATGCAGGTCAAGCCGTGGAATGTCGCACTTCTGCACGACCTCATGCGCGGGCTGAAGGAGGGGCAGCCGTTCATGCTCATGGAGCAGACGCCGAGCCAGCAGAACTGGCAGGCCCACAACTCCCTCAAGCGCCCCGGCGTGCTGCGACTGTGGAGCTATCAGGCGATGGCCCACGGGTCGGACGCGATCATGTACTTCCAGCTCCGCCGCTCTCAGGGCGCGTGCGAGAAGTGGCACGGGGCCGTCATCTCTCACGCGGGACACGAGAACACTCGCGTCTTCCGCGAGTCGGCCGAACTGGGCAAGGAGCTGAAAGAGCTCGGGTCGGATGTGCTCGACGGCCGCATCGAGGCCGAGGTCGCGATGATCTTCGACTGGGAGAACTGGTGGGCGGTCGAGTATTCCAGCGGCCCGAGCCAGGACCTGAAGTACGTGCCGCTGATCCACGAGTACTACGGCGCGCTCTGGCGGGCGGGTTTCCCGGTGGACTTCGTCCATCCCAGCTTCGACCTGAGCAAGTACAAGATCGTTATCGCGCCCCTCCTCTACTTGGTGCAGCCCGGGTTCGCGGAGAAAGTGGAGAAGTTCGTGCAGGCCGGCGGGACGTTTGTGACGACGGTCTACAGCGGCATGGTGGATGAGAACGACCGCGCCGTGCTGGGCGGCTACCCGGGGCCGCTCCGGAAGGTGCTCGGCATCTGGGCGGAGGAGTTCGACGCGGTGCCGCCGGAGCTGAAGAACGAAATCGTGATGGCGAGCGCGCTCGGCGACCTCCAGGGGAGCTACGAGTGCGGGATGCTGCATGGCCTTATCCATGCGGAAGGCGCGGAGGCCGTCGCCACCTTCGGCAAGGACTTCTACGCCGGCATGCCCGCGGTCACACGCAACGGCTTCGGGAAGGGAGCGGCCTGGTACATCGCCACCGATCCTGACACCAAGTTCATCGAGGGCCTGATGGGCCACCTCTGCGCGGAGCATGGCATCGAGCCCGCCCTCGCGCCGACTGAGGGCGTCGAGGTCACGCAGCGGAAGAACGCCGGCCGGACCCTCACCTTCGTCCTCAACCACAACGCCGAGCCGGTGCAGGTGGACCTCACTCCGGTGGCCGGCCGCGAGCTGCTGAGCGGGGAGCAGATGTCGGGCACGGCCGAGCTTCCCGGCCGCGGGGTGTGGATCATCGAGAAGGGCGGGTGAGGCCGGCGGATCAATCCTGCCCGTAGTAGCGATCCGGCCCGTGCTTGCGGAGGTAGTGCTTGTCCAGCAGGGCCTGCGGCATGGACTCGACGTTGGGGTCGACGCGCAGCGTCTCGCTCGCCATGCGGGCCACGCACTCGAGGTAGACCGCGTTGTCCACCGCGTCATCGGGAGAGCGGCCCCACGCGAACGGCCCGTGGTTGACGACGAGCACGCCCGGCATCTCCATCGGGTTGAGGTCGACGAAGCGCTCCACGATGACCTTGCCGGTGTTGATCTCGTATGCCGGCTTCTGCTTGAAAAAGGTCATCTGCCGGGTGAGGGGGATCGGCCCATAGAAGTAATCCGCGTGGGTCGTTCCCAGTGGCGGAATCTCCCGCCGCGCCTGCGCCCAGGCGCTGGCGTAGAGGCTGTGCGTGTGCACCGCTCCGCCGATGTCGCCGAAGGCGCGATAGAGTTCGAGGTGAGTCGGCGTGTCTGAACTCGGGCGATAGTTTCCCTCGACCTTCTCGCCGGTGTCGAGGGAGACCACCACCATGTGCTCCGGGGCCATGCCCTCATACGCCACGCCGGAGGCCTTGATCACCACCAGGCCCTGCTCGCGGTCGATGCCGCTGACATTGCCCCAGGTGTGGATGACCAACTGCTCTTCGACGAGACACAGGTTGGCCTGGCAGACGTCCTCTTTCAGGCCTTCGAGCATGTCACCGAAGCCTGTGCGAGACTACTTCCTCACCTTGCCGCGAATGGCCAGCAGGTCCTTCATAACGTTGAAGAGCTTGCCCTCCCACTTCTCGGTGCCGAAGGCGTCGTGGAGCTGGCTGTAGAGGGCGTAGAGCTCGGCGTAGACGCCTTGTGCCTTTCGGTCCGGCGTGTAGACCTTGGCCTTCAGGCCGGACATGGCCTTCTGCGCGGCGCTGAAGCCGGGGTATCCCCCGGCCTCCCTCCCGGCAACGACCGCCCCGGCCATGGCCGCGCCGAGGGCCGGCGTCTGCGCGGAGCGAGAGATCTTCATCGGCCGCCCGGTGACATCGGCGTAGATCTGCATGACGAGCGGGTTCTTCTCCGCGATGCCGCCGCAGTTGACCACCTGGCCGACCTTGACGCCGTACTCCTCGAAGCGGTTGATGATGGTGAGCGCGCCGAAGGCCGTCGCCTCGATGAGCGCCCGGTAGATCTCGCCCGGCCGGGTGTAGAGGGTCTGGCCGAGCAGCATGCCGGTCAGCCTCTGGTCTACGAGGATCGTGCGGTTGCCGTTGTTCCAGTCCAGCGCCAGCAGGCCCGACTCGCCCGGCTTGAGCTTGGCGGCCTCGCGGGTGAGGGCCTCGTGTGACCCCATCCGCTCGCCGCCCGGCTCGACGTAGTTGACGAACCAGTTGAAGATATCGCCCACGGCCGACTGCCCGGCCTCCAGCCCGTAGTAGCGGGGCAAGATGCTCTCGGGGACGATGCCGCAGAGGCCCGGGATGTCGGGCAGGTCCTTGCCCAGGGGCGCGACCATCATGTCACAGGTGCTGGTGCCGATGATCTTCACCAGCGTGCCCGGCTTGATGCCCGCGCCGACCGCGCCGAGGTGCGCGTCGAAGGCGCCCACGGCCACCGGGATGCCCTCGGGCAGGCCGGTGCGCTTCGCCCACTCCTTGCTCAGGCCACCGACCGCCTTCTCGATGTTGTAGGCCTTGTCCTGAAGCCGGTCGCGCAGCTGGGCCAGCTTCGGGTGGAGCCTGCCGAGGAATCGCTTGTCCGGATAGCCGCCCCAGGCGTCGTTGTACATCGCCTTGTGGCCGGCCGCGCAGACGCCCACCGTGAGCCCGTCCGGGTCGAGCGTATCGGTGAGGGCGGCTGGAATCCAGTCCGCGATCTCGACCCACGTGTAGGCCGCGTCGAACACCTTCGGGCTCGTTCGAATGCAGTGCAGCACCTTGCTGAAGAACCACTCGCTGCTGTAGGTGCCGCCGCACTTGGCGAGGTAGTGCGGCCGCAGGCGCTCGGCGAGCGCGGTGATCTCCTCCGCCTCGGCGACGCCGGTGTGGTCCTTCCACAGCCGGGCCATGGCCGCCGGGTCCCTGGCGAACTGCCGCTTGAAGGCCAGCGGCTGGCCGTCCTCGTCGACCGGCAGCGGCGTGCTTCCCGTCGTATCGACACCGATCCCGATGACCTGATCCGGGGAGAAGCCTCTGATCTTCCGCTTCGCCTGAGACAGGGCCCGCTTGATGACGATCTCCCCGCCCTTCAGGTAGTCGGCCGGGTGCTGGCGGGCGAGGTTGGGATCGCTGCTGAGGATCACGCCCTCGGTGCCGTGCTCGTAGTTCCACACCGAAGTGCCGACCTCGCGGCCGTTGGCCGCGTTCACCAGCAAGGAGCGAACCGAATTCGTCCCGTAGTCAAGCCCGATCGCGTACCTTGGCATTCGTCTCTCTCCAGAAGTGCCTACTGCACGGACTCTCTTGCTAGAGCACCTCGAACGGATTCTCGCCGGGGTAGAGCATGGTCTTCGGCAGCGGAACGCCGATGTCTTCCACTCCCAGCAGCTTCACCGCGTCGAACAGCACCTTGGCGACGTTGTCGAAGGCCACCGCGCCGTGGTGCGGGAAGTGCATGCCGAGCAGCACGTGGCGGTAGAAGCGGGCGAAGCTCGGAATGGCGAAGACCCCGATCCCGCCGAAGCTGTTCGGCTTGATGTCGAGGATGTTGCCGGGTGCGACGTAGCTCATCAGGTATCCGTCGGCGCTGCTCTGCAGCCGGAAGAAGGTGGCCGGCCCGGGGCGAAGCTGCCCCTCGAGGGTGCCGCGGGTGATGTCCGGCTCGGCCTTCGGGTCCTCTATGAGCCGGTTCATGATGAGCTGGTAGCTCATGGAGCAGTCCTTCATACAGGCGCTGGGGCTGTTGCCGCAGTGGAAGCCCATGAAGAGGTCCTCCACCTTCGCTCCCTTGAGATCGGCCTTCTTGCCGATGAGGTCGGCCGGCACGGTGTTGTTGATGTCGAGGAGCGTGACCGGCTTGTCGCTGGCGAGCAGGCAGAGGTACTCGCTCAGCGCGCCATAGAGGTCCACCTCACAGGCCACCGGCATGCCGCGGGTGGCGAGCCGGGAGTTCACATAGCAGGGCACGAAGCCGAAGGCCGGCTCGAACGCGGGCCAGCACTTGTTGGCCAGGATCACGTATTCCTTGGAGCCGATGTTCTCCTCGGCGAAGCGGGTCAGAGCGACCTCGAAGCGGGCGAGCTTGGGCAGCAGGTCGGGGTAAGTGGCGCCCGCGCCCAGCTCCCTCTTCATGTCTCTCACGGTGGCCTTGACGTCCTTGTCATCCTCGGCCACGTCCTGGAAGAGCTGGAACATGTCGAGCTCGCTGTTCTCCATCACCTCGACGCCGAGCTCGTAGAGCGGCTTGATGGGCGCGTTGCAGGCGAAGAAGTCCT
>JALGXV010000109.1 GCA_029821885.1 Candidatus Hebobacteria bacterium
AGAAGTGTCGACCTGCCTTCCGCCACTCCCACCGACGCTACGCTCAGACGTGTTTGCGTCCGTTCTGCGGCCGCGCTCAGCGCCCGCGCATAGCTGACTGCGTCGGCCCCGTTCGTCAGCGCCCAGGCATCGGCCAGCTCCTCTCTCGCCAGCGCGATCCGGTGACTTGCCAGCCATGCCCCCGGATGGAAGAACAGCGGAATCTCCACCAGCCGCTGAAGGAAGTTGGCGAGGAAGTCCCGGCGCTTGATGTGTGCCACCTCGTGTGCCAGCAGCGCTCGGAGGTCCTCCGGCGACAGCGACTCCACCCAGCCCTCCGGCAGCAGGATCGTCGGTCGGCGCAGCCCGTACAGCACGGGAGCGCCAACGGACGCGCTCGTGCGGATGCTGACTTCGAGCCTGACTCCGGCCCCCGCCACCAACGCCTTCAGAGCGGCCTCGCCCGCCACCGGTTGGCTGTCCGCGATCATCCTGCGCACGCGAAGGTGCCCCACAAAGAGCCGAAGCGCAAGCGAAACACAGCCAAGAACCCAGGCCGCGCCGAGTGCATATGTGAGCGGAGGCCCGTCCCACCACGAGGCGACGGGCCGTGCCGACTCCCTCGCCACCGGACCGGTGTCGACGAGGGACGGCGCGGCCCTCGGACGCTCAATCCCTGGCGTCTCGAACCTGACCACTCGGACCACCGCCTCCGGTGCGGCCACCCGCACCACCGCGTCCCTCCGCTCCAGCATCATTCGCCCCGGCGCGAGCAGCAGCGGCGCTACCAGCACGAACCACCAAAGGGAGTGCCTTGCCCGCGCGTGGCGTAGCCGGAACAGCGTTTCACACAGCCACGCCACCACCGCAAGGGCGGCAAGCTGCCAGGCAACGGCCACTGCTAATGCGCCCCACGAGTCAACCATCCCCCTCAGCGCGCCCATGGCTAGCCTCCCTTCTCCTTCTGGTCGATGAGCTTCTTGATACGAGCGAGCTCTCCCCCAGACAGCGCCTCATCCTCGAGCAGCCCCACGACCGCCGCCTCGGCCGACCCGCGAAATGCGGTCCCCACAAGCTGCCGGAGCAGGCTTCGCTTCGTCGGCCCCTCTCGGAGCTTGGTATGGTAGACATGCGCCCTGCCCTGTTGCCGACGGTCGAGGTAGCCCTTTTCGTGCATGAGCCGCATCATCGTGAGCACTGTGGTATAGGCGGGCCTCGGTCTGACGAGGAGCGCGTCCAGCACCTCCCTCACCCTCGAGGGTCCACGCTCCCACAGCACGTTCAGAATCTGAAGCTCCAACTCACCGAACTTCCGGGGCAAGCCCCTCCGCATGGTTGCCGCCTTCCGGGTATCTACTAATGCATTGTTAGTAGCATATGCGGCTGCGGACATCCTGTCAAGGGCCGGTCGAAACACGGTGTGGGGGTCCGAATGGGCGGGCGGGGGGCCGCTCTGTGCGCTCCCCGCCCGATCAGCTCGACTCCGCATCGTCCGCTACTCGGAGACTTCGATCAGCTCAAGCCTGTAGGCCACACCTGTTGGGTTGTAGAAGTCACGCCTCATGCTCGGGATATTGCGTACGGTGAAGCGAAGTTCGTTCTCTCCCGCACGCATAAGCTCGGACGACACGACTATGCTCACCGTGCGCATGAACTGATTCGTCTGCCCGACCCATTGGCCATTCAACCGCACGGCCGCGTAGTCGTCTGCCGCGATCGTCAAGTATCCGGCCACTCTCCGCTCGCTGGGTCCCACCGAGAACAGCTTCCGAAACTCGACCGTGGCCCCATACCGTTCGGTCGCGGGATCGGGCCGTCCCGCCCGCCATATCCACATGGCACCCTCGGGCGCGGGGGCCCAGGCGCGATTGGGATCGTAGGTCTCGACGGCCGGCCGCCATTCCCGGTTGTGTAGGTCAAACCACTCGTCATCGCAGCCGCTGGCGATGGCGTCTGCCGCCTCACCTTCCGGGCGTTCCAGCTCGCGCTCCTCCCCCTCCGGCAGGAGTATGCCCACGTCGTACCAGCCGTCCCAGCCAACTGTTCTGAAAGGGCTGCTGCGCCACGTGCGACCGGGGCCTGGCGCCGATTCCTCAGATGCATTCACCGTGTAGTACGCTCCGGCGATAAGGCCTCCGATCTCAAAGCGTCCTATCTCGTTCGTGACAGACGATCCCGCCGGCTCGGGCTCCTGGAGCCACTCCCATCCGGACAGGCTGACGGTCACCTCTGAGGCCGGCCGGCCCATCTCGTCCAGGAGCTCACCCCTCACGACCCCTGCCGGATAGAGCCTGAGCGTCGTTCGCTCCGTTCCCTCTGGCACGACGAGAACGGGCATGAATGCCTTCTCTCTTCCATCGGCGCTTGAGGCCAGAAAGAACGCGGACTCGCCGGGGGGCAGACCCTCGATCTTCGCTCTGCCGAGGTCGTCGGCGGTCATGGCAGGCAGCTCCGACTCCTCCGCCATCACCCGCAGAACGGCCTTTGCCGCTGGCCTGCCGTTTGAGCGCAGCAGGAAGATCTCATAGGTGGCCGTATCCGCCTGCTGCTGAGCCGCGGCAGCCCGCGTCGACGGCGACAGGGCCGCCGTGCCCGCCATCAAGAGAAAGCCCAGGAGCAGCGCGAGCCTGCCGAACTGCGGCCTGGTGCGCACGAACGAGATTGCTGTCTGCATCATGCCAGCCCCTCTCTGTTGCGTTCTACCTCAGTGTCACATTAATCCGCCCCGAGGCCGGAAATCCCTGCCTGCGCGCGGGCCACTAGGCCGTGCTTGGAGTCTGCAGGCTGATCCGCCACCGGCCTCCATCCTGGGGAAAAGGACGCCTCTGTACCGTGCAGAACGCTGGCATGAGCTGCGGCTGAGGCATGCGCACAGGACTGGCAGCCGGCCGCTCCCTTACACGAGACCCGATTGGAGGGCTGTTCGATGACGGAAGACTCAGGCCTGGGTGCCACCATTGCGCAGCTCGTGGAGCGTGCCCACAGCACCTACGAGAGCAAGACCCCACCCGATCCGCTCCTCTTCGGGCGGATGCGCCTCTTCTGCTCGCAAGATGTCGATGAGATCGTCGCACATGGCGGCACGTTCTCGATCATCCACCCTATGAGCTTCACACATGGGCACCCTTTCCGGATCGAACGGGAGGAATTCGACGAGCGGCTGAGGCGTCTTCAGGAATACACGCGCAAGGCCGCCGAGAACGGCATCACTGTCATCGCCTACGTGAGTCAGAATGTCTCCACTTCGCGAGAGGCCGACCCAGCCGGATGGATCATGTCGGAGGTATGGCGCGACCAGGGCTGGTGGGACCGGTACGCGGACTTCTACGGGCCGCGCCCCGAGGAAGAACCATCGGAATGGCTGCAGCGGGGTGCCGATGGTGTCTACGGTGGACACGTGTGGATCCCACCGGAGGCGCCGGACGAGCGGCACTACGAAGTGCGCGGCTGCCCGCACAGCCCCGCCTTCCGCCAGTACATGGCAGGCATCATCAACATCCTGCTGGAGGCGGGCATACGGGGCATCTACCTCGATCACTCCGAGTTGATGCAGGCCCACTCGACGGCCTCGATCAGGTGCTTCCGCGACTTCCTGGCGTCGCGCTACACGGCGGACGAACTGAAGCAGAGGTTCGGAATCGAGGAGCTGGCTCGGGCGTATCCCGCGGCGGATCGCAACGGCGCGCTCTGGCCCGAGACTGTCCTGTTTCAGGGGGCAAGCGAGGCCGAGTTCCATCGGTATCTGCGCGATCACGCTCGAAAGCGAGACCCGGACTTCATCATCGCGGGCAACCTCTGGGGCGGCTTTGGATTCCAGAGCGCAGCCCTGAACGGCAGTGACATCCAGCTCGCCGGCATGGTAGACACGTTCCTCTACAGCGAGCTGGCGACCGGCACCGAGAGCCCGGAGCGAGGTCAACGCAACACGCCCGGGACCCGTGACGGGGTCCGGACCTCAATAGCGCCGCTCATCCGGGTCCTTGCGGCATCCAGCCGGACGCACGCTGCAACTAGCTACACATACTACCCGCAGACGCCGAATCCCGTCCCGACCGAGGGCGCTCTTTTCAACATCCAGCGCCTGGCGATGGCGGAGGCCTTCGCGAACCACACGGTCTTCCGCCGCGTGGAGGCCAGACACACAGAGCCCGTTCATCGCGCGGCGAAGACAATCTACGATCTCCTGAAACGCGTCGAGCCCGACCTCGTCGGCGCCGAGATGGCGAGCGATATCGCGGTGGTGGCCTCGCTGCAGCCGTGCTACTACGGCCGCTACAGCTATCACCTGGAGGTATCACGTACGCTGGCCGATGCCGGCATCGCCCACGAGATGCTCGCGCCTCGCGACCTGCGTCCGGAGAAGCTCGCCCAGTACCACGCCGTGGTGCTGCCCAATACTGCCGTGCTCGGCGAGCAGGCCTACGCGGCACTGGTGGACTACGCGGCGGACGGCGGCACTGCAATCGCGTTTGGCGAGGTGGGTGTGCTCGACCTCAGGGGCGGGCCCGGACCGGCGGCCGGCCCGGCGAGAACTGCCCGGTTTACGGATGTCCCGGTCGACCCCCAGACAGTGGAAAGGGACAACGCCACCGTGGACCGCGAGCCGGATGACGCGCGGCACGCTCGCTGGGCGCGGGGAGAGTGGTCCGAGCAGCTGAAGCCGACGATGAACCGGGTGGTGGCGGCGGTGGAAACTGCCGCCGGTGATGCGCTGACGGCCCGCAGGCACGGCGACTCCAGCGTCGAGATAAGCGCCATGCGTCGCCCCGGCAGCAATGACCTCATCCTCCACGCCGTCAACTATGCCGTGGATCTGGCGGGCAGGGCCACGCCGGCCGCGAAAGTCCGCATGTCAGCCGCGCTCAACGGCCGCTCTGTTGACCGCGCGGAGTGGCACGCTCTCGATGGGATAGCCCAGGCCCTCGACGTGAGGACGTCCGGGGCTCGGGCCGCTTTCACAGTTCCAGAGGTCGGGGTCTACGGGATCGCCATCATACGGTTCCGATCGGGCTGAGGAGGCGGCCGTCCGGGCTGGTCCGCGCGGCCGAGGGACACGGGTGACCGGCCCCGCCCACGCCTACGGCATCCCCATCCTCCGCCTATAGGCACGGGGCGACATGCCGGTGGCGCGGCTGAACGAGTGGCTGAAGTGCGCGGGGTCACTGTAGGCCAGCGAGTGGGAGATGCAGGGAAGGCGCGGGGGCCAGACTCCGCGTCCGCGGGGCACGCAATGAGCCCAATGAATGTCCGAGTTCCGGCCCCGGAGACCAAGCTGACCGTGGGAGATAAGGTACAAGCCTACACCCGGGGCCGGAACTCGCCGCCGTAATGGAGGAGGTCACGGCATCCTAGCAGCGTCCGCCACTGCGGATCGCTGGTACTTATCGGTTTGTTTGTAGTTGCCTCTGCTTCGCTTCTTGCGCATGGCTGGGCCGTCGGCCCAGCCTGCTTCGCCAGGGAGAATAGCTGAACTGCGATCTCGAGTCATTGCATAAGTGGACTGAACTCTTGTAAGATTGGCCTACACATGCGTGCTCGCCAGCGCCAGCCAGGGACCGATTCCGACTGGGTGCTGCGCGCCACCTGGCACGAGTACCCACTGGGCCCGGACACCCCTGTCTACCCAACTGTCAGGACCCATCCTCGGCCAAGTCAGCTTCGAGTTGACCTTCACGAGGGGATTGAGGTCGGCGTCGTGCTCCGGGGCAGACAAGAGCGTCACTACCCGAATTGGGCGCTTGATCTGACGGCAGGGGACGCGTGGCTTCAGCCGATGTGGGAACCGCACGCCTGGAGGGCGGCGGTGCCAGACACCGAGAACGTCGTACTGGTCTTCCTGCCCGAGTTCCTGGGCGAAGAGCGACTCGGGGAGTTCTCCTGGCTCAGCCCCTTCGCGGCACCGCCTCAGCATCGTCCCTGGGTCAGAGACGCCGCTCTGAGAGCACACACCTTGGCGCTCGGGCGAGAGCTGGCGAGGGAGATCTCCGAACAGGAGCGAGGGTGGTTGACGGCCCTGCGGTTCGGTCTGATACGTCTCCTGTTCGTGCTCTGCAGGAACTGGTCCCCGCCGTCGGCGTCAGTTGACACCTCACGGGTGAGCGCGACGGACCTCAGTCGGATCATGCCTGCCGTTGCTCTGATACAAGAGCGAAGGCCGGGCTCCGTCACGGTGCGAGAAGCGGCCGCCGCCTGCGGCCTGAGCCGGTCCCGCTTCGGCGCCGTGTTTCGGCAGACCATGGGGACAAGCTTCGGGCAGTTTTCGCTCCGTGCCCGTCTCGGCTACGCGGCCCATCGTTTACTGGCTTCCGATCTCACTGTCGAGGCAATCGCTCAGAGGGCCGGCTTCGTCGACGCCAGCCACTTCCATCGGACCTTCGTCAGGCACTATGGCTGCACGCCCCGCACCTACCGGGAGCGCGCACGCTAGCTGCCGGACCTGGGGCCCTGCCTCGACCTGCAGGTCGCCGAGGAACTCGCACCCCGGCGAGGAAGAGCATGTGTCGAGCGCACATCCACACCCCTTCGACAAGGAGGATCCCATGGACATTGCCGAACTGGCCGACCTTCACATCATTGACTGCCATTCCCACTTCGGGGGCGAGGACCTCGACGCCATCGATGGCATGATCGAGCATCAGAGGGCCGGGGGCATCGATCAGACCTGTGTGCTGATCAGCAGCTTCCCGGGGCGATCCAACGCAAACCCCGAGGGTCTCTACGCCAAGGCGAAGCATCCGAGCACGGTGTACCTTTTCCCCGGGCTGGACTATGCGGCCGTGGCGCGAGACGTCGACCACAGACTCACCTACTCACTTGCCGAGCAGGTCGACCGGCTGGCAGAAGTTGGCTGCGACGGCATCAAGATGCTCAACGGGAAGCCGAACTACCGTAAGACTTCCGGGCTGGCCCTCGATTCAGTGATATACGACGAGTACTTCGCACGCCTGGCGGAGCGGCATTTCCCGGTGCTGTGGCACGTGAACGACCCAGAGGAGTTCTGGGACCCGGAGCAAGCTCCGGAGTGGGCGAAGGGCCCCGGCTGGCTCTACGACGATTCCTTCCCGACGAAGGAGTCCATATACGGCGAATGTGAGCGAGTGCTGGAGAAGCACCCAACTCTCACAATCATCTTCGCTCACTTCTACTTCCTGTCCGATGACCTCCCTCGCGCAGCGGCGTGCCTGGACCGTTACCCGAACGTCTGCTTTGACCTCGCGCCAGGAATAGAGATGCTCCACAACTTCACAAAGCGCCCGGACGAGGCGCGGGGTTTCTTCCTGAAGTACCAGGACCGGATCATCTTCGGCACGGACTTCGCGCCAGGCGGATTGCTGTCGCGTATTTGGGTCGTCCGCAACTTCCTCGAGACGGAGGAGGAGTTCCACGTGCCTACGGACGAGCGGCTCTTCTGGCCGGACCACCGCACGATGATGCGGGGCATCGCTCTGCCGGAGAAGGTGCTGAAGAAGATCTACGCGGACAACTTCCGGCGGATCGTTGGGCCGGAGCCGCGGAAGCTTGACCCCAGGAAGGTCATCCAGGAGCTCGACCGGCTGACGGCTCTGCAGGACGCCACGGGCGCACCTCGGAATACGGCTCGGCGAGTCGCGACACGACTGTGCGACGAGAACGCGGAGGGCGGCTGGACCACGCCGTATGTCGGCCGCACGCTCTAGCGCACGGGGGGGCTGGGTCCTGCCGGAGGACAAGAAGAACTCCGGCCCAGAGAATCGTGCTGAGTGGGCGAATCCGGTTGCACGCGGCTACTGGGCCGGAACTCGGCGATACCTCGTCTGGGCCTCTCTGCGCTCGCCAAGGGCCACACCAAACTGTTCGCCCATGGGCAGCGGACAGACCCAGTCGCGTTAGCGTCCAACGGTCAGTTCTACCCTATAGTCTACCAGAAACACGGCTGCTGTTCATTGCGAGGCCTTATCATCCACATGTATTTCCTGATCATCTCCAGGCCTACCACAGGACTCGTGCCGGCCGTCTGGCCTCGCCGCCACCGGCAGCAGGACCCCCCAGGCAGGGCTCGAACGCCCGACGGCGGATCTGACAGGGAGACGACTCGACGCTCGGCCTGGGGTCAGACTTCCGTTTCCAGCACGTTCGTGCGCGCCACGCCAGCGTACCATTCTCCGCTTAGCTTCAGGGTCCGCTGGAGGATCTCGTAGTCCACGCGAGTGATCCCAAAGCACTTCGTGTAGCCCTCCGCCCACCTGGTACGAGGCGGTCGCCGCGCCCCAGACGAATCCCGCCGGAAACACCAACCGCGCCGTGGCAATCTCCCTTCTGGGCCCTACCGCCGCGATGGACAGGGAGTTTCACGCAGTGCGGTTGCGCCCCTGCCGGCACCACGTGGACCTTACTTCGGCACTCGCCTTCGTCGGCTGCGGACGCAGGATTTGGCCGCACCTCGGACGAACTCATAGCCGGGAGGGGTTGGAATGAAACGGCCTTCTCAGGTCGTGGTGCTCATCGCCGGAATCCTCGTCGCGGTCGGAGTCATCGTCGTGCGGGCCATGCCGCGGCACACGGTGCGTGCCCTTGCCGCCGACCGTGCCCCAGCCACGGTGCGGGCCCCGGCCGTGATGGGGACCTTCTACCCGTCTCGAAGCGCACAGCTCCGCAGCGCGGTGCGGACCTACCTCGAAGAGGCGCAGATCCCTCGGCCCGTAGGCGATCTCGTCGCCCTTATCGTACCGCACGCAGGATACTCGTACAGCGGACGCGTGGCCGGACACGCCTACCGCTCTTTGCAGGGGGGCAGCTATGACACGGTAGCCATCGTCGGCCCGAGCCACAGAGTCCGGCTCGAAGGCGCCGCGCTGAGCGGACTCGACGAGTGGTTCACCCCGCTCGGCCGAGTGAGTGTGGACGGCGTCGCAGCTCAGGCCATCACCAAGTCCTACCCGGGCGCCCGGGTAAACGATGCGGCTCACGACCCGGAGCACTCCATCGAGGTGCAGCTCCCGTTCCTGCAAGAGGTACTGGGAGACTTTCGTCTTCTGCCCATCTTGATGGCCGACTTCTCGCAAGAGAATTGCGCCTCGCTTGCGCGGGCGCTCGCCGAATTGGCGGAGGATCGACGCGTGCTCCTCGTCGCCAGCAGCGATATGTCTCACTACCCGGCCTACGATGATGCCGTGCGAGTTGACAAGGAGACACTGCGAGCCATTCAGACGACGGACGCCGGAGAAGTGGCGGCCACCACGAAGAAGCTGATGGCTCAAGGCGTGCCTGGGCTGTCGACATGCCTGTGTGGCGAGGGGCCAGTCAAGACTGTGTTGATGGCGGCCGAGATCCTCGGTGCGGACAAGGTCCAGGTGCTGAAGTACGCGAACTCCGGTGATGCGCTCGCCGGCCCGCGCGGAGGCGTCGTAGGGTACT
>JALGXV010000110.1 GCA_029821885.1 Candidatus Hebobacteria bacterium
TAGTCGTCCAGGGGCATTTCGCCCGATGCCAACCTCTGGAACCTCTCTTTCGCGTCTCGGCGATGGATCTCGTCGAGACGCTTTTTCGAATGCACGAAGTCGGGCGGGTCGAGCTCGTACTTCTCCCACGGCTCGCGCTGGGGGTCACACACCCACGGCAGGTACTCGGCCATGTGGGAATCGCCGGGCGCGGGGAAGACGCCGGTGACTTCGAACACATCCCGTGTCAGCGGCTCGAAGCCGGCCGGCCAGCGCTTGAGCTTTCGCCGGAGCGCGGGGTAGAGGTCCTCGGCCGTGGACTTCCTTCTGATGTCGAGCATCCACGTGAAGTGGTTCAGCCCCGCCGCCTTTATGTCCAGATCCTCCTGCGGGATGTCGAGAAGCCGGCTGACATTGCTGAATCCGGCCCAGCCGCCAGGGCGACTCTCGGCACGGGGTTCGTGAAGTTGAAGAACCACGCCTCCGGGCAGAGCTTGCGCATGTCCTCACATATTCCCATCACGATGCCGATGGTCCGCGCGCAGTGCGCGAGACCGGCCGGCCCGCCGTTCTCGCCCAGCGGCTGTCTGAGCCCGTGCTTCATCGGAATCTGCCAGTCCATCGCCCAGCGCTTCAGACGTTCCGCTTCCACGGCCACCAGTACGAACTCCGCTTCGGGCAGCGCGCGCTTTCGGTCGACCGTGGCCTCGATTCTCACCTCGGTGCCCCATTCGGCCTTCATCCGTTTCGCCACAGCCTTCATCAGGCGCAAGGCTTCGGCATCGATGTCCACAAGTGAAATCGTGCTGCCCGCGAGCGAGGGGTTCGTCATGATGTCCGCGACCATCCCCGGGCCGAAGTCCGAGCTTCCCGCTCCGATAATCACGATCTTGGTGGCTGCCACTTACGTCCTCCAGTTTGGAATCATCCATTTCGGTTGATGCGTGTCGAGAGGCTTTCCGCCGCCCGCGCGCATGCAAGCCGAGAGGGCGCTCAGGAGTTACCCCTCCATAGCTAGGTGGCTTTCGCTCTTTGCAGTCCCCGAAGCTTGCCCTCAATCACCTCCAGCTCCGGTATGATCTCGTCCTGCTCCGGGCTCGTTCGGGCCAGCTCGATGGCGCGCTGGCACTGGTCGATCGTGCGTGCGACATCCACGGCCTTGGGCGCGCGGCCGGCGAACCGGCCGAAGTTGCCGCAGTATATCTTGGACAGAACGTTCGGCTCCAGGCCAAGCCCGTGCTGCTGTCCGCCGAGCCACTGGAAGGTTCGGTTCGTCTCCAGGAACGTCCGCATCCCCCGAATCTTGGCGACGGCATCATCCTTGGTCATCTCGTAGGCCCCACTGCCGGCCATGTTGTCCGTCCCGAACAAGATACGGTCTTGATACTTGATGAAGAACTGGCGCCACCGCTCGGGGTCCTTCGAGAAGTTCCAGTACATCTCCCCGCCCGGCGTCAGATCGAGGCTGGTATTGGGGTACTTCTCGAGGAAGGCCGCCGCCCTGTCGGGATCGGCCGAGAGGAAATAGAAGTGCGCGAACACGACGCGCAGCTTCGGGAACTTCTCCAGCACGTGTTCCATCTCTCGATAGATCTGCTCTTTGCTCGGGTAGCCTCCGCCGCCGTAGAACCAAGGCCCCTCGCGGATCTCCTTCGGCGCGTCCGGGTCCCAGAATGTCTCCGGGTCGGCGACATGGTAGAGGACGGGAATGTCCTGCGTCTCGAGATACGCGTAATACGCGTCGTAGTCCGGCGAGTCCAGGGGCTCCTCCAGCGCCTTCCTCTCTGTCGGCTTGCCCTCGAGCATCTTCATCCCATCACACCCGGCCTCGATCAGCCCGCGCGCCTGTTCTTCGTAGCTCAGCGGGTCCTGCACCGTGCCGGTCCGCGGATGCCAGAGGCATCCGAACGAGTAGATCGTTCCCGGGTGGAGCGCCTTCGCCAGCAGCCCGACGCAGTTCTGGTTCAAGCTCTTGTCGCCCATGAGTGCGGCCGAGAGTATGGTGACGCTGCGCAGCCCCGACGCGCTGACTATCTCCATCAGGTCGGGAACGCCGTCAAGGCCCCATACGTGGACGTGACAGTCCGAAGGCTGGATCTCCATGAAGTCGCTCATCACATCTCCTTCCGACAGCTCGGCTGGGTGTGCTCGCCTCAGGCGGACGGCAAGGGACGCATGTCCCTCTGAAAGGCCGTGCCGCCGAATGCGGCGATGCCGGTTCACTGTCTTCGACCTGGAGGGCTGGGTGTCCCTCGCCGGGCGCTCGACACCCGCAGCCTGTCTCACGTCATATGGAAAGGAGTCTGCCCGTGCGCGCGCAGAACGTGCTCAGGGTGGCTTTGCTCGCGCCCGCCGCCTGCAGCCGCACATACGGGTGACAGGAGAAGGCGAGGTTGCAGACCCCATGACAAGGAGGCGACTCACGTGTCAATCCCTTGCCTGACTGGAGGCCAGCTCGCAGTGCTGTCCGAAGACGACATCGGCAAGGTGCACTCCGCCACCTTGGCCGCGCTGACGGAGGTGGGGGTGAGGGTGGAGTATCCACCGGCTCTGGCGCTGTTTCGAGACCACGGGTGTCGGGTGGACTTCGACCGGCGAATCGTCTTCATCCCGGAGCATGTCCTGCGCCGCGCGCTGGACACCGCCCCCAGCTGCTTCACGCTCTATGGCAAGTCGACGGAATGGGACGTGAGCGTTGACCTCGAGCGCGTCTACACGATCGGAGGGTCGTGTGCCCTGGAGGTGCTCGACCTGGAGGGGGCGAGGCGGAAGGCCACCCTCCAGGACCTAGTGGACCTGACCAGGCTTCAGGACGGGCTGGAGAACCTGCATATCATGCACTCTCTGGTGGTTCCCCAGGACATCCCGCAGCCGGGCTTCGAGCGCATCATGTTCGCGAACGTAGTGGCACATACCACGCGCAACTTCTACTCCCAAGGCCAGGGAGGGCACAGCATTCGCGACCAGGTGGAGATGGCCGCGGTCATCCAGGGAAGCACGGAGGAGGTGAGCCGCCGGCCCATCTTTACCATCGTCTGCTGCCTTATCAGTCCGCTTGTGCAGACGGCGGAGCGGGTCGAGGAGCTGATGGAGGCGGCGAGACTCGGCATCCCTCTGTACATCGAGGTGGATACGATGGTGGGGGCGACGGCCCCGGTCACCATCGCCGGCGCCCTGGTGGAGGAGTGCGCGAACGTGCTCTGCGGCGTCACTCTCGCCCAGCTCGTCAATCCGGGCTGCCCCTGCATCTTCTCCATCGCCTCCGGCATCTTCAACATGACGAATGGCCAGTACTCGGGGGCCGCCCCGGAGGCGAACCTGCTCCACGCGGCCACCGCGCAGATGGCGCGCTTCTACGGTCTTCCGTTCCAGGGCGGCACCGGCATAGAGGCCACCGTTCCCGACGCGCAAGCCGGCTACGAGCGCGCGCTTCAAGTGCTCACCAACGCGCTGGCCGGCACGAACTTCATCCACCTCTCCGTGGGAATGATGGAGCAGATGCTGCTCGCCTCCTACGAGCAGTGCGTGATCGATGATGAGATTCTCGGCGCAGCCTTCCGCGTCACGCGCGGCGTGGAGGTAAACGAGGACACGCTGGCACTGGAGGTGCTGCGGGAGGTCGGCCCCGGCGGCAACTTCCTGGGCCACGACCATACTGCAAAGCACCTGCGCAAGGAGTTCTGGTTCCCGAAGATCACCAACCGTGAGACCTATCCGGGGTGGATGGCCGCTGGCGGAAAAGACATGCGCCAGCGAGCGAACGAACGGGCGCGGGAGATTCTGGCGACTCATCATCCCAGGCCTCTCTCTTCCGAGCAGGAGGGGGAGGTGCACGGCATCGCCAAGGCGGCCCAGCAATGGGCGCTCTCGCATCCCATGCTCGACTATCAAGAGGGCTGATCCCCACTGGAGAAGGCTGACTATGAGGCTTGACATCGCGCCGTTCGCGTATCGGCAAGAGCAGGAGGGCGGCACTCTCACGTTCCGTTGGGAGGAGCCCCGGCAGATACACCGGATCGAGCTGCACTCCGCAGAGGGGGAGCCGCTCCCGCCGCCCCGTGACATTGGGATCTACTACTGGAAGGACCACTGGCCGGAGGAGCGCCTGACGCTCGCCGACCTCGGTCAGGGCAGCATCGGCTCCTTCGGCTGGAAGCCGCGGGACGATTGGTTCAACGGCGAGTGGCGCAAGGCCGATTCCACGGCGCGGGCGACGGGGCAAGCGATCACCGCCAGGTTCGCTCCCCTTGGCCGCCGCGAGCACCCCGAGCTGCGAAAGGAGTACAACGTTCGCTTCCGCCAGACGATGCAGCTCCAGATTCGCCTTCCCGAGGGTAGCCCCCCGGTTTCCCGGATCGCTGTCTTCACTGATACCCGCTTGCGGCGCCGCGCGATCACGGTAGAGTTGGGCTGTGGGCAGGCCGCCGCGCCGGAGTGGGACGACACCGCGGAGGTGTATAACGGGGTGCTTGAGAGCGTGCACCGCCCGGAGCAGGGCGAGCCCCGGCTTCACCTGCGGGTGGCGTGCGCGACCCCCGGGCCGCTGTCTGAAGATCACACCGTGATCACGCTTCGCACCTCCGCCTTCACCGTGTCGTTCCGGCCGGAGGACCTTGACGGCGGGGAGCCCATCTGGATACCCGACTTCGGCGTTCTGGTCAGCGAGACCGGCTGGCGGCTCAGCTACAACGAGTTCGCTTCGCGCCCAACCGGTGTGACTCGTTATGACGCGATTGCCCAGCAGCCGGAGCAGAGCCTGGCACGGGCGATGCGCGAGCAGCCACCGAAGGAGCCGATGCATTTCATCGTCGGCTGCGAGGGTGGGCGCCAGAAGTTTGGCGTCGCGCCCACCGGGGAGATCTTCGCGCTGGTGGGCTTCGTTCGTCGCGTGCCGGGCGCTGACACGGAGCGGCTGGGATGGGAGGGTGGAGGCTTTGGGCTCCGCCTGGGCTGGGATGGATGGCTCCCCATCGGCCGCCGTGTGGCACAGAACCATCTCCCAGTGCTCGCGCAGCGGTTCTCGCGCGGCGGCCTCGACGTGCAGCAGGAGGTCTTCGCAACGCCAGTGGCGCAGAGCATCCTCGCCGGCCCCATTGCGGCCGACGCGCCGATCGCGTGTTTCTGCCGACTCACCTTCACCAACAACGGCCCGGCGATGACCACTCTCTCACAGCCGTTGGCCATGGTCGCCTACCCGGACGGAGCAAGCGCGGGCTATATCCTGGGAGGTCAGCAGACTCCGCTCTATCGCGAGCAGCTCGCGGCCAGGGGCGACGCGATCTGGTCGGCGGCACCCAGAGAGCATCTGCGCATGATCGTCGATGCCGGCGGCAAGGGGGAGCTGGCTCAGGCCGGGGACGATCTCGTCTACTCCGTGGACCTGGGGCCGGGTGAGAGCCATTCTCTGGTCCTGAAGATCCCCTTCGTCTGCGACCTGGACTCCGCGGAAGTCGAGTCTCTGCAGGGCACGGACTTCGAGGTTGCCCGCGCGGAGATGCTGAGCTACTGGGAACAGCGCGTCGCACGGGCCGCCGAGATCGTGGTCCCCGATCAGGATATCACCGACTTCTACCGGAGCCATCTGACTCACATTCTGACAAACGATGACCACGAGGTGGGCTCCGAGCGGATCATGGGCCGGGTCAGCTCGTTCAACTACGGCAACTACTCGAATGAAGTGACCATGCAGATCATGGAGCTGGACCGCCGCGGCTTCCACGATGAGGCGCAACGACACCTCGAGACGTACCTCCACTACCAGGGGACGGTCGGTCTGCCGGGCAACTTCCAGAGCAAGGAGGGGATCTTCTACGGGTCCGGCGGCTACGAGATGGGAGACTACAACCAGCACCATGGATGGGTGCTGTGGGGTCTGGCCGAGCACTACCGCTTTACCGGGGACGGGGAGTGGCTGCGGCGGATAGGAGACAAGCTGGCGGCCGGGTGCGAGTGGGTGGTACGGGAGCGCCAGCAGACGCGGCGCACGGACTCCGATGGGACGAAGGTGCTGGAGTACGGATTCCTTCCGGCGGGATCGCTCGAGGACGTGAAGGACTTCTACTACTGGCTCTCCACCAACTGCCTCACCTGGCGCGGGCTGGCCGCGGCCGCGCAAGCCCTGGCCGAGGTGGGACATTCCGAGGGCGAGCGCCTCGTGTGCGAGGCAAAGGCTTACCGCGAGGACCTGCTCGCTGGCTACCGTGAGTCCATGGCGCGTTGCCCGGTGGTACGGCTGCGGGACGGCAGCTACGTTCCGCACTTCCCCTCCCGGCTCTATCTACGCGGGCGCGATGTCGGATGGATTCGCGAGGTGTTGGAGGGGGCCATCTGTCTGACCACAACCGTGCTGGACCCGAACAGCCAGGAGTCGACGTGGATCCTGCAGGACTACGAAGACAACCTCTACCTTGACGCGCCCTGCAATTACCCGCTGGAGAGCTTCGAGAGAGAGTGGTTCTCCCGGGGCGGATTCAGCATGCAGCCCAACCTGCTCTACTTCCCGCCGCCATACCTCTACCGGGATCAGATAGAGCACTTCTTGCGCGCCTTCTTCAACGGATTCGCCGCCTGCTGGCGGCGCGACATCCGCGCCATGGCCGAGCACCCGCTCCCCACTCTGTCCGAGTGGGCCGGCGATCATTTCAAGACGTCGGACGAGGCGATGGTGGCGATGTGGCTGAGGATGATGTTCATCCAGGAGGTGGGCGACACGCTCTACCTGGGCCGCGGACTTCCGCGCCCTTGGATCGCCAGCGAGGAGGAAGTGGCGATCCGCAACGCCGCCACTTACTTCGGACCCATGAGCCTGGCCTATCAGAGCTTGGACGGCGGGCGACGCATCGTCGCGCGGATTGAGTCACCCACCCGCAAGCCGCCTCGCCACGTGATCGTGCGCTTCCGCCACCCAGAGAAGGCGCGCCTCACGGGAGCGCTCGTCAACGGGCGGGCCGTGGACTCTTTCGACGCGGATCGCGAATGGGTCGTGCTCCCCTCCATCGCGGGGGTCACTACGGTGGAAGCTCTGTTCTAGGGACACGCACACAGGCATGGCGCGGTCCACAGGGCCGTTTGGTGCATGCCCGCGCGAGGGAGAGGAGCAGCTACTTCACGAGTTCGCGCCGCGCTCGGTCCACCACTTGCCGGACCTTCGTCAGCATGTCCTGGTCGACTTCGGGCGGCCGATAGCGAGACATCACCTCGGGAAACTGTGCCTGAGCGCGTTCAAGTAGCTGCGCGTCGGGGTGCTCCTCCTGTTGCTCGCCACGCCAGACACCGCGGTCCATGAGTGCGGGGAACCATAGGCTCTCGCGGTAGCGGTGAAGCGTATGGTCGGAGTCCAGGTAGGAAGCACCGATGCCCGAGCCCACGGAGGCGATGAGGTCGAGAGCGATCTGCTCGTCGCTGACCTCCATGCCAGCGGAGAAGCGCCACAGGAAGGACTGGAATTCCCGGTCTATGAGCAGCTGCAGCGGCGAGAACATCTTGCCCGAATCGAGCAGGCCGGCGCCGAGCTGCGGATGACCGCCCGCATAGGCGGAGACGGCCATCGCCTCGAAGGCCTTCTCGAACCCCGCTTGATATCCAGGGAACTTGGCGCTCGTGTAGTCAGAGCCGCCGGCCACAGTTACGCGGCCGCCGAAGCGGCGGCGGAAGAGCTCCACGCAGCCGATGTCCTGTACCATTGACTCCGGCGAGCAGAAGGTGACGTTGCCTGTGGGCATGTCCACGGAGCCGGAACAGATGCACCCCCAGGCGAGTTCGACCTCCGGGTCGAGCGCCATGGCGGCGGCCCAGCCAGCGAGGATCTCGGCCGCGCCGACAACGACCGCTCCCGCGCGGGTGACGGGCGCTGAGATGCCGCCGATAGGTTGCGTGCCAACACCACACGGGAGTCCGCGGCGTATCATCCCGACCATGTAGTCACAGGCGCGCCGATCCATGCGAAGCGGCGACACCATGAAGATGCCGCCAGTCAGAAAGCGATGCGGATCGCCCGCGCAGATCTCGCCAATCTCCTGTAGGTAGGGGAACTGTTCGGCGAAGTGCGGGTACACATGCCCCGGGCGAGCGGTGTGCTCGAGCAGCACGACGAGAGCCTCCAGCGGCTCTACCGCGGCCGGCTCTTCGTGCATGAGCAGGACGTGATCGACAGCTTGACGCTCATCCAGGGCATCCCCAAACTGCACCATGCGCACTAGGTCCTGTCTGTTGCCGGCGCGGCGCTCGCCGCGCTCGTGGTCGTAGTAGAACTGCGCGACCTGGCTAGAGATGCCCGGAAGCGGGCCGTCGCGGGGGCCCGGCTCGCGGCGTGTGGCCGGCGGCTCCTCGCGCCCAGCGCGGACCTGTTGGCGCTGGATCACGTCTTCCACGAGGCGGCGCGGCAGGCGGGCACGATGGCTATCCCGATCCACCTCGGCGCCGACTGCTTCCAGCGCGTCCAGAATGACTTCGGACTGGTACATCGCCCCGACACGCTCCAATATCGTGAGTGCTGCATCCGCGAGTCGGTCGAGGTCCGAATCAGTGAGTGTACTGATGCACATCTGGGCCATCATGGAACTCCTGGGGCGCAATATCTGTGTCGCAGGAGCAGCAGGCTGAGCTGACGTGCGAGGCCCGAGCAATGCAGGATCATAGCGTGGGCCCGGCCAGCTTGGCGAGCAGGTCCGCGTAGGTGCACGCGTCAAGCCCGACGTCCCGGACATGTCGGAACGTCAGCTCGAGCATCTCCATATCAGGGTCGAACTCGGCGAGCGACCACGGGTGCCAGATCAGTGAGACGAAGGCCAGCGACTCTTCGGCCGCCCGGTCGAGGAAGATACGATTGAGAGCGAACTCCTCCTCCGGCGTCTTGAGGAAGCCCGGCGGGATCGCCTCTGGCATCTCGGGTGGCCACAGTGACAGCCGCCGGGGGCCCCATCGGTTGTTGTCCTTCAACAGGTTCTCCTGCCAGCCGTGGGCCGGCAGCTCCCAGAGGCCCGGGAACCCGTCCTCAGAGTACCGGAAGGGCTGGCTGAGCGGAGCAGGTAGGCTGTAATCCGTTCCCCACAGCATGCTGCTCACGTAGCGAAGCCCAGATCCTGCCACGGCCTGCAGCACCTCGGGCGCGCCGCGCAGCCCTTCCTCGAAGCCACACCCAGGGCGCACCCCGAGGCACGGTCGCTCGAACACCTGCTCGACCCAACGCTTGCCCTCCGATAGCTCCTCGGCGATCTCGGCCAGCGGCACTGCTGGACCACAGAAGGGATGGTCTCGCAGCGACTTGTGAGAGTAGGTGTGGGAGGCGACCTCGAAGAGGGGGTCGTCTAGCAGCGCCCGGTACTCATGCCCGCTCGCTTCGAGTGCTTTGCCAGTGATGAAGAAGGTCGCGGGCATATCGTGCCGGCGGTGAACTTCCACGATCCGGCGACAGGCTGCGAGGCAGGCGGCCTGCTCTGTGTCGTAGGCGGCGATGTAGAGGGTCATGCGATTCTGCCAGCCGTGAACCGCGAACGCATCACTCAAGACCACTTCGTCGCGGAGGCGTCCTCCGTGCAGTAGGCCGAGAGCACCTTGTTGATGGCCTTGGCGATGTTGCGGCAGTCCGTCGCCGAGTACCACTGATTGAGTTGGATCGTAACGACGCGATCGAACAGATC
>JALGXV010000394.1 GCA_029821885.1 Candidatus Hebobacteria bacterium
CGCACCCCCTGGCGCATGGCCATCGACTTCTTCAAGGCGTGGAGGTCGATCGCGTGAAGAAGCTCACCCTCGAGCAAAAGCTCTACCTCAACGGCTTCCGCCCCGATGCCGAGTCCCACCTGAGCATCAAGGACCCGGCCAAGTGCCGCGACTGCGAGCTTAAGCAGTGCACCTACATCTGCCCGGTTAACACGTATCGGTGGGAGAACGACCAGATCACCGTCTTCTTCGAGGGCTGCGTCGAGTGCGGCGCCTGCCGCGTCGCTTGCGCCGAGTGCGGCAACCTCGAATGGGACTATCCCCGCGGCGGCTTCGGCGTCAACTACAGGAACGGCTAGCCGGAGTCTGCCGCGCGGCGGCCGGGACACCGGGGAACATCCCCTTCCTGCCTCCTTTCACCGGGAAACGAAGGGCCGATCCGCGGCTCATCCCGCCGGAGATCGGACATGCTCTGTGGGACCGCGCTGCTGCACGCCGCAGAGATCAGTCGCGGTTCGGGCGAGGAGTGTCCTGGCCTCCGTCTCTGGCAGCAGCTCGAGGTGCTCCAGAGCATCGTCGAGCCAGCTGTGGACGATCTCCCAGCATCGGGAGAGTGCACCGGTGTCCTCTGCGAGCCGGCGCACCACACTCAGGTCCTTCGGCGAGTACTCGCCCTTCTCTGCAATCGCTGCCAGCGTCGCACGTTCGGCACTCCCAGCCTGCGCAGTCTGCACCAGTGGGAACACGAACCAGCGATCAGGGCCGAACACTCGTCCCGTCGCTGACCCATCGGAGTCGTCTCCGACGAGGTCGAGGATCTCTTCGGCGATATGGAAAGCGACGCCAAATCGCTCGCCAAACCTGCCGAGGGCATCGGCCCACTCCCGGGAACCGTCTGCCGTGAGCATGCCGGCCTTCGCGCAGAACGCGGTCAGGCTGCCGGCTCTCATTCTGAGGATGTCCAGGTAGTCCGGCGCCGCGATGAAGCTCCCCCTCGATCGAAGGAGGTTCACCTGTCCTTCGCACATCTGCGCGACGACGCTCATCAGATCGGACAGGAACGCCATGTTTCCATCCGCCCCCAGGGCACTGAACGCTGTCGCGAGGAGGTAGTCGCCCAGAAGGACGGCTGTTTGGTTCGCCGACTTGACGCGGCCGGCCGGAGCACGGCCCTCCCGAATGCCGTCGTCCAGCACTCCGTCGTGCACCAGTGAAGCGGCATGGATGAGCTCGACGACCGTTGCCAGCGACACGCTGCGCGCACCGGCGCCTGCCCCACACTCGGCCGACAGCAGGAGGACGAGCGGCTGCACCCGGCTGCAGCGGGCCGTGCGCGGACTCGGCCGGGCCGCCCCCACACCGTGCATGAACTCCATCTCTGCCCGCTGCACTTCCTCCTCTACCTGTGATATCAGGTCGGCTAGGGGAAGGCGAAGGTCCTTCAGTGCCACGTGTTTGTTCCTTACCTTTCGTCCTCGGATTCCGGTCACTGCCACGGTCCCTGTCGGCGGCTACGCCTCTCCGCCAGCAATTGCGCGGACTAACACGGCTGTCCCTGGCGAGATGCGATCTCGCGCAAAGCGCCCTGCGCGGCCTCACAGATGAACTCCACATCCTCATCGCTGTGGGCCGCCGAGACGAAGATGGACTCGAATTGGGATGGCGGAAGATACACGCCGCGCGCGAGCATCTCATGGAAGAAGCGCGCATAGCGCTTCAGATCACTGGTCGCTGCCGTGGCGTAGTCACTCACAATCTGGTCTGTGAAGAAGAGAGTCAGCATCGACGCGACGCGATTCACGTGCACCGAAGCGCCGGCGCCGCGCGCAGCCTCCCTGAAACCATCGGCGAGACGGCCCGTCCGCTGCTCCAGCATGTCGTAAGGCGCCTCACTTTCCAGGAGCCGGAGAGTGGCGAGACCCGCGGCACAGGCCACCGGGTTCCCGGAGAGCGTCCCGGCCTGGTAGACGGGACCGGATGGAGCCAGCAAGTCCATGATGTCCCGGCGGCCGCCGAAGGCGCCGATTGGGAACCCGCCGCCGAGAATCTTGCCCAATATCGTGAGGTCGGGGGTCACTCCGTATGCGGCCTGCGCGCCACCCGCGTGCACTCGGAATCCTGTGATGACCTCGTCGAACACCAACAGAGCCCCGGCCTTCTCGCTCGCAGTCCTGAGGGAATCCAGGAAACCCTCCGCCGGCGGCACCACCCCCATATTGCCGGCCACAGGCTCCACCAGGACGCAGGCGATCTCTTCGCCGAGCGAGCCGAACACGGTCTCGACAGCATCGGGATCGTTGTATGGCACGACAACCGTCTCCGCCGTCCAGGGCGGCGGCACTCCCGGGC
>JALGXV010000395.1 GCA_029821885.1 Candidatus Hebobacteria bacterium
GATCGCTCGCCGCCCGGACCCCGAACCACATCCGGCTGAACGCATTTACGGAGGCCGTGAGCGGGGGCAGGCCGGCCGCCTGGCCCGGCGTCGCGGAAGACTTCTCCCCAAACGCCACGACGTACTCGCCGCCGATCCCGCGCCACGGCGCGCCGTCATCGAGCAGATCGGCAATGGGATCGCGCAGCAGGAGGTTGAAGCGTACCGGCGCGCCCGTCAGATGGGTGTGGGCCAGCGCACCGGCGAGGTCGAGCAGCCGCACCTGCCAGTAGCCCGTGGCATGGACGGCGTTCTCGAAGCCCCCCCGGCGCGTGATGGAGCGCTGGCGCAAGGGCCGGCTGAGCATGTCCTCGAACTGGAGGCCCGGCGGCTGTCGCAGATGGATGAGCCGCACCTGATCGCCGAAGCTTCGCAGCAGGGCCATCAACTCGCGGAACTGCTCCGGCGTGCGATACACCATCCACTCCACGCGGTAGGGTCCTGCGTTCATGTCGTCGGCGTTGAGCCAGAGACAGTGGCTGGGAGAGCCATCGGGAGTGTCGCAGTACCCCAGGCAGAAGGCGTTCTTGCCGTGCATCTCGACGCGGAAGTGCACCGGCGAGGTGTAGTTGCAGCGCCCGTGTGCGGGACGGCGGGCGAGGTGGGCCGCGTGAAGGCTCTCCCAGTCGTCGCGGGTGAAGCGGCGGGGCGTGCGCGCACGGTCGGAGACCATCAGCGTGGCCGGATCGAAGTCGAAGTCGACCTCATACGAGCCATTGCCGTAGCCGAGGTGGTTGTAGAAGCCCTGATCGAAGTAGCCCACGAGGGAGAGGAGTGCGCCGTCGGCCGCGTCGAGCGCCAGCATATGGGCGCTCAGCCGCTTGGCGAGGCCCTGCTGGCGCGCCACATGGCTGGTGGCGACGAGGGCGAGGACGGCTGCCGGCACCTCCTCCTTCAGGTAGCGCACCGAGGCCGACATCGTCTGGGCCACGCACTCGGGCTCGCCCTCCAGCTCCGCCACCCATGCCCGGCCGCCGGTGAGGAACAGGTCGATGAGTTCCTCTCCCGTTGCATCCATCCAGCCGATCTCGCGCCAGATGCGTTGGGCGGCGGCGCGGTCCGTATCGGGGTTATACTCGCGGAAACGCATTGGTCGTCCCTCCTCTGGGAGTGTAGTACTCCGCGACAGACAACCGTGGCAGACTCATTCCCCTCTCTCCCTTCGGCCTAGCTAAGTAAACGCGCCACGCGCCTGCTCCCTGTCGCTCTGATGAGAAGAGCGGCACGAGGCAGGCGCGCAATGGGCTGAGGTGCGTATCCGCCGGAGGCGGACAAGTCCCTGCTCAGACCGTATGGTTTTGTCTGTGGGCAGCCGAGTGAATGATAGTCCGCCCCGCGCGGCATGTCAAGAGGCTGGCCGGGCCGACCGTCGCCAGTTCCGCCTCCTCTCGTTGGTTCGGCGGCGGGCGGGGGCCCTGTGGTAGAATGATCCCCGCCCGCTGCTGTCCCCAGGAGTCGCGCGGGCCATCACCTCGGCAGGAGACACACGAGTGGCACGACCGAAGATCGTCTTCATCGGCGCGGGGAGCGGGAGCTTCACACTCAGCCAGGTGCGCGCACTCTGTCGCACGCCCAATCTGCATGGCAGCCTCGTCAGCCTCATGGACATCGACGAAGATCGGCTCGACGACACCTATGTGATCTGCCGCCGCGTGGCCGAGCAGATGGGAGTCGAGGTCACGTTCGAGAAGACCCTCGATCGCCGGGAAGCGCTCACCGGCGCGGACTTCGTCATCAGCACCGCGCTGGTGGACGGCGCGCGGCGGATGAAAGAAGGGTGGCTCATCGCCGAGAAGCACGGCGTGAAGTGGGGCGGCAGCTATCACATCCTCTACGACGAGCCCTTCTGGCTCAACTACTATCAGCTCCAGCTCTTCGAGGGCATCGCGCGGGACATGCTCGACCTCTGCCACGAGGCCTGGCTGCTGCTCATCTCCAACCCCGTGCTGGCCGGCACCACCTTCCTCACCCGCAAGTACCCTGAGCTGAAGATGGTCGGGCTGTGCGGGGCCGACGGGTCCGTGTATGAGATCGCGTCGGTGCTCGGGCTGGAGAGAGAACACATCACCTACGAGGTGCCGGGGGTCAATCACTTCATCTGGCTGACGAAGATGTACCATCGGGGCCAGGATGTCTTCCCGATGATCGACGAATGGCTGGAGACGGAGGCGGCGCGTCACTGGGAGACACACCCCGAGGGCGAGATGGGCATGAAGAAGATGGACCTCTATCGCAAGCTCGGGGCGATTCCCATCGGCGATTCCGCCAGCATCACCGGCGCCTCCTG
>JALGXV010000396.1 GCA_029821885.1 Candidatus Hebobacteria bacterium
GCATCGCGACCCGGCCTTTGCTCACCTCCCACACGCAGTTAGCCCCGCTGTCCGCTATCATCAGGCGCGCGCGCCCCCCCTCATCGCGAACGAACGCGATCCCTGCCGGAGAAACGAATTCGTGTGCCTCCTCTGGGCGGCTCCATGGCCGCAGCGGCCCGCTGGGGGGGCCGACCCAAAGCCTGCCGCTGGCGGAGTCGGCCACCCAGAGGCGGCCGTCCCCGCCGAGTGCGAGGTGGGTGGGGGCTTCCAGCTCCGCGTCCCCCTCGGTCGGCACGGTCGATACCTCGCCACTGACGCCGATGCGCCGCACGCAGTGGTTTCCGGCGTCACCAACATAGATAGTGCCATCGCTGGAGACCGCGAGTCCTACCGGGAAACGGAACTTCGTCGCAGGCAGTCTCGGCTCCCGCGATGGTGCTGACTTCGCCGCTCTCGAAGACGCGGCGGAGCCGGTGGTTCCCGGTATCGGCCACCAGCAGGGAGCCATCGCCTGCGAGCAGGATGCCCGCAGGACCTGAGAATCGCGCCTCCGTCGGCGCACCGTCGGCGGAACCGGCCTGTCCGGCCGCACCGGCCAGCGTGGTCACGAGGCCCCCGGGCGTGATGCGTCGGACACAGTGGTTCCGGCTGTCGGCCACATAGACTACGCCTGCGCTATCGCAGGCCAACGCTGCCGGACCGTCGAAGCGCGCTTCCCCGGCAGGGCCGTCCCGGTGGCCTGGCTCGAGGGAGCCGGCCATCGTGGTTACCCACACAGTGGAGCGTCCCCCACGGACCTCGACGCTGCTGCCCCCTGGCGGTCCCCCCCGCCCCGCGCCCAGTTCCTCGGGCGGGGAACCGGCGAGCTGACGCCAGAATAGCACCTGCACGACCGTTAGCGTCGCAACGATGCCGAGGAGGGCAACAACTGGATTGACATCTCTCCTTGTGTGACTCATCCTCGCGCCCTCACAGTCCCAGCATCCGCAAGAGACGAGCAGGCCAGGTTAGGGGCTTTCGTCCCACGGCAAGGCCGGATCTCGTGCGCATGAACACGTACGCATCATCCCCTACGACGCGAGTCTTCACCGCGCCCGGCACGATCCATGGACGTGCACGCTGTTCGCCCCGCGCGTCGCCGAGGCGCCAGAGCCTCGTTCGCTCTCGGAAGTAGACGGTGCCATTGGCGACCTGCAGCTCTCCGTCGGAGACAAGCCAGTCGGCGATCACGTGCGGCACGGTGTCGCGTAGGAAGAGACGCTTGATCGCAGCATACGAGTGCTCTCTTGGCGCCTCCGGAGAGGGAGCGGTCCACAGGAGGGCGTCGCTCGTGATGGCCGCGTGCCGGAAGCCAGGTTCTCGTGCCAGAGTCTCAGCTCCGCCGTCCGGAAGCGCCGCGCGTCTGATCAGGGTCTCCCGGCCGGCCGTGCCCTCACGGCGCTCGAGCCAGTAGACGCGCTCGTCCGCCACCGCGACGAGACTGACACTTTCGGCAGGCTGGGCCGCGCGGCCAGCGATGACCGCAAGAGTGCGGGTCCCCCCGGAGCGGGCGTCGTACATCCGGAGCACGTCGAGCGGCGCCGCGGCAGCGACGAAGTGGACGTTTTGGAGTGCAGGCCCCCGGTGCTCCCGCCAGCAGACGTAGCCGTCTCCCGCGACGATCTCCTCAGCAACTGATGGCAGCGCTGCGATGTGGTCGGCGCGGCCGCTGAGCAGGTCCACGTGGAGGAGCTCGGCGACCGGCCGCTCGCGTTCGATCTGGTGTGAGCGCGTGACAAACACGCCATCGTCCGCAACGGCAAGCCCGGAGAGATGGTCGGCCCTAAGGAGGACGCGAGCGCGATCGCCGCGGTGCCGAACTGCGACCAATCTGCCCTCGCCCGTCTCGCGCTCCATCCAGGTGATCCAGCCACTGTCGGCTGTCGCGACGGCGACAACATCGCCTCCCACTGCCGCCACGTACTTGAGCTGGCCCGAACTCAGCACCGCGAGCCCGGCCGCCGCCACAAGAGGGATAAGTAGCAGGATGAGTGTCAGCTTCTTCAGAGCCATTGGCCATCTTACGCCGAGCGGCGACGGCCGCTCGGCGGGAGCAGGACCTGGGCAGCCACGGTCGCCCAGGACTCCGTTGGGATACGTCCTCATGCTTTTGACGTGGGAACGGGCGGTTCCTGCCGCGGTGTCGTTGGCGTTCGCGCTTGGGGACGGATCGCTCCCGCCGCGGCGCAGGGGGGCCGATGTGCGGCCGGAGCAGTCTCCACTATCCGGTCAGCCCGAAAGCCCTCGCCACGTAGACCGCCATCTGGTCGCGGGTGACTACGATCTCCGGGTGATAGAGCCCATCCGTGTATCCATGGGTCACGGCCCGCCGCGGGTCGGCGATGTATTCAACATAGTCCACGGCCCAGAAGTCAATGGCTACATCGGGAAACGTGGGCTCGCCGGCGAAGGAGGGAACATTGTCATCACCCCCCGCTATCCCGCGTGCGATGTAGACGGCCATCTGCCCCCGGTCCACCGAGTACTCGGGATGGTAGGTGCCGTCTTCGTATCCAGAGACA
>JALGXV010000111.1 GCA_029821885.1 Candidatus Hebobacteria bacterium
GTCGACGTCGAAGCAGAAGCAGGTTGGGCAGACATTCGTGCACGTCCCGCAGCTATAGCAGCGCGCAGCAGTCTCCTCGAAGACCTCGGCGCCGTAGCGCGGGTCCAGCAGATCCGGAAGCTCGTCGATCGCGGCCTCGATCTCTGTGGTGATTCGCCGCTTCTTCTCGTCGGCGTGTGTGCGCGCCGCCGCTTCCTCCTCAGGGGTGGCCTCGCGGGCCTCGACCGACTGCTTCAGCAGTTGATCGCCCTTCTCCGTCAGGACTTCGACAAGGCAGCCGGCTTCGATCGGCGTCAAGAACAAGTCGGCACCGTCGCGGGTGTCCCCGCTGGCCACGGACGTGCAGAAGCAATACTCGTCCGGCATGCACTCGATCCCCACGATGGTGGCCGCACTGCGCCTGGCCGTGTAGTGCGGATCAGGCACGCCGTGCCGCTGGCCCATGGCCCAATCGAGTTGGTTGATCGCCTTCAGATCGCAGGGGTGAACGCCGACCAGGACGAACGGCGCGTCGTCCAGCAGCGGCTTTGCTGCCTGCTGTGCACCTCTGTCGAATTCGAGCAGCACCTCTCGCGGGGGCAGGAAGGCCTTCTTTGGCGGGAGCACCGTCCTCACGTAGTCAAGCTGCGCCCTGCCGGGGTCATCCATCCACTCGAAGTCGAAGGATGTACTGCCGCGCCCTACAGGCGCCATCAGGCGACTCTTCTCGCAGACTCGCGTCAGGAGCTCCCGCAAGCCGGATTCGCTAAGGACAGCCGTACGCCGCATAGATCACTCCTGTGTCTCCAACGTTCGACGTCGCTGACCGCTGTCTGGATGGCGCGCGCCAGGCGGTCCGCATACACTCAGTAACGGCTGGGGCGCCTCTATCGGGGTCGCCGCGCGCAGAATCCGCTGCGTCTCCGCGCGCGGGCAGATCCTACTTCCTCACGATGCCCAGGTCCGCCTCTGTACACGCGCCAGGATCAGATCGCGCTCCTATGCGTGAATGTGCTCAGCCACTCGGCGGCCAAGAGCAGAGCACTCTGAGAGACTCTCTCTGTCCGGCACGTACTTGACCCTCAGGCCCTCGCTCGCGGGTTCGACCTTCATTTCCCGAAGAGCTTCCTCGATCTGCCCTACGGCCTCGCCGCTCCATCCGTAGGAGCCGAAGGCGGCCCCAACGAGATTGCGCGGCTTAAGGCCTTTGAGATAGCTCAGGGCATCGGCGACCGTCGGGAATACGCCGTTGTTCAGCGTGGGGGAGCCCACCAACAGGGCTCCCGCCTGCAGCAGCTCCGTCGCTACGTCGCTCCGATGGCTCTCCCTCAGCGGCATCACGCGCGTCTCGACTCCGGCCGCGGCCAAGCCATCGCCTATCGCTCGCGCCATCGCCGCCGTGCTCTGCCACATGCTGTCATAGGCGACGACGGCCTTCCTATTCGCCTTGCCCGCGGCCCATCCTGCATACCAGTCCACTACTCGGCCGGAATCCTTCCGCCAGATTGGGCCGTGGCTCGGAGCCACCACTTCGATGGCTATCCCAAGCTTACCCACTTTCTCCAGTAACTTGCCCACCAATGGCGAAAGAGGCAGCAGTATGTTGGCATAATACCTGGCCGCCTCACGCTCGAGAGTGGCCGCCTCGATCTCGTCAGCGAACCGCCGACTCGAGGCCAGGTGCATGCCGAAGGCATCGTTGGACAGCAGCACCCGGTCTTCGGCCAGGTAGGTCATCATGCTGTCGGGCCAGTGGAGCATGCGGGCCTCGACGAAGTGAAGCGTCGCACCGCCCAGGCTCAGGCTCTCGCCGTCCTTGACTGCAGTCACCTCTGAGGGCAAGGAGAAGTGCTCCGACAGAGCCTTCACCCCCAATGTCGAGGCGAACACCTTCTCCGGCCGCGCGGCCGCGAGCACCTCCGGCAGGCCCCCCGAATGATCCATCTCGGCATGGTTCGATATCACGTAGTCGATCCGGCCGGGGTCGACGACCGAACCGATACGGGCCAGCAGCTCGCCGACGAAGGGCGCCTTGACGGTGTCGACCAGAGCTATCTTGTCGGCCAGCACCAGATAGGCGTTGTACGTGCTGCCGCGTTGCGTGGCATAGCCGTGGAAGTCGCGCACTCCCCAGTCAATGGCTCCGACCCAGTAGACACGGTCGGTCACCTGCACTGCTGTGTATGGGTCCTTGACGCTAGTAGCCAACTAGAATACTCCTCGCGTCGTCCGCGGGTCGATGCCGGCGGACGACGTCATTCCTTCGTCAACTGGCGCAGCGGAGGAGATCGCCCAGGCTGGCGATGTGTCCCATCTCTTCCTTCACGATATCGTCGATGCGCCTCCCTCCGAGACGCGCAGGCACGAAGTCATCCATGCCGAGATAGAACACAATCGAGTCCTTCTCCAGCCCAATGGCGAGGCGAAGCACATCCTCCACGCTCTCCTTGCCTGTGAGCTGCTCGGCGGGCCTCGCCTTCTTCTCGAAGACGCTCTTGTCCGCCAGCGCGCGCAGGTAGAGCGGGAGCTCCCCCTCGGGGTCATACGTCATCTCTTTGCGCTCTTCATCGGTCAGTCCCGCTCGCATCTCCGAGAAGGTCTTCTCGTGCTCCTCCTCCATGGCCGCCAGCTCTTCCAGCATGGCGCTGGTACTGGAATCCCGCTGCAACTGCGCCGCGCGCTTGTAGAAATCCGCGCCGTTCCGCTCGATCTGCTCGGCTATCTCCAGCACTTCATCGGCGTTAAACCGAACCCTCATCTGCTGACTGCTCCTTTCCTGCCTCTCGTGCGCCGAGCTCATTGTCAACCATCAGAAGCAAGTGCGGCGCCTCCTTTATCCGTGTGAGCTTCTGCACGATCTCGTCGGCGGCCTTCTCTTCCTCGACCTACTCGGCCGTGAACCACTGGAGGACGATGTCCGCAGCCGCGTCTCCCTCGTCCCCCCAGAGCTTAGCGGGCAAGTTCCAGCAGCTCGCGCCCAGACCGCCTCATCGCAGCAGTTAGCCGAAGGTGCGGAACTTGTCTCTCTTCGCGGCGCAAATGGGGCACTTGTCCGGTATCTCTCCCTCCGCAGTGTAACCGCAGACATCGCAGACCTGTACCGGCCCCAGCTCCAGATCCGAGCCGCCCTCGACCGCCTGCTTCGCCTTGGTGTACATATCGGCGTGAATCTTCTCCGCCGACAGGGCATAGTGGAAGCTGAGCCGTGCGGCTCGCTCCTTCTGCTGCTTCGCCGTTTCGAGGTAGGTCGGGTACATCTCGTCGATCTCGAAGGTCTCGCCCTCGATTGCGCCCTCCAGGTTTTGGGAGGTGGTCCCCAGCCCGAAGCCGGCCATCGAAGGGACCAGGAAGGGACCGACCTCGTCCCGCAGTGCTCTGAAGTGATTGGCGGCATGCGTAGTCTCGGCGTAGGCGATCGCTCGAAACAGCCGTGCGACGTTCAGGAACCCGTCCTCCTCGGCCTTATCGCCCCAGATCATGTATCGCATGTAGGCCATCGATTCTCCGCCATACCCGCTGCGGAGATTGGCTGCTGTCATATCATGCATATCGTGCTCCTCCGTGAGTTCGTCACTGGGCGATCCCTCTCGCCCGGTGTCAAGCGCCGCCCTGGTTCGGTCGCCCTGGCCCGCTGCCCTTGCCAGCCCCGTCTCCGTGTGTGACGCAGTGGCGACATAGCCCCAGGAAGTCCAGGCGATGCCCGGTGACTTCGTAGTCGGTTGCGCTGCGAGCGGCACGTTCCAGTGTGACCTGGGGGCGCATGTCCACATCGTCCACCCGCCCGCAGCTGAGACATCGGATGTGGTAATGCGATGTGGCCTCGGCGTCGAAGCGCCGGGGCGCAGTTCCCAGCTCGATCTTACGCACGAGCCCGTGCTGGGAGAGGACCTCCAGGTTCCGGTAGACAGTTCCTAGGCTGATTCTCGGGAGCCGACGCCGCACAGTGCGGTAGACCTCGTCGGCAGTCGGGTGTCCCTCGGCCTGCCGGAGCGCATCCAAGAGAACCCGGCGCTGGCGGGTCATTCTCAGCTTGGGGCCCTCGCTTCGCGGCCTGTCCATAATAGTAACCATTGTCGTCTAGTCTACCGGGCTCTCGGCCGCGGTCAAACCATCAGGGGTAGGCCATGTGCAGGTCGTGACACAACGATGTGCCGAGCGCCACACTAAGGCGCGTCGGGCCAGGGGAACTGCGGGCGCGCCGAGAAACGGCACATGACAGCATGAGGCAGGCGCAGTCCGGCCGCGCGGTGCACAAGCAGAGGGAAGGAGGAGAAGGGATGGCAAGGACGACCGTTCTCTGGAAAGAAGGAATGCACTTCTGCACGCACGTCGAGTCCGGGGAGCTCATGTGTGACGAGTCCTCGGAAATCGGCAAGGCCTACCCCTCGGCGCCCGAGCTGCTGATGGCCTCCCTCGGCTCTTGCATCGGGTCGGTTCTGGTCTACTTCTCGACCCGGCACGACATCGATCTCGAAGGAATGAGGATCGATCTCGACTGGAAGATGGCCGAGCGGCCTCACCGCATCGGTGAGATCCGGGTGGCGGTCGGCGTTCCCCGCGCTCTTCGCAAGGAGCAGATCAGCACGTTGGCGCGCGTCGCGCACTCGTGCCTGATCCACAACACGCTGACCCACCCTCCCCAGATTGACCTGAAGCTATCGTCCGCTGACTCTTAGCTTTCGTCGCCTTCTGCCATCTCGACCACTTCGCGCCGGCCGGCCTCAAGGTACTCGGCCTCATCCGGCGCGAGGCGTCGAAGCAGTTCCATGAACTCGCCGATATGCTCCCTCTCCTCGTTCGCGATGTCGGTCAGCACCTTCCTGGCGAACGCGTCATCGGTGGCGTCCGCGTGGGCCATGTAGACGTGCACTGCCTCGTGCTCGGCCGCGATGTTCAGCCGAATCGCTCGGATCAGCTCTTTCGTGGTCAGCTTCCGGGGCACGACGCCCGAGAAGGGATTGAGAAACTCCGGCATGATTCACCTCCTGGCAACGACAGAGTGTCTGCGAGCAGCGATCTCGATCTCCCAGGCAAACCTAGAGCGCTCGTTCGAGCGGGGAAAGGCCGCACCTTCCCCGGCAATGTCCGGTTTCCCGCACGAAGCTGGCCGGTTGTACCTTGGTCAATCCATAGCTCACTAGGGTCGATGGTCGGCTGGGCTGAGATGGGCGTGGGTTGACCGGGTTCCGTCGAGATGCTATCCTCGCTGTCACCATGGGCTGGCGCCGCCGATCACGAGATGGGCGATACCTGCGAAGCCTGCGACGCGGGCTGTTCCCTCGTGGCCGGTGGCGTGACGTACCTACCTGACCGCTGTCCGAAGACGGTGTCCTTTCTAGAAGCCACAGGCCGCGAGGTCTGTGGCTTCAGTACATTTCCAGTGAGGTGAGAGCCGATGGAGGATCATATCTCTGAGATGACGCTTGAAGACTTCGAAGAGGTGGCGAGCGTGTGGGAAGAGGCCGAGCTGTGGCCCCATGTGGGGGAGGATCGGGACTGGTTCGAGAGGGCGCTCGCGCGCAACCCCACCTGCGCCCTCGTGTGGCGCGAGGAAGGGAAGATCCTCGGCACGGTGATCGGCGCCTGGGACGGGCTTCGCGGGTGGATCTACCATCTGGCCGTGCTGAAGGGCCGCCGCAACCGCGGCCTCGGGGGCGCACTTCTCGCGGCCGCCGAGGTGCGGCTGTGGGAGCTGGGCGTCAGACAGATCAACCTGATGGTCTACGAGGAGAACGGCTTCGCCGAATCTTTCTACCTCCGCCGCGGGTACGAACGGTCGCCCGTGAACGTGCTGAGGAAGGGGCTCCCGGGCGCGGATCGGTAGGACGCGGCGCCCGGCCTCAGCAGGCTTGCCCCTGCCATCCGGCGAATGATCGTCGCGGCGATGATGGCCGCGCCGCCAGAGGGGAGGGGCGTATGGGACGCAGCCTGAATCAGCGTGCCATGAACGCGGTGGCGATTCTCGCCGCCGGTTTAGCGACCGCGGGAGCATTCGCCCAGGCCGAGCCGGTGCCCGCGGAGTTGAAGACAGCCGTGGCGCAGGCCTCGGCCTCCGTCATCCCGGCCCTCGTGCGCATCCATGTCGTTGAGGTCGACTACCGGGGCGGCCGCGAGATCAAGTCCGAGGCGACTGGCAGCGGCGTGATCTTCACCCCTGACGGGCATGTCATCACCAACCACCACGTCGCCGGACGTGCCGCGCACATCACCTGCACGCTCGCCGATCGGAGGAAGATCGACGCCGAACCGGTCGGGACCGATCCTCTCACTGACATCAGCGTCATCAAGCTAGCCCCGCCAACGGCCGAGTCGTTTCCAGTCGCCCACTTCGGCGATTCCGACGCGGTTCGCGTTGGCGATCCCGTTCTCGCCATGGGCAGCCCCCTCGCGCTCTCTCAGTCTGTCACGCTCGGGATCGTCAGCAACACCCAGCTTGTCATGCCCGACGTTCTCTGGCCGTTCACCCTCGAGCTGGAAGGCGAGAACGTCGGGTCTATGGTGCGCTGGATCGGCCACGACGCGAGAATCGGCCCGGGCAGTTCCGGCGGGCCGCTGGTCAACCTCGAGGGCGAGGTCGTCGGCATCAACGAGATGTACTTCGGGCTCGGGGCCGCCATCCCCGGTGACCTCGCCTTGAGCGTCGCCCAGGAACTGGTCATCTCCGGGAAGATCGCCCGCGCCTGGCTCGGCCTCGAGGTGCAGCCACTGCTCAAGTCGCAGCAGGAGGAGGGAGGGGTCTTGGTCAGCGGCACCATCCCCGACTCCCCGGCCGAGCGCGCCGGCTTCCAGCCAGGTGATCTCCTCATCTCGCTGGCCGGCCATCCCATCCACGTCCGCCATCCAGAGGAGTTGCCCGGCCTCAACCAGTCGATCGCTGACCTGAACGTCGGGGAGGAAGTCGATGCTGTGGTCCTCCGTCACGGCGCGCGTCAGACTCTTCGGGTCCGCCCACAGGAGCGAGAAGCGGCCCAGCCTCGGGAGAGTGAATTCCCCGAGTGGGGCATGACTGGCCGCGATCTGTCCTTCGTCCAGGCGAAGGAGATGCGCCGCGCCAAGAGCGGCGTGTTCGTCACCACCGTGCGCCCGGGCGGCCCGTGCGGTGAGGCAAAGCCTCCCATCGCCCCGGGAGACGTCATCGCCGCCGTGGGCGAAGAGACCATCGCTACCTCGGCCGATCTCGCTCTCGCCACCGAGCATCTCATCGCAGGCGCAGACGGGCCCGTTCCCATTCTGGTGCTCTTCGACCGCGGCCCCGAGCACCGTATGACCGTCGTCGAAGTCGGGACGTCCCCGCTTCCGAGGCCCGCTGCCGAGGCCCGCAAGGCCTGGCTGGGCGTTCGGGTCCAGGTCCTCACGCGCGAGCTGGCCAAGCAGCTGGGGCTGGAAGGTCGCACGGGAGTCCGGATCACTCAGGTTCTGCCGGAGAGCGCCGCCGCACACGCCGGGCTGCAGGTCGGCGACTTCATCGTCGGTCTCGACGGCGACGATATCCCCGCCTCACGTCCGCAGCACGTCGACGTCTTCCGTACGATGATCCGCCGATGCCCGATCAGCTCCCAGGTCGAGTTGGCGGTCATTCGTGATGGCACGGACACGACGCTCATGGTTGAACTCCGGCAATCGCCGCAGGCCGAGCGGGAAATGGCGCGCTATCGCGACGAGAGCTTCGAGTTCACCGTGCGCGACATCACGGTGAACGACCGCTTCCTCCGGCAGTGGCCCTCTCATCAACAGGGGGCGCTGGTCGAAGTCGTGAGCGAGGGAGGTTGGGCCGCGCTGGGCCACCTCGGCGTGGGCGATCTGATCCTCGAGGTGGACGGACGCGACGTCCGCAGCATTGGAGACGTCGAGCGCCGAATGAGCGAGATCGCCCTGGAGAAGCCGGAGGTGGTTGTCTTTCGTGTGCAGCGGGGCATCCACTCGCTCTTCGTTGAGCTGGAGCCGAAGTGGATGGAAGAACTGTCCCCGTCAGGCGCCGCCAGGCAATGACGCGGCGACAACGGTAAGGGGAGGAGAGATGATCGGACGACGCTCGTGCCTAGTGATGGCCGTGTGGCTGGCCTGCATGTTGTTCGCGCGGGAGGCGTGCGCCCAATCGGCCGCCGGCGACGAGGCCGCAGCCGCGCGCAGGATCAGCGAAGCTTCCAGCAAGGCCGTGGTCGCCCTGGAGGTGGTTCTGAATCTTCGAATGGTGTTCGAGGGAGAGGAGGCCGAGGAGGATGAGCAGACGAACACGAGCGGAGCGACCATCATTGACCCAAGTGGGCTCGCCGTCTGCTCCCTGTCAGAGGTCGACCCGTTCTATCGGATGGACAACACGGACCCGACCTACAGATTCGAGTCCGAGATCAGGGATCTGAAGCTCATTACGGCTGATGGCACGGAGATCCCCGGCGAGGTCGTGCTGCGCGACCGCGATCTCGACCTCGCCTTCGTGCGGCCCTCTGAGATCCCCCAGCAGCCCATGGTCGCCATCGACCTGACCAGGAACGCCGAGGCCGAGATCATGGACAGCGTTGTGGTGCTCGGGCGCCTCGACGAGATCGGGAACCGTGCGCCGTGGGTCTCCCTCGACCGAGTCCATGCCCTCATCGAGAAGCCGCGCACATTCTACGTGTGCAGCATGAACACATGGCTTGCGGGTCTTGGCTGCCCGGTTTTCGACACCAGCGGCAACGTCGTTGGCATCACGCTTCTGCGGGCGACGCCGGAGGGGGCCGACGTCTCCGGGGACTCCATCCCCGTCGTCCTGCCCGCGAAGGATATTGTCGAGATCGCCAAACAGGTGCCCCAGTAGAGCGACAGTGCTGCTGAGATGCGGGCAGGGGGCATCGCGCGGCGGCCCTATCCGCGCCTGATGTGTGGCCGCGCGCCTCTTGCGCGCCTCTTGCGCGCCTCCCGCGGGAGGCAGTATCATGGTTACTACTGATTCCTCCACGCTAGGAGATACCATGCGCAGCACGCGTTCAGGGTCCGATATAGAGCGCAAGCTACTCGCCATACTCAGACTCGTCGCCGAGTCCGACGGCCCCATCGGTGCGCGGGCCATTGCCAACCGACTTGGCGAGGAAGGCATCGAGCTGAGCGAACGCACCGTCCGATACCACCTGAGACTCATGGACGAAAAGGGGCTGACGAGGAACCTGGGAGAGCCGGGCCGGGTCATCACCGAACGCGGCCGCGAGGAGATCGAGAA
>JALGXV010000112.1 GCA_029821885.1 Candidatus Hebobacteria bacterium
AATCCAGCATGCCAAGACGAGCGCCCCCCTTTCCCAGGCGTTGTTCGATTGCATCTCGGGACGAACAACGTACCGCGACGTCGTGTTGCGAGGAGAGAACCTCAATTGGCTTCCGGCCGCGGTGTGGCGGTGTGCCGCGTGGAAGGGCGGCGCACGTCTGGCAAGCAGCAGAGGAGAGCGGAAATGACCAGTCCGGCGAAGCCGAAGATACTCGTTGTGGAGGACGATGCTGACACCGTGGAGGCGCTCCGCGTGCTCTTCGAGAACGAAGGGTACGAGGTACTGACGGCCTCCGACGCGACATCAGCGTTCGAGTTGAACCAGGCCGAGAAACCAGATCTGATTGTGCTTGACATCATGATGCCGTCTGGCACGGAGGGTTTTCACTTCGTGTGGCGGCTCAGACGTGAAGGGGACGAGGCGTGTCGGGACGTGCCTATCATCGTCGTCTCGGCCGTCCATGACACGTTCCCTCTGAAGCTGTATCCGGATCAGAGCGATCCGGTGTACGCTCCTCACGAGTACCTGCCGGTACAAGCGTTTCTGGACAAACCTGCCGAGCCGTCACAGCTCCTTGCCGAGGTGCGTCGGCTCCTGAAATCGCCAGGCGACGCCTCCGGTGACTAGAGGGACGCCAAGGCAACTCGCGAGGGACGGTCTCGGACTGATCCCACGCTCAACGTAGGCTTGATTCTCATGACGATTCGGCCGGAGCGCAGCGCGAACCCGCACACGGAGGAGCTGACGGCGCGGATCTCGTGGATCATCCGCCTCCGCTGGGTCGCCGCGGCAGGGGTAGGCGCAACAACCTGGCTGGTGCCGCGCCTCTGGTCTGTCGACCTCCCGGCCGCTTCCTTGTACCTCGTTACATTTGGCCTCGCCGTCTATAACGCAGGCCTGTGGTCGATAAAGCGCTGGCTGCCTGCCGTCACTCGGGGTCTCGGCCTCATGCTGTTCGCGAACCTACAAATAAGCATCGACTTGCTCTTCTTGACCGCCCTCCTTCACCTCTCGGGAGGTGTCGAGAACCCCTTCGTGTGCTACTACGTCTTCCATGTCGTCATCGCAAGCATCTTGCTCTCGCGGCGTGCAACATACCTGCAGGTCGGTCTGGCGCTGGCGCTCTTCTGCGGATTGGCGATCGCCGAGTACGGCGGCATCCTGCCGCACTACCACCTGACTGGCTATCTCGGCCACGAACTCTATCGCAACCCCATCTATGTCACGGGGGCAGCCGTCACTGTTGGCACCCTGCTCTTCTTCGCCGCGTTCATGGCTACGTCGATCACGGCCCGCCTGCGCGAGAGGGAGGCGGAGATCCTCGGCCTCTCGTCCTCCTTGGAGGAGCGGGCGAGCGAACTGCAGCAGGCTCTCGATGCCCTGCAACGCCTCGAAAAGGAGAAGTCCCGGTACATGCAGCATGCCGCGCACAACCTGCGTTCCCCCATGGCGGCCGTCGAGCTCTCGCTCGCCGTCGTAGCTGAAGGGCGCGCCGGCGAGATCTCGGGCAAGGGGAGCACGATGTTGCAGCGCGCCCGGGTGCGAATCGGCGAGGTCCTAGACCTGGCGAGCGATCTTGTGGCGCTCTCGCGGGCCCGGGAGACCGCTCTCGCAGTCGATTCCGAGAGGGTCGATCTCGCCCACATCGTGCAGAACTCCGAGGCTGAGTTCCGCCAGTCGGCAGAGGCCGCCTCCATCCGCTTCGTGACCCGCTGCAGCCCCAGTCCAGTCGAGGTGCTGGGCGATCCAGGCGCGTTGACAGAGCTTCTGAGGAACCTCGTGTCCAACGCTCTCAAGTACACCCCAGCAGGAGGGGAAGTTCGCGTCGAGCTGGAGGAGGGGGAGGACGGTGTCGTGATCTCGGTGGCAGATTCGGGGATTGGCATCGAGGCGGAGGAGACCGACCGTATCTTCGAGGAGTTCTACCGCGCCAAGAGTGCCCGGGAGAGTGGCAAAGAGGGGACAGGACTCGGGCTGTCTATCGTGAAGGCCATCGCGGAGTCTCACGGGGGTGCTGTTTGGGTCGACAGCGAGCCGGGCCGAGGCACGACGTTTCGCGTCTCTCTGCCGACCGCCCGTTCAGCAGTCGTATCCCAGGCGAGGACCTAGGAGACGTATGGAGAGAGATGACCGAGATCGATTGTTCCCGATCTTCGTGAAGCTCGCCGGCAAGGTGTGCACCCTCGTGGGCGGGGGCGACGTGGCCGCGCGCAAGGTTCGCTCCCTGCTGGACAGCGGTGCACGCGTGCGGATCATCGCGCCGCGGCTGTGTGCTTCACTGGGTTCGCTGGTTCGGTCGGGTCAGGCAGAGCACGTCGCCCGCAACTATGAGCAGGGCGATCTGGCGGGGAGCGTCCTAGCTTTCGGCGCAACGGATGACAGGAGTGTGAACGACGCGGTTCGCCGGGAGGGCGAGAGCCTTGGCATCCTTGTGAACGTGGTGGATCAGCCGGATCTCTGCAGCTTCTACGTGCCGTCGGCCTTGGCGCGAGGCCCGATAGAGATTGCGATCTCGACCGAGGGCACGAGTCCAGCTCTGGCACGGCGCCTGAGGGAGATGCTCGAGGGTGTGATCTTGCCAGAACATGGGCAGCTCGCCGCCCTGCTCGGCTCTCTGCGGGCCGAGGTCAAGGCAGCCTTTCCGTCCAGCCGTGAACGAGAGGCCAGATGGCGAAGCGTGCTGGACAGCGAGGTGCTGGCGCTGTTGAGAGAGGGCAAGCAGGAGGAGGCAAGGGCGGTGGCACGCAGGCTGCTTGGCCTCGCCTCCACGACAGAGCGCGGGCCCGACGCCCTGGATACGGTGCGGATTGGCACAAGGGGAAGCGCCCTGGCGCTGGCCCAGGCCAGGGCGACTGCGGCGTGCCTCCGGCAAGCGGGGGTCAACTCCGAGATCATCACGATCCGCACGACAGGAGATCGGCGGACGGAGATTGGGCCGGATTCGCCCATCGGCATGTTCGTCAGAGAGATCGAGCAGGCGCTCGTCCGGGGCGACGTTGACCTTGCCGTTCACAGCATGAAAGACCTGCCGACGGGGGCGCGTCCGGGCCTTGTCGTCGCGGCGGTCCTCCCACGGGAAGACCCGAGCGATGTGATCATCACGCGCGACGGCCAGGGCCTGGATGAACTGCCTCCCGGCAGTCGGGTGGCTACGTCGAGCCCCCGTCGCGTGGCACAGCTGCGCGTCCATCGCCCTGACCTCGTGTTCGTCCCGGTGAAGGGTAATGTTGACACGAGGCTGCGGAAGCTGGAGAGGGGTGATTTCGACGCCCTCGTGCTCGCCTACGCGGGCCTGGCGCGACTTGACCTATCCGACGCCGTGACAGAGCGGCTGCCATATGACATCTGCCTGCCTGCCCCGGGCCAGGGCGCGCTGGCTCTTCAGGTGCGCGAGGAGGACACAGCGCTTCGCCGGTTGCTCGAGCAGTTCGACCATGAGCCGAGCCGGCTGGCGGTGACGGCGGAGCGGGCCTTTCTGGCCGGCGTGGGAGGCGGGTGCTCCGTCCCGGCCGGCGCGCTCGGCGTCATCGAAGGGGATCGACTCATCCTAAGAGGCGTGCTCGAGGCCGAGGAGGCCGGACTGATCCGAGATCAGGTCGAGGGGCCGCCTGGCTCGGCCTCGGAGCTGGGAGTCGAACTCGCGGAGCGAGTGCTGGCAGCGACCCAGACCCGGATAGCGACCGATCAGCCATGATACGCGCACGTACAGTCTACCTCGTCGGCGCGGGACCCGGAGACCCGGGGCTCATGACTCTGCGTGGCCTTCAGATTCTGAGAGCGGCTGATGTCATAGTGTATGATCGGCTGGCGAGCGACTCACTTCTGACTGAGGCGAGGAGCGACGCGCGGCTGATCTATGTGGGGAAGGAGGCCGGGAAGCACGCGCTCAGCCAGGACGAGACCAATCAGCTGCTGGTGGAGGAGGCGTCCGCCGGGCGGTCGGTCTGCCGTCTCAAGGGTGGAGATCCCTACCTGTTTGGCAGGGGTGGCGAAGAGGCTGCGTACCTGGCGGAGCGAGGCATTCCATTCGTCGTCGTCCCGGGCATTAGCTCGGCGGTGGCGGTGCCGGCCTACGCTGGGATTCCGGTTACAGACCGCCGCTTCGGGTCAAGTGTGGCGATCGTCACCGGCCATAGGGCCGCGGGCAAGGAGCATGACCCGGTTCGATGGGAGTTGCTTGCGCAGGCTGCCGACACGGTGGTTGTCCTCATGGGAATGGCGAACTTGGACTCCATCACGAGGGAGTTCCTCCGCGGCGGCCGAGAGGGCGCGACTCCCGTCGCCGTGATCCGCTGGGGAACGACGGGCCGGCAGCAAACCGTGGTCTCGGACCTCGCGAGCATCGCGGCTGAGGTCGAGCGCGCCGGGCTGAAACCTCCGGCGATCCTCGTCGTCGGCGAGGTGGTGAAGCTCCGACAGCAATTGTCATGGTTCGAGCGTCGACCCCTGCTGGGCCTCCGGGTCCTCGTGACTCGACCGCGCCGCCAGGCAAGCAAGCTAGCGGAGCTGCTGCGGGATGAAGGCGCACAGCCGGTGGTGTGCTCTCTCATCCGGATCGAGCCGGTCGAAGCCGATGTCGACCGGCTGAACAGCCTCTTCGAGCAGCGCTGGGACTGGGTCCTGTTCACGTCGGCCAATGCCATCCCTTGCTTCGGCGAGCAGCTGCGCGCGGCAGGGCTCGACTGGCGAGCCCTGGCAGGCGCTCGCCTGGGAGCGATCGGGCCCGGCACGAGCGCTGCCCTCGAGGCCCTGGGCTTGCGCGTCGATTTCGTGCCGAGCCGGGCGGTAGCCGAATCGCTGGCAGAGGAGCTTCCGGGCATCTCACCCTCAACACGTGTCCTGATCCCTCGCGCCGCGGAGGCTAGGGAAGCAATAGTGGAAATGCTGCGCGCCAGGGGTACGCTGGTGGAGGAGATCCCGGTCTACCGCACCGTTCGCGACGAGCGCAGTTCATCACATGTGGCTGGACTGCTGCGGAACGGTGAAATCGATGTCGTGACTTTCACGAGCTCATCGGCCGTCCGCGCGATGGTCGATGCTGTTGGATCTGAAGCGCTCAAGAATGTGTCCGTCGCATGTATCGGGCCTATAACAGCAGAGACCGCGCGCAAGCACGGGGTGGCAGTGCACGTTGAGGCCGAAGAACACACGATTCCCGGGCTGGTCGCGGCGTTGAAGGCCTATGTAGCGTCTCGCTCACAGAAACAAGGAGCAGTATCTTGATTGGCTTCACGAAACTTCTGTGCGGCTCGGCAACTGTCTCCCGCGTGCTCCGCGAGGTCAGCGTTGGGGGCAGCAGGGCCGCCAATCTCTTGCAGTTCACAACAGCGGAGCGACCTCTCGTGGTCTGGAACATGACCACCCGCTGCAATCTGCGGTGCGTCCACTGCTACAACCGCTCGGGGGAAGCGGACGCCGAGACCGGTCTGACCACAGAGCAGGCGGAGGCGCTCATAGACGACCTGGCGGGTATGGCGGTCCCAGTGCTCCTGTTCTCGGGCGGGGAGCCCGTTCTGCGCCCGGACCTGTTTCACCTCGCCGAGTACGCGACCGTGCGGGGCATTCGAGCCGTCCTCTCGACGAATGGTACGCTTATCACGGAGGAGGTCGCCGCCGATCTCGCCAAGGCGCGGTTCCAATACGTGGGGGTCTCGATCGACGGCCTGGCGGTCGTGCACGATTCGTTTCGCGGCCGGGAGGGCGCGTTCGAGAACGGCTGGGAGGGTATACGCGCCGCCCAGACAGCCGGCCTGCGAACCGGGGTGCGTTTCACCGTGACTCAGGACAATGCAAGTGACCTTCCGGGCGTTCTGCAGCGGGCCGTTGCTGAGGAGGTTGACCGGTTCTGCCTGTACCATCTCGTCTACTCCGGGCGCGCCAGTGGGCTCGCCGAGAAGGACCTGTCGGCGGAGCAGCGCCGGGAGATGATCGAGTGGCTGATGGACGAGACGGAGGAGCTGCACCGCCAGGAGAAGAGCATCGAGATCCTGACAACCGACAACCACGCCGACGGTGTCCTCCTGCACCGCAGAATAGAGAGCCGAGATCCGGCGCGAGCGTCGGAGGTGCTGGAGCTGCTGAGCATGCATGGTGGGTGCTCGGCCGGCCGGAAGTTCGCGAACGTGGACGCCTCGGGCGACGTCCACGCTTGCCAGTTTTGGGGGCACGAGTCTCTTGGGAACGTCCGTGAGCGACCCTTTTCCAAGATCTGGACCGAACTCGACTCCCCGCTGCTGGTTGAGCTGCGACGATCGCAGGAGCTGCTGACCGGGCGGTGCGGATCCTGTCAGTACAGGGCCTACTGTGGCGGGTGCCGTATCCGCGCCGAAGCGGTGCACGGCGACCGCTGGGCCCCCGATCCTGCCTGCTACCTGACGGATGAGGAGGTTCTGAGCAGTGACTGACACGCGTGAAGAGCTAGCGCCCTCGGCCTCCGGAGTCGAGGCCATCGAGTCGCGAACAGGAGGAGCAGGGGAGGCCCCTCCGACGCTCCGCCGTCGCCCGCGACGTCTTCGGCGGACGGGCGCGATCCGGGACATGGTGAGGGAGACCCGATTGCGGCCACAGCAGTTCATCTACCCTCTCTTCGCGACCTCGGGTTCCAACACGCAGGAGGAGATCGACGCTCTGCCCGGCCAGTACCGACTCTCGCCGGATCGACTTGTCGAGCAGGCGAAACGGGCATGGGACCTCGGCATCCCGGCGGTCCTGCTCTTCGGACACGCGGAGCACAAGGATGAGATCGGAAGCGAGGCCGCGGACCCCCGCGGGATCACCCAGCAGGCGGTGCGAGCGCTCAAGAGCAACTTGCCCGACCTCGTTGTGATGACGGATGTGTGTCTGTGTGCCTACACCACACACGGTCACTGCGGGCTGGTGGACGAGAACGGACAGGTCTTGAACGACCCCACGCTGGAGGTACTGGCGAAGGTGGCGCTGTCCCACGCGGAAGCCGGGGCTGACACGGTGGCTCCGTCCGACATGATGGACGGGCGCGTCGGCGCCATTCGTCAGGCACTCGACGCAGCCGGCCGGGAGGACATCGGCATCATGGCCTACGCGGCCAAGTATGCATCCGCCTTCTACGGGCCGTTTCGGGAAGCTGTTGACTCCGCGCCGCAGTTCGGCGACCGGCGCGGCTACCAGATGGATCCGGCCAACTGCAGAGAGGCGGTGCGCGAGGCGAAGCTCGACGTCGAAGAGGGCGCGGATATCGTCATGGTAAAGCCAGCCCTGGCTTATCTAGATGTCATCGCCGCGGTGCGAAGCGCGGTCGACGTGCCGGTGGCGGCCTACAACGTCAGCGGGGAGTATGCGATGGTGGCGGCGGCCGCGGAGCGCGGCTGGGTCGAGCCGCGAGCGCTTACCCTCGAGGTGCTGACGAGCATAGCGCGCGCGGGCGCAGACATGATCATTACCTATCACGCGCTGGAGGCGGCCGCATGGCTCAAGGCGTAAGTGGGCCTGCAGAGCTGTCGGACCAGGACCGATCGATCGTCAGCCTGATTCAGGCGTCGTTCCCGTTGGTTCGGCGCCCATTCGAGGCGATCGCCACCAGGTTGGGGACCAGCGAGGAGACCGTGCTGGACCGGCTGGCCAGCTTGAGGAAGGCGGGGTCCATCCGCAAGATCGGTCCGGTCTTCGAACCTGCCAGGTTCGGCATCTCCAGCGAACTGATCGCGGTGCAGGTCTCGCCCGCGGAATTGGACAGAGTCGGCGAAGCGGTCTCGCTCTGGCGTCCCGTCACTCACTGCTACGCCCGCTCCCACCCCATCAACCTTTGGCTGGCTGCACTGTCCGCCGGAGAGCAGGTGTTCGAGGAGGCACAGGCGCGGGCCCTGGCGATGCCGGGAGTGTCGGGCGTCTGGCGGCTCCCCGCGGTCCGACGGTTCAAGGTTGCGGTCAGGTTCGACCTCACGCGCGGAACGGGGCCTGATGTCGAAAGCCCCGCCGCGGCAACCAACGGAATGGACGACGCTTCGCCCGCGGTGCTTTCGAGCAGCGCGCGTGAGGAACCTGACCTGCGCTTGCTCGCGGCACTCGAGACGGATCTGCCCCTGCGCCCAGAGCCATTCTCTGTACTGGCTCTGGACTACGGCCTCGACGAAGCGCGGATCATCTCCACGCTGCAACGATGGACGGCCGACGGTCGCATCCGACGGTACGGCGCCCTGGTCAGCCATCTGCGCCTCGGCTTTGTGGCAAACGCAATGACAGCGTGGCAGGTGCCCGCCGACCGAGTGGAAGAGGTGGGGGCCGCGCTCGCCCTGTCCTCGCACGTTTCGCATTGCTATGAACGACCGGCCTTCCCGGAGTTTCCGTTCAACCTCTACGCCATGGTTCACGAGAGGTCCCGAGAGCGATGCATGGCCGTCGTTGAAGAGCTCTCCGGCCGTTGTGGTGACAGCCCGCGGGCGGTGCTGTTCTCGACGAGCGAGTTCAAGAAATCCTCGCCCAGGTACGCTGAACTGCTTGCTGAGCGCTTGGGTCCGCCCCAGGGAGCTTCGCTCCGGACGGGCACTGGCGGGACAGGTGCAAAGCAGAGCACGGATGGAAGACGGTGACCATGAGAGATGCGAAATCTCGCAGTCTACTGACTGAAGCGGCGCGGCTGATACCAGGCGGGGTGAACAGCCCGGTACGTGCGTTCGGAGCAGTGGGCGGCACACCTCGCTTCCTCGCCCGAGGGTCGGGATCCCGCGTGTGGGATGTGGACGGCAATGAGTACGTCGACTGTGTGGGGTCCTGGGGCCCCCTCATCCTGGGCCACGCACGACCGGAGGTGGTGGAGGCGGCCTGCGAGGCCGCGCGCTTGGGGACCACGTTCGGTGCCCCGACCGAGCGAGAGGTCTTGCTCGCCCGAGCCATTACGAAAGCGATCCCGTCGATCGAGTCGGTGCGCCTCGTCAACTCGGGCACTGAGGCCGTGATGAGCGCCATCCGCTTGGCTCGCGCCTACGCCGAGCGTACGAAAGTGGTCAAGTTCGAGGGCGCCTACCATGGGCATAGCGACGGTCTGCTGGCGCGCGCCGGCTCCGGGCTTGCAACGCTTGGGCTGCCGACGTGCCCGGGAGTGCCGCCGCCCTGGACGGCGGAGACGGTTGTCGTGCCATACAACGATCCCGATGCTGTCGAGACCGTGTTCGGCTCGCTCGGCGAAGAG
>JALGXV010000397.1 GCA_029821885.1 Candidatus Hebobacteria bacterium
GGCCAAGGGCGACCCGGACGAGGCCCGAATCGTGGAGAAGGACATCACGCTGGCGCCGGCGGGACGGGGCGGATACGACATGGACGTGACTCTTCGCCCGGACAGCACGCTGACGATCATCCTCACGGCTTAGCGAGCGATTCGCTCTGCGGCGCGCGCCCGGCGCGCGCCCGCGGGTCGGCTCTGAGGCATGCGCTCCCGGGGCATGCCGCGCGTGAGGACGCTGTCGGCGGACGCGCACGGACAGAGGTGGACCGGATGAAGCTGCGAGACGATATGCTGACACACGGGGTGAATATCGTCACCGCGTACCACGAAGGACGACGTGCCGGCCTGGCCGTCGCGTGGGCGACACAGGTTGGAACGGAGCGCGTGCTGCTCTGCATCGGGAGCCACAGCGCGACCAGACAGCTGATCTTGGAATCCAAAGCGTTCGGGCTGAGCGTGCTCCGCGCGGACCAACTGGAAGTCTCGCGCACCTTCGGGACACGATCCAGCCGTGATGTGGACAAGTTTGAGGGTGTTGCCCACCACACCGCGAAGACTGGCTCTCCGCTGCTCGATGACTGTGGCGCTGCCTTCGACTGCGTCGTGGCGAATGTCTATGATGTCGACGACTGGCTGAAAATCATAGTGGGCCGCATCGTGGCCGCCGAGTTCGTGCGCGAGAACTACGAGCCCCTGATATACAGGAGTGACGACTACTGAGCCGACAGGTGGCTCAGGGCCGCGCCGCGGTGCTGTTCCAGGAGGATCCCCGCGTCGTGGAGGACCCCGAGAAGAAACTCAGGCATACCTGGCAGGCGATCCATCGCGCACGGGAGGGAGAGTGAGAACGAGATGGCCAGAAAGACATCACAGCAGTCTGCAGCACAGCCGAACATCCTCCTCCTCATGTGCGATCAGCTGAACGCCTCTGTGTTGGGCACCTATGGCGGGCCCGTTTCCACGCCCAATCTCGACCGAATGGCACGAGAGGGAATCCTCTTCGACCAGGCCACCTGCCCTTTTCCCGTTTGCTCCCCAACCCGGGCCTCAATGGTGACGGGCCTTTACCCGCACGCGCACGGCATCACGCACAACGTCAACCGGCGGGACTACCCCGCGATCGGCGCGCCGGAGACCGAGGAGGGTCTGAAGGCCGACGACATCACAACCGAGAAGCTCCTGCACAGCGCTGGCTACCAGACTCACCACTACGGCAAATGGCACCTGCTCCACGACGACCTGCCATACTACACCGACATGTTCACCGAGCACGGGGCCTATGCCCGAGAGATGGCCGAGACATTTGCAGAGGTGCGCAAGCAGCCGGCCTCAAACTGGATGAACTGGTATAACTGGGCGCTCCCCGTGGCAGTTGCCCCGCCGTTGGCCGCGGCGGTCTCTGCCCTGGGTGACCGCTGGTCGGGCGAGATCTACGCGGACTTCATCACGAAGATGGGCCGCCTCCTCCTCCCCGCCGGGCAAACCTCCGATGTCCGCGTCGCGGACCATACTGTCGAACGGCTGCGCTCACTGGACGAACGACCGTTCGTGTTGACCGCCTCCTTCAACCTCCCTCATGACCCAAACGTCGTTCCCTCCCCCTACTACGAATCCGTGTCGCCCGACGACATAGAGCTGGCCGCCACGTTCGACACCCGCGAGCCCCGCGTCGAAAACCACTGGTCGCGTCGTGTGGTCGCGGATCTGGGTGAGACCGGCGCGAAGGAATTCCTTCGCATCTACTACGCCTCATGCATGCTCATAGACGAGCAGATCGGACGGGTGTTAGGTGCACTCGATGCGTCCGGGCGAGCCAGCGACACGATCGTCATCTTCACTGCTGACCACGGCGACATGGCCGGCAACCACGGCATGGTCTGGAAGAGCAGCGACAACTTCTACGACGACCTCGTCCGCGTCCCGCTGCTCGTCCGCTACCCGCGTCGTCTCTCCCCCGGACGCAGCAGCATCCAGTTCTCCCTCACCGATCTCATGCCCACTCTTCTTGGGCTCGCGGGACAGCCTATTCCGGGCCACGTCCAGGGCACGGCCTTGTCTCCCTACCTACTGGGGGAGCGCGACGTCACGCAAGCACCCGAGTACACCTTCTGCGAGCGACTGGGATGGAACCCCGGTTGCCGCCGCACAGTCAGCCCTGGCGCTCCACTCTCCGCCATGATCCGCGGCCGGGGATGGAAGTACGTTCGATACTACGATGGCGACGAGTGGCTGTTCAATCTGGCAAACGACCCGTCGGAGGAGCACAATCTCGCCACTGACCCCGAGCGCGAGGGACGGCGTGAGGGCCTGTCTCACCTGCTCGACCCGGCCTCTGCCCCCGCATCCAGAACGACCGTCAAGGTGCTGTTCGCCGGGAGAGTTGCCTCGATGGAGTACTGGCCGGCGGCGACTGCCTCGAGAGTCAACTCCCGGTTGACCGCCTGGCCGACATCCGGATCGCCTTTCCCAGCCCTGCCCCAGTAGCTCTGCTCGAAGGCAATCGCCTCAACGATCTTCAGGCCGGCCGGGGCGTGGGCAAACTGGAGCGTAGAGCTCTTCGCCGCGTCCGCGCCGTTGGCGATGCCGACGACCACGCGCGTGCCACTGACATAGGTGCCTGCGTACAGCGCATTTGAGGACTGGTCTGGCGGCACGACGACCCTGGCCCCGATGGGCATCTTGGGATAGAGTGTCTTCAGGGCCCCGAAGACGGGCTTCGGTCTTCCCCACAGGTCCAGCGCGCCCCATGACTTGCGCTTGTCGCCGTCGTATCCTGGCGGGTTGGTCTCCGTGGGCTCATCGATTGCCTGCCAGAGGAAGGGCGCATTCGCGCCGCCGTTGAGAAGCGCCAGAGTGTTCTCATAAACGCGTACGGCATACCCCATCGTGTTCGTCGCGCTGTAGTAGGGGAAGACCTTGTCCGGGTCCCATTCGCCATAGCGGTCACAGTGCGGATACTCGACACCGCTGAACCTCCTCGCATGAGTCGCGTACTCGGTAACGAACTTGGGGATGGCGGGATTCAGTTCCTCAGTGG
>JALGXV010000398.1 GCA_029821885.1 Candidatus Hebobacteria bacterium
GTTCCCCTACGCGCCATGTCTCCCCAATAGCGCCCTTTCGGCCTCCTGGCTCCAGACGCCATCCCGCAGCAGCGGCGCGGCCTCAGGCAAGTACGCACCCAACTCGTCGAGACTTGTCAGGCCGAGCCCGCGGCAGGACGGATAGATGACCACTTTCCCGGCGATCTGCCGCTCCTCCACGGCCTGAAGCCCGGAGATGGCGGCCTCCAGGCCGCCGACGGCAGCCACCGACAGATTCGTGTCGAGGACGCCTGTTTCCACCTTCGCCAACACGGTCTTCATGTCTTCCAACGCCGACCCGCTCGTGCCGATCAGATAGCGGCGCTTCTCGATGTACTCGTTCAGGTCGAGCTTCGCGCTCACATCGGCCGGGATGCCAGCGAAGACGTTTATGACGGCATGATCGCCCCCGTGTTCAACAGCGCTGGCCACGAGATCCGGGCTCGGGACCATGATGGCTAGGTAGTCGAAGGTCCCTTGGGGCGCCTCCTCATTCACATTGCAGGCGCAGAAGGAATGCCCGTTCGCAGCGGCCAGCGGAGCAGCGATGTGGGTGAGAGTAGAGAGCCGGTCGCGCTCGATGTCGCTCGCTACGATGTCCAGCCCCGGAACCGGCGAGGAGAGGGCCCTGATCACGTGCATCGCGCCCATAGGACCGCCCGCGCCGACAACATGAACGCGGGCGCCCTCGCGGATTTCGCCGCTGGAGGGAACTGTCGCCATCGACGCGGCGGGATCAGAGCCCTCTGTGCCGACCAGACGGATGCCGCCATAGTGTACTCGCCCCACGGCCACAGCGACGTGGCGCAGGAATCTCCCGCCACAGAGGACGATGTTGAGGAGGCCGCGTGGCGCGAGGAGCGGGAACAGCTTCTCGACAGTTTCCTCGTTGTGCCCGAAGTAGACGAGATCATCGCAGCTCGCCTCGCTCACCTCGGACAGCGATGACACGCGCGATGTGGCGATGCCTGGAAGAGGCGGCTCGGATGCCGATCCGGTCCAGAGGACTTCGGACGGCCTGCCCAGGCGCGGGACAAGGCTGGAGACTCCGCCGGTCGGCAGCTCCACGTCAGTGACAACGAGGAGCCTGCCGCCCTCCGTCAGCCGCTGGCGCTCCTGAACGGAGTAGGCGGCCTCAACACATGCCCAGGGCTCGACGAGCGCAATGGCCGATGCAGACAGTTTCTCGGAGGCCGGAATGAGCATGCCCTCGCCCTCAGGCGAAGTGATGGCGCGCTCGTCCATCAGCACGTACTCTTGAAGGGCGCCCTCGAAGTTGTAGCCGAAGGCGGCGTTCGCGTCCGCGGTGGGAAGCCACCTGTAGTCGGTCTGTACCAGATAGCGCTCGCCCGTTTGGCCCGCAGTCACCTCGTTGCCGGCCGCGCAGACCCGCACCACGGCCTCGTGACCCGGGACCGTGGGCCGCTCCCCCGGAACATAGCTGGGGATCTCCTCCAGCACCTGCCCGTCGATCCCGCCAACCACCTCGGACTTGCGCGGATGATCCGCGAACTGCTTCACGAGCTTCAGGTCGGAGAAGCATAGGCCGACCGCCTCCACGCGGCAGAGTACCTGATGGGGCCCGGGCGGGTGCACGGGCTTCTCGGCGTTCAGCCGAAGCTCGCCGGGGCCTACCAGCTCCACGGCACGCTGGACGCGGGGCAAGGCGTCCATCAGGGCACACGCTCGCGGAGACGGCTCACGACAAATCCTCCTCAACGCGTGCTATAACATCTGTCGGCAAGGGGTCCTGAGGCAGGCCGTCGAGCAGGTGCTCCAGTCGCGGCTCAAGACGGCCGCCTACCGTTTGGAAGAATCCCTTTCTGGAGGTCATATCTGGAAACTGCTGCCTCGCCCAATCGCTTGCATAGCCCAGCCGCGCCTTCCTCTGAAGCACGGAATGAGCGTAGATGGCGTACGCGCTCTCGATGAACAGGGGCACGAACCCGCGAAGCTCTGGAGAAGTGAAATCGTCCACAAGCCGCTGGCCGGGGCTGTTCATCTCCGTCCCCACGACGACGAGCAGGCCCATCTCTGCCGCCAGATCGAGCACGCGGCGGAGGTTTTCGGGCTTCTCGTCGCCGACGCCCGTTCCGTACGTTCGGTCCGGAATCACGTTGATCGCGGCGACGCCTGTGCTCATTCCGACTTCGAGCAGCTCCCGCATCCGCTGCTCTCCCTCGGAGGTCCCATCCAACCAGGTCTGCACGGGAATGCCGCCCGCCTCGAGAATCCAACGATTCGTCTCCTCCAGTCTGGGAAACGAGCCAGTATCCGGCTGCACGTACCCGACCCCGCCGTGCTTCTTATGAGCGACTGCAGGCCGGGGCCTTCGGGGAGATCAAGCGCATCGGGCTCCGTGCCCAGCTTATCCGCCCAGAGCCGGCCAAGCGCCGAGCTATCCGAGAAGGTGCAACGTGCTTTGCGTGCGTAGGCCAGGCAGATGTGCCGCTCGGTCGCGTTGCCGCCGGGCGTGAGCGGCAAGACGTCTCGATCGTAGTCCAGCATCACGGGCGAGAGATAGCGATTGACTCGCTCGACGAGGCCGCGGTTCCTGTCCTCCGATAGGCCGCGGAGGCGCTCGATGAAGGCCCCAGAAGTTCCTCCAAGTTGAGAGGTTGGGAAACCAACTCCCATGTGATAGGAGATGCCCGGCTCCCCGGGCGAGTTGATGACGAAGTCGGCGAACTCCGGGACGTAGACCCTGGTCTCCATGCCGGCGGAGGCCCTCAGGTTCAGCGCCGCGCTCGCGGACAGGAACTCCCCCACCCCATCCAAGACATCGAAATCCGCAATGCCGGCCGCCGCCCAGCCCAACTTGCGCCCCAGCCAGGCGATCTTCGTCGGTGAGTAGCCGTAGGTGTTGTACGAGAAGAAGGTATGGCAGTGGAGGTTGACGTCCAGCCCCGGATCGGCCAGCACGACGCGCCCCCGTCGCACTTCCTCCCGCAAAGCGCTCAGCGCTTCCGACCGCTCGGCCGGGTCGAAGCTGTCCAGCTCCGCTTCCAGTGTTTTCAGGTCGCGTTCCGCCACCCGCCCCTGTGGCTCCTCTCCGCCTGTCTGGTGAACTTGGGCTCTATCGCTCTCCCGCCACGTCGTCCGCAGACAGCCCAAGTCGTCCAAAGACCTCCCGCCATCGGCCAGCATGGCTCTCGTGCGTGGCTTTCGGCCTGAATCCGAACGCCAGATAAAGGCGAATGGCGGCAAGCCGGAAGTCATCCGTGCTCAAGGCTGCGGCTTGGCATCCCGCTTCCTTCAGCCGGCGGAGTACGGCCGCGAGCAGGGCCCGACCAAGGCCTAGGCCACGATGTGCTGGATCGACCGCGAGCATGTGTACCATGCCGATCCGCTCCTGTGCGGCACGCTCACGCTGTGCACAGGCGGTGCCAACACTCAGGCCGTCTTGCTCCGCAAAGAACAGGTCATGCTCGTCGAGCCACGGCTGTGACAAGAGACTCTCACGCATCGTCTCCGGCGTGTATTCTCCGCCGATGGCCTCGTTCACCAAGCGGCACCAGGCGGCCTCATCGCCCGGCTGAAAGGTGCGAAGCGAGTAGCCCATCGGCGTGCAGACCTCGGGTAGTGCCTCTGAGCACGAACGCTCCATCTCCAGTTGCGGCAGCTGTGTCACTCTGCCATCGATGCTAAAGCGTCACATGGCCGCTGTCAAGTGAGCGCGACGGCGCCATGACCTTCACAGAAGGAGGACCGGGTCTGTGGGTCCAAGAGCCTTGTGAGGCCTGGCCGCGTCGGTTCGTGTCGAGATCAGGCCGGGCAAGGCCGTTCACCGGGAGTGCAATCATGGCCGCGCAGGACTTCGGGCTCATCGGGCTGGCAGTAATGGGTCAGAACCTGGCCCTCAACATCGAGAGCAAGGGCTTCTCGGTGGCCGTCTACAACCGCACGACGGCCCGGACCCAGGAGTTCATGGCGGAACGCGCCAAGGGCAAGAACTTCGTCGGGCCGGAGAGGCTCGAGGAGTTCGTCGCCGCCCTGAAGCGTCCCCGCAAGATCATGTTGATGGTGAAGGCCGGTCAGCCGGTGGACGACTTCATCGGGCAACTCGCGCCCCACCTCGACAAGGGCGACCTCGTCATCGACGGCGGCAACTCTCACTTCCCGGACACCATCCGCCGCAACAATATGCTGGCCGAGAAAGGCATCCTCTATATCGGCACGGGCGTCTCCGGCGGTGAGGAGGGAGCGCTGCACGGCCCGAGCATCATGCCCGGAGGCCAGCCGGAGGCGTACGCGCTGGTCGAACCCATTCTCACGAAGATCGCGGCGCAGGTTGAGGGC
>JALGXV010000113.1 GCA_029821885.1 Candidatus Hebobacteria bacterium
CGCCAGGCCTGTCCGCCCAGCGCGGAATGTTTGCTCTATGCCGTCGGGGCGCGTGTAGGTGATCTCGTTGCCAGCTATGACCGGCGACGCCCCCGGTCCGATCTCCACACGAACCCTCCCGACTTCCTCAACAGGGATCCCCACGGGTTGGTGTTCTTTGACGTTCCTGGCTGGGCGCAACAGTGTGTAGTCAACGCCGGTCTCGTCAAACTCAGCTTTGTAGAGCGGGCCATGGACAACCCATCGTCCCTCGACTTCGGGCACTGGCTTCAGCGCGTACTGCACCTTCTCCACAACCTGGCCTACGTCGAAGGGTGTCTCAGCGACTGTCGTGGGTGGCGCCGGAGCTACCCCTGTGTGCATGGGAGGAGGCGAAGCTGCCGATGCCCAGGGACCGCTTAGGGCGACTAGGAGAACTGTGAGCAAAACGGCACGTGCACTGGATGCTGCGCTCATCTCACCCTCCTTCGACACTCGAGGCAGACTCGAATCGCAGGCGGCTGCTGGAGGCCCTTGGGGAACAGGTGCGATGGTGCAATGACATGCGTGAGTGCTTCTACGACCCCCCAACATTCTCGCTCGTCTTCGCCGCCGGTAGGCCGAGTTCCTATCGTTCGGCTGGTGTCGCCTGGCAGGGGGCAGGAGAAGCAAGGCACGCAGTTGCTCTGACTGTCAGAGTGCCGACATAAGCTGCTGTCAGGGGCCTACGGCGCTATCAGTTACTGTAAGCGTGCCGTTCTGTGCAGCGATATGCAAGTGAGCCCGAGCGGGCGGCCCTTCGTTGCGAGTAGCCAGGACAGTTGTGCGCTATCCTGGCACGGCAACTGCCTCAGACTCCGAGGCACTCGGAGGAGTGGCGCAGGCCCGAACGCCCATCAGGCCGGTCTCACGGTCTCCTAACAAAGACCCCACAGGTCCCTTATCCTAACATGCAACCTGGACTCGTTCGAGGGGGCAAGGCCAACTGAGCACCACCGTAGGACCGTGAGAAACGCAGAGACAACCGGGACAGGAACACCTGAAGTGTTGCTTAGCTTGCCCCCCGATTTGTCTCAGCAACGCTGACGATCTACACCGTCCGGACATGGTCCACTTGGCGGGCGCCCAGCTGCCTTCCCTCTCCCACACGTCCACCTCAATTTCGGTGCCGTCGAGCCCGTGGACAGAGACATCTCGCAGTGCTCGCAGGTCATAGACCCAGCTGAGTCGCCACTCAGGCGGTTCATACATCGCCCACATGGTCCGGTCGGCCTTCACCGGACGCCCGAACCACCACCGCAGCTCCTGGCAGTCAACGGCGAATGCTGTGGCGCGGCTGGGCGTGATACGGATCTCAGGTCTCCGACGCGGAAACGGTTGCGCCTTGGTTCCAGGCTTGCGTCTACTCATCTCGACTCTCCCTCCCCCTAAGTGCACGGCGAGCACGTCTCTGAGGTGTTGTCGCGCTCCGAAGAGCTGACGCCTCACCGTGCCTTCGGGACGGCCCCGACGGGCCGCGATATCCGCGATGCTCCGTCCCTGGAGGTAGAAGGAGTGGATCAGCTGCCGGTCACTGGGATCGATGTCCCGCATAGCGTCCTGAACGATGTCCCCAATGTCGTCACGGCGCGGTAAGGTCGGGCCCAGCCGGCCGATGTGGACCTCCAGCTGAGCCTCTTCGGTAAAGATCTCCCGCCGCCCGGCCCGCTTGAAGTAGTCCCGGCAGCGATTCCGCGCGATCTGGAGCAGCCACTGTCGTGCCCGATCTCGCTCGCGCAGACTGGGCAGGTCCCGCCAGGCCTGGATCATGGTCTCCTGGACCAGATCCTCCACGTCGGGAACATCGCCCAGCCGGTGACGGATGAGGCGGGCGACGGTGCCCAGATGGGGGCCTATCAGCTCCTCGAAGGCCTTGCCATCGCGCGGATTGCTCCGGGTTGGCCGTGCCGTCTCGCCGTCCACCCATGCCACCTCCATCACCCATATAGGAGAGCTAGGAACCGCAAAGGTTCGCGCAATCCAGGGGGTTCGAGGGCGAACCCGGGGCTAGCCCAGGCCGCTCCAGTCAGAGGCATTCTGCATTAGGTGCCGCGCTTCCGCTACTGACAGCGCTGCCTGGAGATGCTAGAATTGGGTCCGCTCCAGCCTGACGAAGGCGAACAGCTGACTTCCGATCAGACGAGCAAGCCCGCGAATGGCAGCGCGCGAGGGGCAAGTGAGCCCAGATGTGGCATTGCGGTCTCGGATGCTCTACACTGTCATTGTGCGGGAGATTGACATCAGCGGATACGGGTGCCGGCGTAGCTCAGTTGGAAGAGCGGCTGATTTGTAATCAGTAGGTCGCGGGTTCGAATCCTGCCGCCGGCTCCACTCTTCTCATTCGAGGTAGGTGGATGAGAAGAGTGACCCCGAGCGAAGTCGAGGGGCCAGGACATGACCGACGGCCGCTCATGGCATTTGTACATGGTGCGTTGTTCTGACGGGTCTCTCTACACCGGCATTGCCCGCGACCCGGAGGAGCGGGTCCGCGTCCACAATAAGGGACAGGGGGCAGACTACACGGCTCGACGTCGCCCTCTAGTGCTGGTCTACTCAGAGCGACATGCAAGCAAGTCTGCCGCCCGCCGACGTGAGCTTCAGGTCAAAGCTTGGCGGGCAGAGAAGAAGGAGCATCTTGTCCGCGGGCTTCCCTCGGCAAGCTCGGGACAGGCGAATCCTGCCGCCGGCTCCAGATGGTTTGCACGCGGCGTGGCCGCGGCGTCACGGAGATAATGCCCCGAAGGAAGGGCCTGCCCCTTGAATCCAGGCGGCGCGCGGCGCCGCCAGAGACACCAGTTCCACCATCCCGCCCCACGCTAGCGGCCTCGGTGGGCGTCTTTCTGTTCCTCTTCCTCGTCTATCACGCGACTCTCATCCGCACGGTCATAGACCAAGACAGCGGCGAGCTTGTCGCGGCCGCGCATGTACTCGGGATCGCACACCCCACTGGGTATCCGCTGTGGGTGCTGCTGGGGCGCGTGTTCGACTTCCTTCCGGTGGGTGGGACGAGCGCGTATCGGGTGGCTCTGCTGTCCGCCGTGGTGTCGGCTGCGGCCGGCGGGATTCTCGCCGCGCTCGCGATACGGCTGGCGCGCGACGTCGCGGCGGGGGCGCTGGCCGGGGTGGCATTCGGGTTGTGGTTCCCGGTGTGGAGCCAGGCTGTGCGGGCGGAGGTCTACGGGCTCACGGCGCTGCTTGCGGCGCTGGCCCTCGCGGCGGCGATTCGATGGGACGCGGACCGGTCGACCCGCGCGCTGGCATGGCTCGCCCTCGCGGTCGGCTTCGTGTCGATGCATCATCGGACCGCGATGCTCGCGCTGGCTCCGGCCCTCCTCGTCGCAGCGCTACTGACCAGGCCGAGACGGACGCGGTGGTACTTGGCGGCCGCGGGGCTCTTCCTTGCGCCGTTCGCCTTCTATTTGTGCCTGCCCATTCGCGCGGCCGCCCGGCCGCCGGTCAACTGGACGGACCCCGTGACATGGGACCGGTTCTGGGATCACGTGCTGGCGACTCAGTACACGGGGTATGCCTTCTCTCACACCGCCGGGCAGATGGTGGATCTCTTCGAGCGCCTGCTGCCGGAGTTGCTGGTACCCAGTGGGGCCTGGGCGACGGTGCTCGTCCTGATCGCGCTGCCGTTGGCGGCCTGGGGCTGGTGGCAGTGGTTCCGGCGACGGCCGACCATCGCGGGCTCCCTGCTGGCGGGGGCAGCGCTGCTGGTGTACTGGGTTCTGCAGTGGGGCGAGACAACTGACCTGAAGGTCTTCTTCGGGCCGGCCGGAGCGATACTCGCGCTCTGCGGCGCAGTCGGGATGGCGGCGACCGGCAAGCACGTGGCCTCGCGAGCGGCGGCCATGACGGCCGGCGTCGCTGTGTGCGGCCTGCTGCTGGTAGGAAACTGGGGCCGCTGCGATCTGAGCAATCTCTGGCAGCACCGCGACCGTTGGGTCGCGATGCTCTCCTCGCTGGAACCGGACGCCATCTTCATCTCCGACAACGATGTGCCGAGCTTCGCGACGATGTACCTCCAGACTGTGGAGGAGATGCGGCAGGACGTGCAACTCATTCGGGTCGTGCCGCTGCAGATGGACTGGTACGTCGGCACACTGGAAGACGAGACGATACAGGAGCCGGTGCGTCGATCGTGGGAGGAGACGGAGGCGACGCTCGCCGGGCTGGCGCAGTCGGACCCTATGATGTACAAGTGGGAGCGAACGGCGCTCTTCGCCTATCTGCTCGCGCAGCGAATCGGACATCGGCGCCCAGTCTACGTGCTGCACGGGCCCAGGATGATGGCCCTGGAGGCGCCACCCTGCTTCGTCGGCGTGAGCGAAGACCTTGTGGCCCTTCGCGCCGCGCGCCCCGGGTCGGTGCCCGCCGAAGGGGGGGAGGCAACGGCCGCGTTCCCAGGCGGCATTGCGTTGATCGAATTCGAGTTGGCGCGGAGTGAGCTCGGCACCGGCGAACTCGCTGGATTTCGCAGCCGCTGGCGAGTGCCGACACGACTGCCGGGGCCGGCGCAGTTCGCCGTGCGGCTCGTGCCGCGGGACGTGGAGGCAAAGCGCTTCACTGAGGAGCTGACGCCCAACGGTCGCTTCACTCAGGCCTTCCCGCTGCTGGCGAGCCAATGGGACCTCGCGCCCCTGCCGGAGGGCACTGAGTTCGAGCAGGCGGGGACGCTCATCGTGCCCACGAACTGCCCGGCCGGACCGTGCGCGGTGGAGGTCGGCGTCGGGCCGCTCTACAGCCCGGAGAACATAGGCTGGACAGAGATCGGACAGATCGAGGCGGTCCCGCGGCCGTCGCCGTCGAATGCGCCCTAGTTGACGCGGCCGTGCGCTGTGCGATCTTGACGCTGGGGAGGGTGCGTGCTAGTATCGACTGGTCGCGGGCGGGGCTCGCGGCTGTCGTTGTCTCGGAGGGGTGCCCGAGCTGGACAAAGGGAGCAGACTGTAAATCTGCCGGCGAAGCCTACGCAGGTTCGAATCCTGCCCCCTCCACCAGGCTTCTGTGGTATAGAGTGACAGACGTGCCGAAGCCCACATAGCTCAGGCGGCAGAGCGTATCCTTGGTAAGGATAAGGTCCCCGGTTCGAATCCGGGTGTGGGCTCCAGCGATGGGAGAGGCGGGAGCACTGCTCCCGCTTACGCCATCTCGCCGTGCGTATCAGGCACGGTACACGACCTGTCCCATCACTATCGTGCTTACGACGTCCAGGTCCTCGTCGAGGATGACGATGTCGGCATCCTTGCCCGGTTCGAGGCTTCCCTTGCGGTCGGCAACGCCGATGGAGCGCGCCGGCGTGAGCGTCACCATCTGGATCGCCTCTGGTAGAGACGCAATCGTGAACTCGACGATGTTCCGCACCGCCTGGTCGAGAGTGAGCGCGCTCCCCGCGAGCGTGCCGTCCGGCAGGCGAACCGCGCCTTCGTTCACCACGACTTTCTGGCCGCCCAGCTCGTACTCGCCATCGGGCATACCTGCTCCGCTGATGGCGTCGGTGATGGCAACGGCCCGCTCGGGGCCCTTCAGGCGGACAACCATGTCCACCACGGCCGGGTGAAGATGGACGCCGTCGGCGATGAACTCGGCGAAGATCTCATCGAGCAGGAGCACGCCGCCGACGGTGCCCGGGTTGCGGTGATGCAATCCTTCCATCTGGTTGAAAGTGTGGGTGGCGTGGTTGAGGCCATGCTGCACGGCCTCGGCGAGTTGCTCGTAGGTGGCCGATGAGTGGCCGACGACGACGGCCGCGCCCTGGGCCCGAGCGAAGGTGATGAGGTCTGCGTTCTCCTCGATTTCCGGCGCGAGGGTGATCAGCTTGATGTTGCCGAGAGAGAACAACTGCTGGTAGTCGATGGCGGCCGCGCTGGCGATGTGCTGTTCTGGCTGCGCGCCCTTCTTCTTCGCGTCGATGCAGGGCCCTTCGAGGTGGACGCCGAGGGGCTGCGCGCCGCCCTCGATCGGGTTCTGCATGCAGTCTCCCACGGCCCGTACGGAAGCCATGATGTCTTCGGTCGGCTGAGTCAGAGTCGTGGGGCAAAACGACGTGACGCCGCGGGTGGCGAAGAACCTGGCCATTCCCTCGATGGCCTCCCGGGTGGCATCCATCGTATCGTGGCCGGCGCTTCCGTGCACGTGGACGTCGACATAGCCCGGCGCAACGATACCTCCTCTGGCATCTATCGTTTCGTCGATGTCGCCTCGCGCAAGGCCGGGGCCCACCGCGAAGATCTTACCGTCTTCGATGATTACGTCAGCCTGCTCGGACACCTCAAGCGGGGCGATGACGCTTCCCCCCTCCACTGCCGTACGCATAGACCTCCTCCCGAAGGCGACTTTGTGGTGGCGGAGTAGGCACGCTTCGCTCTCGGCCGCGGACAGTCCTGCCGCGCAACTGGCACGAGGCGTGTGGCATGTGCAGCTTTGGCGTGGAACTGACTAATCCAGCTTCCGCAGCCGCACCACAACGGTGTCCTGCGGAGGCACCACTAGGCTGACCCCTGGGCCTGAAGCAGCCCGCGCCACGGTCAGGGACTCGCCAGAGAGGGCATTCGCGGCCTCGACCCGAGCACCTGCAGCCCAGCCCAGGCCGCTGCACTCGACGGTCAGCGTCACCCTCCGGGCCTGCTCTGTCGGGTTCCGCAGGGCGTAGTACAGCTCGCCGGAGGCTCCCGGCCCGTAACGTTCGACCCAGACTGCTGGGTCATCGGCGGTCGCCCAAGGCACGGGCTGCCAACCGGCTCGGCTCATGGCCTGAATCAGCGGAATGTAGCGTCGATAGAGGGGACGCAGACGTTCGACAGCCGCCGGGTCGCGAGCGAAGATGCCCGGATAGACATTGTAGAAAAGGAGGAGGCGCAAGCGCGACTCGGCCTCCTCCGGTGAGATGTCGAGCATTCCCGTGTTGCCGAAGCTTACGCTCTTCTGGAACGCGACACATCGGTCGTGGCTGAGATTCTCGTCCGAAGCGAACTCCGGACCGAAGTTCTCGCCGGCCCCGACCATATCGAGATAGGGGGCCGCGTAGGCGCAGTACTCGGGCCCGGAGTTGGCCATCGTGATGAAGCCCTTCTCGCGGATGAACTCCATGTACTCAGCCATGGCAGAGAGCCCCGAGATGATCGGCGTGCCGGTGGCGTAGCTGAAGGTCAGCGGGAGTTGAGTGAAGGCGAAGTGCTCGGTCCGGTGGTTCTCGTGGGCGATGTCCGACCAGTCGCCGGTCGAGTCGAAGTACACACCATCGACTGTGGCCTGGCCGCGCAGGCAGCGAGCGATGTCCTCGAGCGTTTCGTAGCGATAGGAGAGCAGGCCGCGGTTCATGCCGCCGAGGCGGTGGCTCCAGATGCCGGGCAAAGGCGAGGTGTTCATCTCGATGAATGTCCCGCCGCCATAGGTGCGGACTGCGTTGATCTGGTACTTGCCGTTCGCCCCAACGATGACGGAGTTCAGGAACGCACGCACTGATTCGTTCCTGGGAGCGGGCCAATAGTCTCCCTGGTCCATGACATCTCCCGGCAGATCGGCGTCGGCCAGGATCTGCGGGAAGTAGTGGATCAGCGGCTGGGCGAGGGAGACATCGCGCTCCTCGCTCACGCGAATGCGCCACATCCACGGCTCGCTGTAGGAGCACGTGTAGAGGCCCTGCTCGTTGTTCGCCTTCGTCCGCTCGGGCTGTGCGAAGTGGAGTTCGGCATATTGCAGGCCGAAGTCGGCGAGATCCTCAACCTGCTCCGTGGGCCCGATCCACCAGCCTCCGTGCTTGGCTTCGCTGGCGAAGTGCTCGGGATAGCCTTCGTAGTACCGCTCAAGCGCCGCGCGCCAGCCCCAGCGCGGATTGAAGTCTGCGATGTCAAAGCGGATCGCTATGCTCTGCAGTGGCTCCCAGGTTCGGACCGCCAGCCCGAGATCGAACTCTACGCACAGGAATCCGCGGCGGTCGTAGTAGAGCCGGTTCATAGTGGTCGGGGTGAGCGGCACCATCATCGCCACGCCATGATTCGGCCCGGACACAGCGGCGAGGGGGAACTTCGAGACCTCGCGGAACTGCCTTCGTCCGATTAGGTGATAGCTGAAGTAGTCGCGGTCAGGCTGGATCTGCCGCTCGCGCCGCAGGGAGTCGCCCCATCTCCATCCCGTCGCGCGGAGCGGGAGGCGGAAGCCGAAGACCAGTGGCTGTGGATTCCTGAGGACCCATCGAGTCGGCGCCGAGAGCGTGGCGTGTACTGCGATGGACTCGCCGCGCAACTCGCACTCGGCATCCAAGGACAGTTCAGTCCCGGGTATCGTGCCTGCGAAGAGCGGCCTTGCGCCGCCGGTCCACTCGCCCTCCAGTGGTAGCTCTGGCATTGCGCGCACCTGGTGGGCAGATAAGCCGCCGATCCAGAAGCGGCCGAGGCCGCGGGGATGGTGAATCATGAACGACATGCGCTGGGCGCCCTCGACGGCCGGGATGGCGATGGTCTCCTCTCGCCAGTCGTAGGTGCCGTGGAGAAGCTCAATGTTCTGCTGGGGGGCGGCCCACTCGCCATCGGACCCGAACTGCCGGACGTGGATGACCGGCGGGAAGTCGCCGCCGAGGCGCTCTCCGCGGTGGGCAAAGCGCAGCACGTAGATCGCGTGGGGCTCGACGTCGTCAACGAAGAGACTGAGCTCCCCGGAGTCTGTGAGTTCCTCGTCGGGGAGCTTGATAGTCAGAGTTGGCCTCTCGCGCCACGTCACCTGCGGATCCACCGAGAACCCGGCGGGAAGGGCCTCGGCGACCTCCGCCAGACTCCCGGGGCGGAGGATGTTCGGGCCGGTGTCGGCTCGGTAAGGCCGAACGTAGAAGCCACCCGGCTGGCTGCTCGGAAGGTTGGCCCCGTCAACGGTCAGACCTGCAAGCTGCTTTCCTTCGACCCGAAGCTTCAAGTCGGTGGCAACGCCCGCCTGTGCAGTCATCACCGCCGCTAGCACGGTCACGGCAAGCGTCAGCGCGGTGCGCCGATGCATCTTCGGCCGGTGGGAGTGTCTCATGTCTCTCCCCTCGAAGCGAGGATTGCGCCGGGGGCCGGCGCAATCCTGCAGA
>JALGXV010000399.1 GCA_029821885.1 Candidatus Hebobacteria bacterium
CTCCTCGGCCTCGATGCGCAAGATCGTGCCGCCGGCCGCCTTCGCCAGATTCCACAGCTTCACGTAGGAGGGAGCATAGAGCCAGTTCTCCGCGTAGCCAAACTTGATGCCGGCTGATTCGATGGCATTGATGACGCGCTCAACTTCGCGCTTCGCCTCCTCCAACATCGTGCTCTTTGGCACCGTCTTGCCGATGAGCTCGTCATCCTTCGTATCGGGTCCGCCGAAGTAGCCGGTCAGCGGCTTCTCGCAGAGGCAGTGCTTGCCGGCCTCGGCCGCCGCGATGATGAATGGCGCATGAAGATGATTGGGCACGGCAAGATCGACGGCGTCGACCTCCGCTTTCGCCAGCAGCTCCTCCATGCTCCCGTAGGCCGCCGGAATGTCATGCTCATCCGCGAAGTCCTCGGCCATCTGCTTCGGAACGCCACACACGGCCACCACCTGGCACTGCTCGGGAGGCAGCTTCTTGTATCCTTCGATGTGAAGATTGGCGGAGAATCCGCAGCCAACAAGGCCAACGCGAACTGGCGCCATCGCGCACACTCCTCCTCGGAACACGTGTCGACCGCGGACGACCTGCGCCGCCGCGGGATCGAAGCCTACTTCTCGTACACCTCGGGGTTGACCACACTCTCCGGCCGCTGCCCGTTGAATACAGCCAGGATGGCATCCACTACCCCGTTGCCCATCGCCAGCAGCGCGCCGGGGGTGTTGGACGACACGTGCGGCATGGTGACTGTCCGGTCGCACTTCAGCAAACGGCTGTCGGTCGGCGGCTCTGCCGCATAGACATCCATGCCCGCCCCAAAGATCCGCCCCTCTTCCAGCGCATCGGCGAGAGCATCTTCGTCGACCAGCGCGCCTCGCGCGGTGTTGACGAGAATCGCCGTTGGCTTCATGAGGGAGATCTTCTTGGCATCGATGATTCCCCGCGTCTCCTCGGTCACCGGCATGTGGAGGCAGACGAAGTCGGATTCCCTCATCACGTGATCGAGTGACTCCGCGCGATCGACGCCATGCTGAGCCGCGAAGGCCTGATCGAAGTAGGGATCGTAGGCGAGCACGTGAGCGTCGAACCCGCGGCATCGCTGTGCGACGCCCTTGCCGATCCGGCCCAGCCCGAGTATCCCCACGGTCGCCTGAAACAGATCGACGCCGTAGGTGTTCACCCACTGTCCAGCCTTCGTCGTCCGATCACCTTCGGAGATGTGGCGAGCGACGGCGAGCATCAAAGCCAACGTCATGTCGGCCACGGCCTCCGCGTTTGCGCCCGGGAGATTCGCAACAACTATCCCGCGCCTCGTGCATTCGGCGATGTCCACCTGGTCGATGCCGGCGCCGTGTCGCGCCACCACCTTGAGTCTGTCCGCCTGGGCGAGGGCCGGCGCGGAGAAGTCATCCACTCCGGCGGCGCAGCCGTCGACGCCCTCCAATAGTGGCGCCATCTCCTCCGCAGTCATCGGCCGCCCGTAGGGATTGCGGGCTATCTCGTACCCGGCTTCTATCAGCCGGTCTTCCGGCTCGCTCGTGACCTCACTGAAGGAGGTCGCCGTGATGAGCACTTTCATCCGCCTGGTTCTCCTCGCCCACCGGACGGGGCTATATGGTGCCCTCCAGCCGCACCATCTCGATGTTCTGGCTCGGGCAGCGGCGGAAGCACATTCCGCACGCCACACACTTCTCTTCGTCGACCGCGAAGCTGTCGGCCGTCTCTCCGTTCACTGCGAAGTTCGAGCATATGCGCGCACACAGGCCGCACCCGGCACCACAGCCGCAGCTCAGGCAGCGGATCGCCTCCCGAACGGCTTCCTCGTCCGTCATGGTCGAGGTATACAGCTCGAAGTCGCGCTTGCGCTCACCAGCAGGCCGCATCGACGCCGGCACCCTCAGCTCACGCTGCGCACCGCGCTCCCGCGCCAGCACTTGATCGCGGGAGACCTCTGTCAGCACCGGATCGTACGTCAGAAGTGCATTCTCGCCGGACAGGAATCGATCGATCGAAACGGCCGCTCGACGCCCCGAGGCTACGGCCGCTATCACGCTATCGGTTCCGATCGCCGCGTCGCCGCCGACGAAGACCCCCTCCATTGCGGTCCCGCCCGTCTCGCGGTCGCAGGCCAGTGTGCCATCGGGCGCGACGGCGAGGCCTTCGATCTCCCCACACACGGCCTGGCCGACGGCGTTGATGATCATGTCGCACGACAGATCGAACTCGGCCTCGGACACCGCGTCGGGCCGACGCCTGCCCGAGGCGTCCGGCTCTCCCAGTGTCTGCACGATCATCCGCAGGCCAGGTAGATGACCCGCGCCCCCTCTTCTTCTGCCTCCCAGACCTCCTCCGGAATCGCCGGCATCTCGTCCCTGGTCCTACGATAGCAGAGAAACACCTCGTCAGCGCCCAGCCGGATCGCGGTGCGGGCCGCATCGACCGCCGTATAGCCACCACCGACAACGGCCACGCGCTTGCCGACCGGAGTCGTGCCGTCACGTCGAACGGCGCGCAGGAAGTCAACGGCAGACACCACTCTCTCCGCGTCCTCGCCGGGCACGTCGAGCCGTCTCCCCGCCTGCGCACCGATGCCCAGGAAGATGGCATCGAAGCCCTGCGACCTCAGGGTTGACAGCGTGAAGTCTTCTCCGAGCCGCTTCGTGCACTCGATCTCCACGCCGAGCCCCTCAAGGGCCGCGATCTCCTTGTCCAGAATCGCCTCCGGCAAACGGAAAGCGGGCATGCCGTAGCGCAGCATGCCGCCGGCCTTCTCCTCGGCCTCGAAGACGATCACATCGTGGCCCGCCCGCGCCAAGTCCCATGCGCAGGCCATCCCCGCGGGACCGGCTCCCACAACGGCCACCTTCTTGGCCGACGAGGGGAGCTTGTCGACCTCGGGCTTCCAGCCCTGCCTCTCGCCGTGCTCCAGCACGAATCGCTTTATGTCCCGAATCCGGATTGGATCATCCACGTCGCCGCGGATGCAGGTCGCCTCGCAGGGATGCGCGCAGATGTACCCGCAGACGGACTGTAGGGGGTCGCGCGACGTGATCAGGCGATAGGCCTCCCGGAAGTCCCTCTCGGCCACCTTCCGAACGTATCCCTGAGCGGGCACCTGGTTCGGGCAGGCGAACTTGCACGGCGCGGCCAGGCCGGTGTCCTTGATG
>JALGXV010000400.1 GCA_029821885.1 Candidatus Hebobacteria bacterium
GCTGATGGCCGTAAAGATGCGGCTCGTCGGCTGGCCGCTGCATCCTGTCGCTCTCCCCATCGCCTGCGCCTGGGTCACAGACGAGTATCTTCCTTCCATCTTCACCGCCTGGCTGATCAAGGCCGTCATGATGCGCTACGGGGGCCTGCGTCTGCATCGGCAGGGGCTGACGTTCTTCCTGGGTGTGATCATCGGGTCGGCGATGGCCGTGTTCCTGCGCACCATCATCGCCTGGATCGCTGATGTGCCGCTGTGAGGCGCGACTCTAGGGGTGGGAGGAAGGGGCGGCCTCTTCGATCCCGCTCAGGGACGACGTGGGAACGCCCGCCGCACAGTAACGCGGGCGGAGCGTCGGGGCCGGCGCTTCGAGGCGCAACGGGGGCGATTCACCCGACGGCATGGTGGGTCCCCTCAGCTAGCTTGAGTGAGGGAGATACCGGCGAAGCTGCAGCCCCAGCGTGGTCCCCGAGTGCGTGACCCCATGGAGACCGACGGACTCATAGCCGGACATCGAATACAGATGCAATGATCGTGCGCAGGAAGCTCACTACTGCGGACCCGACAATCAGGCCGAGGAAGAACGGCAGTGCCTGTCGGTGAAGTCGGAGGCCGCCGTATCGCATTATCACTGCCTTGACCAGCCAGGCGATGAAGACAGCTGGGAGGTATGCGTCCATCACCCACGCGCAGGCAATGGGGAGAGCTACCGGGTGCAGAGGCCAGCCAAGGAACTGCAACTTCATCGCCATGAGCGCCACCGTGGTGGCCATGCCCGCGGCGATGGCGCCCAGCGCAGCGTAGTCGGGGCCGGTTGGGTTCTCGAGTGCAGTGGCCAAGTAGTACGGCACGTCGAGCATGTGGTCGGCGCAATAGGGGTCGGCGTTACTGGCGACGCCCGCCTTATACACGACGTGAAGCGTAGCCCAGAACACGCTCAGGAACGCCACCGGAGTGATCGCCACCAACGCCCAGGACAGGTGCCGCCGCTCCCTGCGTTCCGCCTCGGCCAGCTTGAAGGCCTCCAGCGTCCACGGCTGGGGGTTGTTGCCGAATTCCCGGCCCATCGGATACGTGATCCACATCATGCCCTGCGCGTGTGGGGTCATGATTTTGGTGCCAAGCACCCTGGGGAGGAGGTGATTGGGCCCTACGTTCCAGAGCTCGAAGGCCGGGGGGGCGAGCTGAGCGCGTATCCGGGTCACTGCCAGGCCGAGCAGCAGGAAGTTGGCGACCCACGCCATGGTGAACCACACCGGCATGCCTCCTCTCCCGAAGAAGTAGACGAGGAAGCCTATCGCGATCGCCAACGCGAGCACGGCCCCGCGGTAGCTCATGGCCTCGCGTGACTCGTCGAGCGCCGAACGCAGCCCCAGCGCCTTCCGGGCCACCTGTGCCAGATAGCGGCGATCGAGCCACAAGACCGACGCGAGCAGGGCAATGAAGCCGCCCAGAGACTGATTGTCTATGTAGGGGAATCCCGTGACGCTATTCGTGGTCCAGCCGAAATGGCTGGCGAGGATGAGCTGAGCCTTGAACATCAAGTTGAAGAGCCAAAGCGAGAACGCCAGATCGAGCGGCATCAGGTAGCAGATGCCGACGACCAGGGGCCACACGCCCACTGTCGCCCAGCGAATGGCGTCCCATGGCGGCAGCTCTTCGATGTAGGGCCTCAGATCCCAGGAGAGCGGAATCCCGGGGAAGGCGGGGAACAGGCCGTGGATGAGGTTGATGGTCTCCATCCCGGCCGCCAGAATAAGTCCAGCCCACATGGCCTTGCTCCGGAAGAGCCCATGGCGCTCCTCCGCGATCTGCAGGGGGACAGTAGCCGCGGGGAACAACAGCCTCTCCTCGTCGCACCAGCGGCGGCGGAATATGGAGCTCAGCGAAACGTAGGCCAACATCAGTGCAGTGGCCATCGCTGTCCACCACAACACAGGCCCGAGCCAGGCCAGCAGTATGTGTCTGCGGTAGAGCGAAGAATCGCCCTCGAAGAATCCGCTGATGACCTCCGGCTGGGACACGGTGAGCCAAGTCGGCAGATACGGGAGAACGAGGTAGTCCCATCGGTTGGACGGAGTGGTAAACCAGAAGGGATTCGAGATGGCCTCTGGCAGGTCGGACACAAAGTCCACCCCACACCAGGCAGTCGAGATGGAGAGCAGCACGTAGATGGTGAGCAACTCTCCGCCAGAGAAGCTCCATCGCGGCCGCCAGCGGCGGAGCAGGGCGTTGATGCCCACCAGCCCAACGAGATAGCAGACACAGTTGGAGTAGATGAGGCTCGACTCGCTCCC
>JALGXV010000401.1 GCA_029821885.1 Candidatus Hebobacteria bacterium
GATTGCATCCCCCTCAGCGCCCCACTGCGCCAGCCGCGACCGAGCCACACGCATCATTGCTCCCTTCTGCACTCACACCCAGCCAGAGCGCCCGGATGGCATCCGGGCGCTCTGATGAGCCATATGGATGCGGCCTTGGACGCCGCAGCAACGAGCGTCTAGTAGAGGAACTCCGCGCCCGCCGGCGGGGCGCCGCCGCACCAGTCCTCGTATATCGCACGGGTGTGGGGGCACCACATATCGGTTCCCTGGAGCTCGCCCTCGGCGAAGAGTGTGAGCACCCGCTGGGAGTGCAACCAGGAGGCGTGGCCGTCGGCGTAGCCGATGTTCACGCCACCCAAGTGACGCGCGCTCGCGGTCCTCTGATCCGGATCCCTGTACCACGGAAGGCTGGCGTGCCCGGCCCAGCACTCCGGGCAGTCGCCGCCGCTCTCCGGGCACGTGTATGTACCCGCAATGGGATCGTCGATGGTCGGCCACCCATTCGAGTCCCAGGTGTACCCGCCACACTCGGCACAGCATATGTCGGGATAGGCCAGATTCCCGACGTTCTGGTCCTGGACGTTCGTGCCCCCGTCGGAGCAAACGGTATACCTGACGGGATCGTCTATCTGCACCAGCTTCACGTCCCAGTTGGCCCTCACGGCTATCGACTGAACGAAAGCCTTCTGGCCAGCACCCGTGCCGCCACCCCAGGTCGTCGCGAAGGTGCCCTGCACTATCGTATCGGTGACATTGCCGCCCCACCCGGCCGGCCATGCCCAGTTGCAGGCACCAATCCAGTCGGCGGGCGGCCCCCATGCGCCTTCGTTGACCCTCCAGTAGGTGAACCAGTCCTGATACGGGATCATCCACGTAGCGCCCCCAGTCATCTTGGCGCTGGGGCAGTTCCATACGTCGCGATTCTTGACGTACTCATCCAGTATCACAGGCGTCCGTAGGTAGGGATTGGCCTGAGGCGCACACCAAGGGTCGTCCCCCAGGTCCTCTCCTGAGCCCGCCGGGTCAGCCGCGAAGTAGTCGAGCACCTCCTGGCGATGCTCGCCCGGTGGGAACGTGTCGTTGTTATCCGCCAGGTACATCTGAAAGGCGAGGGCGATGTTCTTGACGTTCGACAAGCACACCGCCTTGCGAGCAGACTCTCGTGCTCGCGCAAATACGGGAAAGACCATGGCCGCGAGGATACCGATGATCGCGATCACGACCCGGGATTGTGCAAACTGCTCTTGGCACTGCTCAACAACGTAATTAGGGCCTCGGCGTCAATCACCTCCTCCCGGGGCAGAAGCCTCTGGCCCGGAGCGGCCATGACATGGCCGCTCCCTAGACGCTCCTCTGGCGAAGCGCCTGCTGCCCATGGCCCGTACAACGTTCATTCATTTCATTATCCCCACAAAGGCCCAATGCGTCATTGACTGGCGGGCCAACGTTCTTGTAAAATGGGCCAAATGTCACTACCAAGGCCGAGCGTCGATGCCGGGCCAGACGGTCCCGTCGAACTCTATACCCCCGACTACCATCTGACACACGATACCCCCGTGTGGGCTGCCGCCCATCTGCACACGATCGCTGGGCCCTGGGCGATGAGCATGCATGCCGGCGTCGAGGTCGGCCTCGTCCTGTCGGGGCGTGAGGAAGTGGAGATCGGGGACACGCTGGTCGACGGGAGACCCGGGGATGTGTGGCTGTGCTCGGTGTCGGAGCTTCACCGCTACCGGGTTGTGGCGCCCAACACGCGGAATCTCGTGCTCGTCTTCCTTCCCTCGTTCCTGGGCGAGGAGATGCTGGGGAGTCTCCCCTGGACGGCTCTGGTGGCGGCCCCACCAGCGGACAGACCCCGTTCCTCGGCGGAGATGCGGCCCAAGCTGCTGCAGATCGGCAGAGAGATGGCCGCGGAGATATCCCGACAGACAGATGGCTGGCAGTCGATTGTTCGGTTCGACCTGCTCCGATTGCTCTTCTACCTGAGCCGGGAATGGCAGTACGACAGCCCCAATGCCGCGGCCGCGATGAGCAACCTCGGGCGCATAATGCCGGCTCTGGAGCTGGTGCACGAACGCATGCCCGGCCAGGTCATCCGCCAGGAGGCCGCCCGGGCCTGCGGCCTGGGTCCGTCGCGCTTCACGATGCTCTTCCGCGAGCTCATGGGAGTGAGCTTCACGACATTCCGCCGGCGAACGCGCCTTGTGCTCGCGGCCAATCTGTTGGCCACTGGCGAGCTGGCCGTAGAGCAGATTGCGGAGCGAACGGGGTTCTCAGACGCCAGTCATCTGCACCACGCGTTCGTGCGGGAGTACGGGTGTACGCCGGGCCACTACCGAAGGCAGGCGCGGGCGTCGAGCCCGGGCCCGTCGGGCAGCGACGCACGACACAAGGGAGCCCGAAGAGCGGACCCCAGGAAGGCCTCGGCGCGGCGGCAGCCCTCAGTAGCACCTCTCCGGTGCCGGCGGACTCGATACTCACCTCACGTCCGCTCAGCAGATCGCGCGCCCGGTGCATTCCTCCAAAACCTGCGGCGCGCTCGGTCAGCTCCACCACTGTCTCAGTCTCTTCCCTCGAGAAGTTGAGAACGACCAGGACCGGAGCCGCACCATCTGCCCCGTAACGCGCATAGGCGCAAGTCTGCCCATCCGAGCGTGTTGGCAGGAGTTCCCAGTCGCGCGAGTGCAGAGCCGCCATCCGCTTTCGGAGCGTGATCAGACGCTTGTAGTACGGCCGCAGCCCGTGCTGGTCCTCCCAAGATATCGGACCTGACGTCCGGTAGGGCTCGAACTCCGCTCCGACCTCCTGGCCGGTGTACACGCACGGAAGTCCGGGGAGGGTCAGCAGCATGGCAGCCGCGACTCGTTCCATACCAAGGCCATGGCGCGTGATGAAGCGCGGGCCCGTGTCGTTGTTGTTGAGGAACCGGAAGACGAGGGCATCTTCGTGGAATCCCCGGCCCTCGTTCGTCAGCGCGGCATGCAGCCTCGGCACGATCTCGGTCGGCTCCGCGAACACATGTTCCATCGACCAACAGCCGAGGTCATCTGTCCAGTCGTAGGCCGCGTCGAAACCGTTGGTGAACCAGTATGGATCTCGAGCAGAGGCCTCGGTGAGCAGAAGCAAGTCGGGCTTGATGCGCTTCAACTCGCGCCGCCACTTCGGCCAGAAGTCAGGCTGGCGAAGTTGCACTCCCCAGGCGGCATCCACCCGGAATCCGTCGATGCCCACATCGCGCACCCAGTGCGAGAACGCCTCAAGCATCCATCGCTGCACTTCCGGGTTGCTGTAGTTGAGATTGGCGAGCCACCTCCAGTTGAAGTGGAAGCTGTGGTCCGTGTCGGTTTCCCCGCGCTCGTAGAACTCGCGGTAGGGAGATGCGGCGCCGCGGGCACGCACGTCTCTCATGTAGCGATGATCGAGGGATGTGTGGTTGGCCACGAAGTCCATGATGATCCTCAGGCCGCGAGAGTGAGCTTCCTGCACGAGCCTCCGCAGCTCTCGCTTCGTTCCGTAGTCCCGCCGGACCCTGAAGTAGTCATCGACTCCGTAGCCGTGGCCTCCGCTCTTCGTCGTGTTAAACGGTGACATCCAGAGAACATCTACGCCGAGGTCCTGCAGCGAGTCCAGCCGCTCGATGACACTGCGGAAGCCGTTCGGGCCGAAGTTGTGCGGAACCACTCCGTACACGACTGCGCGGTCCACCCATCCCGGGTTCTCGGCAGACATGTCCACAGTATGAGCGCTGTCCCCGCGAACGACGAAGTACGCTGTGGCCCGGTCGCCGCAGCCATCCGCGTCGGTGACACGCAGCGAGACGCGATACTCGCCATCCTTCCTGGGCATCGCGTAGGTCGCCTGCGGTCCGCGCAGCCGCCCTCGCCCGTGCACGTCGATGAGAGGCGTCGGATTGCCGGGATCGGGCCGCCAGGAGTACCTCACGAGCGGCGCCCCGCTCCCTTCGCTCGATGTGCTCCCACTCCCATCCAATAGCACCCGGTCACGGCGAACAGAGACATTGATGCGCGCCGTCGGCCGACTCGTCAGCCGCTGCGTCAGGACAAGCTCATTCGATACATGCGTCCGCCCATCGCTGCTGCACCGAGCCACTACGCGGTTCTCGCCCTCGTCCAGACGAACGCGGGCGCGGAAGCGGCGCCCCCGGCGTCGCGCCGGGGTCTCGCGGCCGTTGACAACAACCGAAAGCACTGCGGCCGGGTCGGCGATCTCACATACGCCGGCGATGTCCTTCTCCCACGCCCAGACCTCGGCGTCCGCTCCCTCCAGCGCTATCGGGCCGCGGCTTGGCGCTCTTGGCTGGCGGCGTCTCACAGTTGAGTCTCCCGTTTGATCATGCAGATGTGGTCCTCAAGCACCGCGGCCGTTGTTCGGCGGAAGTCGGCCCCGTCCTTCGACGGACGAGAGCGGGGAAGGCTGCCCTGAGCGCAGCCGAATCGGCGTTCCGCTGTTCGCCGTGCTCGTCGCTGCGGCAGCCTGCTGACGAAGAGATGGCGGAGGAAGTACCGATGACGGGGAGGCCATCTCCGTCCTTTCGCGTCGTCTTCCGGCGTGCCCGGAGCAGGCGATCATGGGTCGTGCCGAGAAGCTCCA
>JALGXV010000402.1 GCA_029821885.1 Candidatus Hebobacteria bacterium
AGCGCTAAGTATGCGCCGCGCTCATACATCGAGCATCCTAGCATGATCCCGGCCACCACGAAATGTCGAGTCTTCTGAGACGCTATCGCCGAGCAGAGGACGAGCAGGCCAGAGATGATGAGGGAGAACTGAAACGCATAGGGATACATGATGGACATATAGAACGGCGGCAGTGGACTGATGCACATGAGAAGGAAGAAGAGGATTGTGGTCGCCAACCCGTACGCACCCACGGCGTGGTAGAAGCAGAAGGCCATGGCCGCGGTCGCGCACAGCCACTGGAGGGCAACTACTCTGTGCTCGGGAATGTGAACCAGTGTGAGACCCGCGAGAACAGCTGGGTACATCGGTTCCCGCTGCACTTCGGGTACTATCATCCCCTTTGCGCCGCCCAGTTGGCGCGCGTACGAGTCCGTGGCAAGAGTGGTCCTAGCGATGTTCCGGTACCAGGGGGTAAAGCCGAAAGTCCGGAGACTGTCAGGAGAGAATGATCTGCAGCTCAGGAGCGCCCATGTGATGGCGAGGCCCACGGTCAAGAGTAGGCGCGAATGACACCCTATCCTGCCTGCACCGCTGCGCTCGCCTATTCCCAGACCCCGCGGACTGTCACTGGGCCAGTCCCGCCCCTCTCTTGCCTGGAGGGAATGCTCACCAGTATTGGCGTGCCCTGACCCGGGATTACCCATATGAGCTGGGCACTCCTATCGTTGGCTGACCGGTCAGCCCTTTGTTGGTTGAAGGGTCAGCCGTTCGTAGGGGGGACTTCGCCACGCAAGATCGTGGGACCTGCACTTCTGGCCGCGGATGTCCTTGTTTAGCGGCGATGGAACCGGCATTGACGGCTCAGACGGCGCGAAGCGCGGGGCTGGAGAGAACAACATTCCGGGCCGAATACCCGCCGGCGTAGCAGAGCTGTGCATATGTGGGATTCTCGCCTCGCCTATCTTGGCAATGGCCGCCGTCGGGGCAGCTCCGGACGAACTGGAAACGCTGCTCAGGGCGGTTCCATCGACGCCTGACTAACATAAGGCGGCCTCCTCCTGCTAGTGTGAGTTGATGCTCGAAGCACATACACAGGCAAGGAGGAGACCGAAGATGATGTGGGTTGGACTGGACGTGCACAAGCGCTTTTCTCGGATGGGTTGCTTCGATCCTGCGACTGGAGAGGTGCACGATCTCGGGTCGGTGAGCAACGACGCATCGGCCCTAGAGGGAGCTCTGGAGGAGCTGCCTTCCCCAAGGACGGCGGTACTGGAAGCCGGGCGGAGCAGCTACCACATGGCGGGCCTGCTGGAGTCGATGACCGAGGAGGTGTGGATCGTCGATCCCGGAGAGGTGAGACGGCTGCAGCATACGATCTCCAAGACCGATCGGCGGGATGCGGCGGCGCTGGCCTGGTGGGCCGCGAAGGGCGTGCTGAAGCCACAGTGGCGACCCGATGCGCAGACGATGGATCTGAGAGAGTTGGCCCGAGGCAAGACCGCTCTGACGCGTATGTCCACCCAGGTGCGGACGATGATCCGAATGCTGTTAGCACGTCATGGCCACGACTGTCCGCATCGAGACCTGATGAGCGAACGCGGACAGCTGTGGCTGGAGGAGGTGGAACTGGAAGGTCACGCGGGGCAGATGCTGGCAGGCCTGCGAGAGATTCTTACCGTCGTGCAGGCGCAGGCTGATGACTTCGAGCGCATGGTTGAGCAGACCTCGAGGGAGCATCCCGTAGCGCGGCGCCTGCGTACCATCCCCGGCATTGGCCCCTTCCTCAGTCTCGCGCTGGCAGTGGAGATCGGCGACATCAATCGATTCCCTGGACCGACACAGCTGCGAGGCTACTCTGGTCTCGTGCCAGCTGTCTACCAGAGCGGAGACAGGGACGTCCGTGGGCCGCTCACCAAGGCGGGCAACAAGTGGCTGCGATACGCCGCAGTGCTGGCGGCGCAACGGATCGGGCAAATGCGAGAGCCCGATCCGCGCTTGAAGCGCATCTTCCTCTCGGTTGCCTTCCGTCATGGACGCAATCCCGGCAAGATCGCAGTGGCTCGCCGACTGCTCGATCTGATCTACCATCTCCTGAAGAAAGGACAGGACTACCGAGCACCTAAGCCTCGTGCCGCGGCAACGGCGTGATCAGGGGGCACTCTCCCGTAGCTTGTTTGGCCGACGCCAGCGCCCTCGCTTGACCTGAGAGGCCCCCTTCAGACCGACGATAGAATGCGCGATGTCAGCGCCGATAGGGACATGTCTCTGCAGAGACCACGGAATCGTCTCGGGGCACACGTCAGGAGGGGCTCTCGGGGCACACGTCAGGAGGGGCTATTGACAGGCCCCCTTATAGGAACAAGCACATATGGGGACAAGGACCTTCGGCGTCAGTTGGGCGACGTCGATGCTAGGCGACCGGCGCGCCTGCCCGGCGTGCCAGCCACCTCGTCTTCTCCGATGAGCACGAAGGGAGCCCAGAAGAAGGGGTGTTCGTAGCCAGACTCGCGCAGCACCCGGCGAGCCGCTTGCAGGGCCTCGAGCTTGGGTCGGCCTGCTGCCATCTTCTCGAAGAAGGCCTGCGCGAGCAGGTTGGTGCTTTCATCCTCCACTTTCCACAGGGAGACAAGAACACTGCGCGCGCCGGCGTACTGGAAGGCGCGGCCCATCGCCATGATGCCCTCGCCTCCGGCCAGCTCCCCTGCTCCCGTCTCACAGGCCATCAGGGTCACGATCTCCGCGCGGAGGTTCAGGCCCATCACGTCCGTCATGGTCAAGTGGCCGTTCTCACTCGGTCCGCCGTCGGCTCCGCTCAGCACCAGCGCGGGCTGGCCCCGCCCCGAGGTGCCATCGCTCAGGACCCCGTGCATGGCGAATACAAGGACCGCATACTGGTCCAGTGGCTCTCGCTGCAGCACGCGCCAGGTCGCCGTCAACCCGGGCATGACCCACACTCGCTCCCCGTAGGCGTGCCGCAAGCTGTCCGTGAACTGCACAAAGCCCGTCGATCGGCTGACAGGTCCATCTGGCTGACCGTCTCGAAGCGTTCCCGCCATGCCTGAACCCAACGCCGTGGGCTGCTCTGCTCCTCCTGCCTGGAACACTGGTTGGGCGCAATCACCCGGGGCGGCCAGCGCCGAGTCGGCGACGAGAAGTACCCGGTCTCCCGGGACTGCCTTCCGGAGCCGGCGAACAGTCGTCATCGTGGTTCCGGATTGCCAGTAGGCGAACACGCGGGTATCGCCGACGTACTCAACTCCGGTTGGCGCGGGCCCCCACCTCGTTGCCCTCCACTGCGATCGGCCGTCGCTGCGCACAACCAGCGCTTCGAGCGGCACGAGGCCAATGGCCTCGTCCGGTACTACGAGCACGTGTTCGCCTGCCTCCACGCCAGCCAGGGCGGGGCGCAAGAGCAGATCGTACAGCTCCTCTCCCACCGCTAGGTCCAACGCCTTCAGATCGGCTGCGCTCGTCACCTGGACGAAGGAACTCCGAAACCTCTCTACCAGGTCGGTCAGCTCTGGGCGAGAGAGCTTGATTTCGTAGACGCGCTCGACCTCGCCGCCGCGGACGAGGAACAGATAGCTTTGAGGCTCGGTTACCTCGTAGGCAAGCAGCACTTCGTTGGGTGCGAGGGCCAGCTCGCTCGCATGGAGCGGAAGTGGGTATTGCATCGATGCGTACTCGGGGTACTCGCGACGTAGCCGGTCCACGAGCGCATCGCGTTCAGCGTAGAGGCGCCGGAGCTGCTGCTGGCTGCTCTCACGCTCTTCGCCACGGCTGCTCAGGGCAGCAATGCGGTTGGTCAGGTCCTCTTCCTGCTGCCTGAGCTCAGCAGGCAGGCCCAGCCCCGCGCCATGGGGCGCGCGCGCCATCGCCTCCACCAGGACTCGTGCTTTGGTGTGTTCGCTCCAGAAGAAGGCGTCTTCGTCTCTGTGCATCCGGTGCAGCACGCGCACCAAACCCTCGTATGCTTCCAGCCGACGGAAGCAGACGGCCCTTGCCTCGAAGAAGCGAACGCGCTCCACCGTCGATGTTCTCGACCGCGAGTGCTCGCTCAGCTCCACTGCCCGGCCATAGGCTGCGACGGCTTGTTCCAGGTTGCCGAGCGCCTCGTGCGCCAGACCCAGGCCGATGTGGCTGGCGGTGAGCTGGGAGCTGTCCGCGCCCGCAGCAGCGCCGGCCTGCTCGAACCGCCTGAGGGCCTCGTCGGCTTCGCGGGTCAGGAAGTGATAGCGGCCCCAGGCAAGATGCCATGCCACCACCTGCTCGGCACCCCAGCGGAGCGGCTCTCCCGCCCGATCCAGTATCTCGCGCGCTTCCGGCGTGGTCAAAGCGCAAGGTCCTGTAGATTCCGCGTGCCTGCTCGAAACATCTCGATGCCTGGTCGTACTCGCCAAGCTGCGCGGCTGCCGATCCAAGCGCGCTGAGCTGGTCCGCCTCCCGGAACCTCGGGCCATGCTGGCGGAACACTGATACCGCCTCCTCAGCATAGTCCAGGCCCTCGGGATACTTGGCCACGCCGACTGCCCGCATGCTCAGAATGCCCAGGGCCCGTCCCTCCGCCTCCCTGTCGCCCAGCTCGCGCGCCGACGCCAGGGCCTTCTCGAGGTGCTCCTGCGCCTTGTCATAGTCGCCCAGGCGATAGGCGGCGAGGCCCAGGTGGATATCTGCGAGCGGCTGCCGTACTCCTGCCTCCTGGTAGATGGCGAGTGCTTCTTCGACCGAGTCGATGGCCTCCTCGTAGTCGCCCAGGTAGATCATCGCGCACCCGCGGTTGAGAAGACGAAGGGCACATCCGGGTGTCTCGCGCTGGCCCAGCTCCTCGTAGATTGCGATGCTCTGATCCATGTAGGAACACGACTGCTCGTACCGGCCCAGGCGGAAGGCAACGACTCCGAGCTCGTTCAACACGCCGGCCTGGGCCTGGCTGTTGGACACCTCGCGGTAGATCCCCAGCGATTGTTCGAGGAACTCCTGCGCTTCCAGGAACCTCCCGGCCTCAGAAAGGTGCGACCCAGTCGAGCGGAGTGTCCTGGCCTCATCTTCCTTCAGCCCCAGCTTCCGGTAGATGGCGATGGCCTGTTCCCTGTGCTGCCGCGCCTGATCCTCCTGAGAGAAGCCCAGTTCTATACCGGCCAGCACGCCCAATGCATCGGCGAGATCCCTCTCCGCTGGCAACTCGCGGCACAGGGACCGAGCCTGCTCCAGGCAAGCCTGGCCTTCC
>JALGXV010000007.1 GCA_029821885.1 Candidatus Hebobacteria bacterium
CCAGGAGGGGCCTGACATCCGGCGCGGCATTTCGGACCTCGACGGCGAGGGGGAGGTTGTCGGCGGCATCGTCGTCATGAGGTACGAGGAGAACGCGCTGGACGTCATCCACCGCGTGAAGGACAAGATCGCGGAGGTAGAGTCGGCCCTCCCAGAGGGCATTGAGGTCCTGCCCGTCTACGACCGATCCGAGCTGATTGGACGCTCCATCGACACTTTGAGAAGGACACTGCTGGAGGAGTGCCTCATCGTCAGCCTCGTCATCACCATCTTTCTGCTTCACGTGCCCAGCGCCGCCGTCGCGGTGATGATTCTCCCCATCGGGGTCATCATGTCGTTCATCCCTATGTACTACATGGGGCTCACCTCCAACATCATGTCTCTGGGCGGGATCGCCATCGCCATCGGGGTCATGGTGGACGCCGCCGTGGTGCTAATCGAGAACGCCCACAAGCACCTCGAGCGGCTCAGACCGGGGGAGAGCCGTGTGGAGGCTATCATCGAGGCCTCCAAGCAGGTGGGCAAGCCACTCTTCTTCTCCCTGCTGATCATCACCGTGTCGTTCATGCCGATCTTCTCGCTGCAGGCCCAGGAGGGACGGCTCTTCAGGCCGCTGGCCTACACCAAGACCTTCTCCATGCTCTTCGCCTCCCTGCTCTCCATCAGCCTGGCGCCCATGCTGATGGTCGCCTTCATCCGCGGTCGCGTGCGCCACGAGGATGAACATCCCATCAGCATCCGCCTCCAGCGCGCCTATCGCCCCTGGATGACGGCGCTGATGCGGCGGCGGGCGCTCAGCATCATCATCGCCGTCGCCGCTGTCGCCTCCTCCGGCCTCATCCTGAATCGCATCGGCTCCGAGTTCATGCCCGAGCTCAATGAGGGAGACATCCTCTACATGCCGGTGACGGTCCCTGGCATCTCCACCACAGAGGCGGGCAAGCTCCTCCAGCTCCAGGACAAGATCATCCATTCGTTCCCAGAGGTGGAGCGCGTGTTCGGCAAGATCGGGCGCGCCGAGACCGCCACCGACCCGGCTCCGCTCAGCATGGTGGAAACCACCATCATGATGAAGCCGCAGAACGAGTGGCGCGAGGGCATGACCTGGGACAAGCTGCTCCAGGAGATGCAGCACGCTCTCTATCTGCCGGGCGTCACCAAGGGCGGCCTCCAGTGGCCGATCAAGACGCGAATCGACATGTTGACGACGGGGATCCGGTCACCGGTGGGAATCAAGATCTTCGGCCCCGATCTCCAGACGATTGAGGGGATCGGCGAGCACATAGAAACGGTGCTGCGCGGCGTGCCGGGCACCGAGGACGTCTACGCCGAGCGCGTCACCGGAGGGTCCTTCGTCGACATCATACCCCGCCGCGCCGACGCCGCCCGCTACGGGCTCGGCGTCGAGGACGTCCCCGCCCTCGTCCAGACCGCCGTTGGCGGCATGAACATCGACGCCACCGTGGAGGGACGAGAGCGCTACAGCATCAACGTTCGCTACCCCCGCGAGCTCAGGGACGACATCGATGAGCTGATGCGCGTGTTGGTCGCCACCCCCAGTGGACAGCAGGTGCCGCTGGCCCAGCTCGCCGACATTCGCATCACCACCGGCCCGCCGGTGATACGAGACGAGAACGGGTCACTCACCGGATGGGTCTTCGTGTATGTCAGGGGCCGCGACCTCGGCAGCTACGTCGCCGACGCGCAGAAGGCAGTGGCCGAACAGGTGACCTTCCCGTCTGGTTACTATCCCGAGTGGACAGGGCAGTACGAATACATGCAGCGGATGCGCAAGCGCCTCATGCTCGTCGTCCCGCTGACGATCGTGCTGATTGTGGTCATGCTCTACTTGAACTTCCGCTCCGCGGGTCAGACCGCCATCGTGATGCTGTCGCTGCCTTTTGCGGCTACGGGCAGCCTCTGGGCCATCTATCTGCTGGGATACAACTTCTCCGCCGCGGTCTGGGTGGGCATCATCGCCCTCTCGGGCCTGGCCGCCGAAACAGGCGTGGTCATGATCGTCTATCTCGACGAGGCCTTCCACCGCTACCAGAGCGAGGGCCGCATGAACAACATGGAGGACCTCTTCGCCGCCATCACCGACGGAGCGGTGCAGCGCGTGCGGCCCAAGCTCATGACGGTCACCACCACCCTCCTCGGGTTGATGCCCCTGATGTGGACCCACGGCTCCGGCGCCGACGTCATGCGCCGCATCGCCGCCCCCATGATCGGTGGGCTGATCACCTCGACGATCCTGACATTGGAGATCGTCCCCGCCATTTACTCCTTCTGGCGGCAGCGGCAGATTGGGCGCGACGGCTCCTCGGCGCCGATCGGCCAGTAACTGACGGGGCCGGGCCCGTCAGTCGATGTCTCTCCCCGCGAGGCCGCCCACGGTGAGGTTCGGGTCGGGAAGGCCGGTGCCGGCGGGCCTGATGCGATCGGCGGGCAGATAGGCGCCATGGCCGTCGACGAACAGGTAGTTGCGCGCGCCGCCCCATTCCCACCAGGACAGCTTCTCCGTATCGTGGTTGGTCAGCCATTCGGCCAGGAGGACCTTCTGACTCGGGAAGGCAACGGCGTGTTCCCGCTGGGTGACACACGGAAACCGATCATACTTCCATAGGTCTTCGGTGGTCATGGCGCGTATCTGCGCCGGGGTGTGGTAGAAGGCGGCCGAGTACCCGTAGGAGGTTGCATCCCATTTGTCTGTGGCAAACGGGTCGCTCGGGCATAGGAGGTAGCCTGGAGAGCGTGATGAGAGCAGCGGGTCCTCCGGGTCGGTCGCATCGCGCGCAAGAGACGCTCCCAGGTAGGGCTCCAGCGGCCACCGCCAACGGCGGCCCATCCAGAGGTACGGATCGCCGGTGTTGGGGAAGCATCCATCCCAGTCGTCCATGTACATGGCGAAGGCGAGGCCGATGTTTCGGAGGTTGACAAGGCAGGTGGCGCGGCGGGATGTCTCGCGCGCGGAGACGAACACTGGCAGAGTGATGGCGGCCAGCACGCTCACAACCGCGATGACCACCATGATCTCCACCAGCGAGAAGCCGCGGCCCGCGCTGTGACGCAACCCGCCGGCCGTGGATGAGCGCGGCCTGCAGGAAGCTCCGGCGACACCATCGGCGCTGGCCCGACGTGTGCGCCGGGCCAGCGCCCTCTGCATCATGAGCGGCAAACGCCCCGTCCGCACATCAAGCGCGCAGCAGGGCCGGTTCGTTGGCCTGAGTCTGCAGCATGTCCAGGACCGCCTCGGCCCCCCGCGCTCCCGAAAGAAGCATGGACCCGAACGAGGGCCCCATCCGGGGCAGCCCGTGGACGGCGGAGACAGCCATCCCGATGACCACCAGACCCGGGTGGACGGTCCCGGTTCGTTGGACTACCAGGTCTTCAGAGCGCTCGACCCACATGGGTCCGCACCCCTTGACCTCGGCCAAGCCCTGCTTCTCCAGTAGCTTGACAATGGTGGCATCGTGACCGGTGGCGTCGACCACCACCTTCGCCTCAATGGCGATGGGATCGACGCACGCGAGCTGCCGCGGGAGTGTCTCAACGGGCGTCCAGTTGATGACGAGGCCGGCGACCCGATGGCCCTCTCGCATGACGATGTCCTCGACGCTCGTCATGTTCTGGATCTTGACGCCCGCGTCGCAGGCAGCAGCGATGAGCCTCGCGCAGGCGTGAGGCGCATCGGCTACGTGCAGACCCACCGAAGGCGTAGTGTAGGGCACGCCGATCTCGTCCAGTATCTCGTTCGAGGGAGCTCGGAAGACGGCCTTGTTCATCAGATAGCCGCCAAGCCAGAAGCCCCCGCCAAGGTAGTTGTTCCGCTCGACGATGAGCACCTTCGCGCCGTGCTCGGCGAGCACCTTGGCACACATGAGGCCGCTGGGTCCGCCCCCGGCGATGAGGACATCGCTCTCAATACAGCCGTCGAGCTGGGCCGCAAACTCGCTGGTAAGGGCCCGGGTTATGTCGCGCTCCGCGACTTTGCTGAACACCGGTTCAGGCTGAGATGACATCAGGCACCTCCTCTTGTTCGCGCGCGGGTCGCGCCCGCACGCGGTCAGTGTATGCAAGGGGTGCTTGGAACGGAGCCGCAGCCGCAAGTTCGTTGCGGTGCTCGGCGGGAGAAAGCTGAGGCCGCATTCCCTACGCCGGTACTAGCCGGATCAGGTTCCAAGGGTTGAAACAGCATCCTGCTGCTTCTCTCAGCCGGACTGTGCCCGGCACCCCTAGCGGTACGTCAAGGAGCATTGTAGTACGGAAGTCACCCCGAGTAAAGGGGTGCTGTGAGCACTTGTGGCTCAAGAGGGTAAACTGCGCGACGCCGCGCAGCCGCAAGGCCGGGGAGGACGGCGCGCTCGCCCAGTGGCCGCCCTAGCCAGGCTCGGAAGAGAGGCTGCTCGCGAGAAGTGAATCCTCCAGCCTCGCGGCTTCTTCCTCCAGGCGCTTCAGGTCCCGCTTTGCGTGGCGGCGGGAGGCCAGCCCGAGGTCGGCACGGGCCCGGGTGACACGGGCTTCGGCCTCTAGGGTGGCCTGGGCCAGGTCGAAGCGGCTCATTGCATTCGACTCGTAATTGAGCGTGTCCCACCATTCCGGCTGTCGCATGAGTGTGCGGTGCTCAGCAACGGTCCGCGCCCGCAGGCGGTAGCCGTACTTCTCCGGGTAGGTGAAGGCGAGGCTCCCCGGGTCGATGAAGGGCGCCAGGCAGCACACATAGGCATCGAACACGCTGCGCCGGCCGCGGGTGGCGTAGCGCTCGAGAAGCTGGAGGCAATAGTCGGTGGTCTCCTTGGCACTCTCTTTCGTCTGCCCCGGCAAGCCGATGTAGAAGAACAGATCGACCCTGCCGCCAACGTCGATCAGATCCTCAACGCTCCGTTCGAGTGACGCGTTGTCATAGGGCAGGCCGTACAACTCCCGCAGCTTCTCATCGTGGGTGACCGGGCCGATGCCACCCTGGGGTCCGGGCACGGCATCCGCAAGCGCTTCGCAGAACTCTCGGTCCGTCGGCCGGAAGATGTCGAAGTGCATCGCGCCGCTGAACTTCCGCTGCTTCAGCGCGGCCAAAAAACCGCGCCAGTCTCCCTGGCGTATGTCGCCCGGCAGGCGGATCGGGGACTTCGTCCGCGTCCGAGCAGTCACGCACATATCGGCGAGCACGTCCACATCCCAGAGCGGAGTCTCCTCCAGCCCCAAGGCCCAGTTGGAGCCGCCGCAGATGGCACAGTTCTCCACACAGCCCTTGCAGAAGAGCAGGAGGTTGAAACAGTAGAGGTACCAGTGCTGGCCGGTGAGAAGGCTTCCCTTGAGGTCGCGGGTGCGGCGCCAGTGGGCGTACAGCCGCTCGTAGTTGATGCGGGTGGTGAGTGTGGTGGGGCGGTGTGAGAAGTTGTTCTCGACGACGTCGTCGTTGCGTTTCCAGATCAGATTCGGGACTTCGGCTGGCTCCTTCTTCTGCTCGAGACACTCCAGGAGCTGAGCGAGCGGCTCCTCCGTCGTCTCGCCGCGAAGGATGAAGTCAATGTCGGGATTCTGGATGAGCTCCTTCCAGAAGTAGGTCGATGAGATGCCGCCGAGCACCACCGGTATGTCCGGATGCTCCTCCTTGCAGAGGCGGGCCAGGCTGAGCGCTCCGTCGGCATGGTGCACCCAGTGCAGGTCAATGCCGAACAGCAATGGCTCGTAGTCTCGGACGAAGCGACGAGGGTCGAACCGGCGGCTCTGCATCTTCACGGCAAGGTTGGCCAGGCGCACATAGCGGCCGCGTTCTTCCAGGTAGTCCAGCACCGAGATGAAGCCAATGGGGTAGTACTCGAAGACGGGGTTCGTGTCCACGGCCTTGCTGAGGAGCCAGTGGTTGAGTGGCCGCTCGCGGAAGTCGAACACCGCGGGCGGGTGCATGAGGACTAGGTCGGGGCGAGTCGTCTCGGCCATTGTGCTCTCTTGTACGTGGGGCAGGAGCCAAGTGGCTAGGCCGCCCGAGGCGGCCGCCATCCCGGCTCCTAAGAGCCTAGGGACTCCTGCCCTGCCTTCACATGCGATTCTCTCTGAGGGAAGCGGCCGCGGCTTCCGCCTGCCAAGCAGTGTTCAGGTTCGCTGGCCGCGGCGGCTGTCCTCCCCTGCTCGTCCGCGGGACTCAGACCGCGCAGTCAAGACGAGGTCATCCACAAGGCTCGATGGAACCGTTCGGGCAGTGAGCTGCATCTCCTAAGTGTCGAGGCGCCTCGACGAACACTGGCATGCCCGAGGAGACCGACTCACAACTCGTCGCCCGCCTGCTGACTGGTGACGTTCCAGCCTTCGAGGCTATCGTAAGCCGCCACCGGGCGGCATTGGTGGCCGTAGCCGCCTCCCGCCTCGGATCGCTGGAAGACGCCGAGGACGTGGCTCAGGAGGCCTTCGTCCAGGCCTACTTCCGGCTGCGACAGCTCCGAGATCCCCACGCGCTTCTGCCCTGGCTGCGGCGAATCGCGGACCGGCTGGCGTTGATGCGGCTGCGGAGCCACAGAGAGGAGGCGATGGAGCCAGCGCGTCTATCTGAACTCGCCGCCGGGAACTCTGAGGGCGAAATGGACGGATTCGGGTTGCCAGCCGCCCTCGCGGAGCTTCCGGTCGGCATGCGGCAGGCGGTGTCCCTCACCTACCTGGCAGGCTACACGTGCGCCGAGGCCGCGGAGCTGCTCGGGGTCAGGGAAGGCACAGTGAAGAGTCGGCTGAGCCGGGCACGCGCCAAGCTCAAGGAGGTGTTTGCGATGACAGAGGGAGAGCTGAGGCAAGGCAAGTCGGGCGACAAGTTCACCCAGGAGACAGTTGCCCGCCTCGTGAAGGAGGCACGTCTTCTGCTGGCCGAGGGGGATATCGATGGAGCCGCGCGCCAGGCCGACCAGGCCCTCGCCATCCAGGTCAAGGAGTTCTTTGCCTCTGGCGACGATCCGAACTACGAATTCAACATGGAGGCCGCTCGCATCACGGCGCTGCTACGGAAGGAGCAGCGGCGACAGGAAGCGGAGGCCAACGCGGCCCAGTACGGCTTCACGCTAGAGGAACTGGACTGGGAGGTCGCCGACATCGACATGATGGAGGAGACCCTCGGGAAGCCAGTCGGACGCGGTCAAGACACGTGGGGAGTGCCCCGGGGTCAGGTCCGAACGGGATTCAAGGATTCCCGGGACATCTGTCGGCGGCTGGAGTGCTCACCCATGCAGCTTTCAGAGTGGGTGGACAGCGGCTGTCCCATCTTGCGGTGCTGGCCCTTTGCGCGCTTCGATCTGGATCGCGTGAGGCAGTGGATAGAGGAGCAGGAGGTTCGGGACTGGCGCAGGCACGACCCTCGCGAACTGGACCGGCCGATCCGCGTCATCTTCAAGGCGGTCGAGCAGGGGGAGCTGACGGCGGGGAAGGCGGAGGAGGTCATCACCAACCTAGGGTGGGGCGACTGGGGCTAGCCCCTGTCGACCGACCGCGCGTCGTGACGGCCTCGCAGGGCAGGATAGGTGGTCCTGCCCTGCGAATCTGTGCGGTGGGCGAGAGTATTGGCGCGGAGTCCGAGTGTGGACAAGAAGGTTCGGCGGGCGCTGGAGAAGGCCGTCGGCCGGCAGAACGTACTCACGAAGCCGGCCGATCTGCTGCTCTATAGTTACGACTCATCGACGGCAGAGGGCCGACCCGACGCCGTTGTGTTTCCCGACTCCACCGAAGAGGTGGCTCGCATCGTCAAGGTCTGCGCGGAGCGCGGCCTTCCCTTCGTGGCCAGGGGGGCCGGCACGAACTTGTCCGGCGGGTCGGTGCCACTGCGGGGCGGCGTCGTCATCGTCCTGTCGCGCATGAACCGTGTCCTCGAGATCGACGTGGACGACCTCCGGGCCGTAGTGCAGCCCGGCCTCGTGAATCTCGACCTCCAGAACGTGCTTGCGCCGCATGGGCTCCAGTTCTGCCCCGACCCGGCAAGCCAGAAGGTGTCGACGGTGGGGGGCAACGTGGCGGAGAACGCCGGGGGGCCGCACTGCCTGAAGTACGGGGTGACCGTCAACCACGTCACCGGGCTGACCGTGGTGATGCCGTCTGGGGAAGTACGGTCATTCGGCGGGAAGGCGCTCGACCCTCCGGGGTATGACCTCGCGGGCGTTCTCATTGGCTCCGAAGGGACCCTCGGCATCGTGACCGAGATGGTCCTTAGACTCAGTCCCCTGCCCGACGACGCGCAGACGGTCCTCGCGATCTTTGATACGCTCGAGGCAGCGGGGGAGTCCGTGTCACGTATCATCGCCGAAGGCATGCTGCCAGCCGCCCTGGAGATCATGGATCGCCAGACCATCGAGGCGGTCGAGGCGTCGTTCCCGTCGGGGCTCCCGCTGGACGTAGAGGCGGTGCTGCTGATCGAACTAGACGGGCTGACCGAGTCCCTGGCGCGCCAGGCGGCCCGCTGTGCCGAGATCTGTCGCGAGCTCAAGGCGCGGGAGGTCGCCGTTGGACGGACGCCCGAGGAGCGGGAGAAGCTCTGGTCGGCCCGCCGATCGGCCTTCGGCGCGACGGCCCGCATATCTCCTGCCATGCTCGTCAACGACGCAACGGTGCCGCGGACGAAGATTCCCGAGGTGCTACGGGAGATCCAGGAGATCGAGCGGCGTCACGGACTGCGGATTGCCAAGATCTTCCACGCCGGCGACGGCAATCTGCACTCGAACATCTTGTTCGAGCGCGGGAACCCGGAGGACTTCCGGCGAGCGGAGGAGGCAACGGCAGAGATCTTCCGCGCCTGCGCGGAGGCAGGCGGCACGATCACGGGCGAGCACGGCGTCGGCGCGGAGAAGGTCAAGTTCATGAGTCTGCTCTACTCCGCGGACGATATCGATGCCCAACGAAAGCTCAAATCCGTCTTCGACCCCGAGGGCATCGCGAACCCCGGCAAAGTCCTGCCTGAGCCGGCGGAGGTAGGGTCCGAGTGAGCGCGCTGGGTGACAGACTGTACGCGCTCGAGGAGATCGTGGGCGCGGAGAGCTTGCTTACTGACACGGAAGCCGTCGCCTCCTACCGGGTCGATGGCGAGCAGCCGCTGGCCGTCGCTTTGCCCGAGTCGTCCGAGCAAGTCGCGGCGCTGCTGAGGGAGGCCGCCGAGGGGGGCCTGTCAGTGCTCATGAGAGGGGCCGGCCGCCATATGCACCTCGGCGCACCGCCGACGCCCATCGGCTTGGTCGTCTCAATGGATCGCCTCCGCCGGGTGGTGGAGTACGACGCCGAGAACCTGACGATCACGGCGCAGGCCGGCATGCCGCTCGGAACGCTGCAGGGCGTCGTGGGCGAGCGGGCACAGATGCTGCCACTCGACCCCCGAGGCGGCGACGGGGCAACGCTGGGAGGCGTAGTGGCGGCCAATCTGGCCGGGCCGATCAGAATGAGGTACGGTTCCCCGCGCGACCTCGTCATCGGCTTGCGGGTCGCGCTCGCCGATGGCGCTCTCATCAAGGCCGGCGGCAAGACGGTGAAGAACGTGGCCGGCTATGATCTGAGCAAGCTCTTCGTCGGATCGTTCGGGACCCTGGGCGCGATCTGTGAGGTCACCGTGCGTCTGACGCCAAAGCCCGAGAGCAGGGCGATGCTCGTCCTGGCAATGAACTCGGCAGAAGTGAAGGAGGTCACGGGCAAGCTCCTTCGCTCGCGACTGGAGATCGCATCACTCGACATCGCCAACGAGGCCGCCGTCCGGAGAATGCGCTTGTCGCTGCCGATCACCCTGGCGCCTGAGCTCCGCATCGTATTCGTCGGACTGATGGGCGACCGCGCCGCAATGGTGAGGCAGGAGAATGAGATCCGCGCGTCGTCCGGTGGTGCCTTCGCGCGGCTTGACGGGACGCAGGGCGGGCACGCTTGGCTATCCTTGCGCGAAGCTCCTCACCCCAACAGCGTCGACGAGATCGTGGCACGCGCCGCCCTGCCTATCTCATACGCGACAGAGACAGTCGATCTCGTCAGTCAGTTTGACGGCTGGTGGTCTGTGGCGCGCGCGGGCGACGGCGTAGTCTATGCCGGGCCGCCGCGAGAGGCGACCACAGAAATGATGGTCGACCGGCTCGCCGAACTCCGAGAGTTCGCTCAGCGAAGAGAAGGTGTGGTGATACTCGAAGCGGCCAGCCTTGAAATGAAACGCGGTTTCAGTGTATGGGGCGACATCCCGAACCTCGACCTGTTACGGAAGCTGAAGGATGCCTACGATCCCACAGGGAATCTTGGGTGCTGGCGCTATCTGCCCCGGCGCTAGGTTGCGGGATGTCCGGACAGAAAGAGTTGGAGGGACAAGCCGGGGCGAGGGGGGGTGACGGCCTGTCCCTCCGGTGATAGGACGGTACCGCCCTTCGTGAATCTCTGCTTCTGCTCCCTGATGGTCGTCCGGTTCTGTCTTAAGGCGGTGCCGTCTCCTACTGTATACCCAATGCCAACAAATGGCAAACGAGCTGTGTTGATTGTGATATACAGCAGGGATCTGCCCGCCCTGTTTGTATGATAAATAGGACATACCTGCTCAAGGCAGCCGTGTTCTGGTCTGTAGGCCGACAAGGGAGTTGCTGACATGAGCCTGAGCATCGCAGTCGCCGGCAAGGGAGGGGTTGGGAAGACCGCACTGGGCGCTGCCCTCTCGCGTGCTCTAGTTCGCTCTGGTGAGCGTGTCCTGGCGATTGATGCTGACCCCAACAACTGCCTCGGACGGGCGCTCGGCATTCCCGAGGAGCTCCTCTCGGAGGTGAGGCCGCTGTCGGAGATGACTGAGCTGCTTGCCGAGCGCGCCGGGACCGCGTCCGGGGGGGGCTTCTTTGCCCTCGACCCTGAGGTGGACGACCTTCTCGGCCGTTTTAGGGTGGATCACAACGGCCTCTCTCTCCTCGTCATGGGCACGGTCGACGAGCCGGGAGGAGGGTGCGTCTGTCCCGAGAGCGCCGTGCTGAAGGCACTGGTCAGACATCTCGTCGGCCTGGAGGACTACTCTCTCGTCATGGACATGGAGGCAGGGCTGGAGCATCTGGGCCGAGGAACTGCCACCCATGTCGGTGCACTGCTGATCGTCGTCGAACCCGCGCCCGCCAGCGCCCGCGCGGCGACGCGAATCGCGAAGCTGGCGAAGGGACTCGGTCTGCGTGTGCCCGGAGTCGTGCTCAACAAGGCCACGGGACCTGAGGCCAAGGAGAAGGTCCTCCCCTATCTCGACGGCCTCGAGGTGGTTGCCGAGTTGCCGGTCGACCCGGCCGTGGCGGAGTCGGAGGTCGTGCCAGACGTAGGCGCGTACGCCAAGGCCGTGGAAGAGCTGCGCGGGAAGCTGGAGGGGATGCTGGAGGGGTGAAGTTAGGCTAGCCCGCGAAGTGCAGACTGCGACCTCGTGGGTTCTTCCGCGCGCCGTACAGGCGACGGGCCACGGAAGCAACGGGCCGTTTCGGAAATGCGCAGCCCTGCCCCCCGATGTTCTTCCCAGCCTCGCGAATCGGGGAACGGCCACGCGCTCTGCGGCCGTTCCCCTGCGGTGTCATTGAGCGGCGTCGATCCGCGCGACGGCCTCCTTGGTCGTCCAGAGGGCGTTCGCGATGTAGCGGAAGTTGATGATGGCGGCGAGGTAGCCATCACCCTCGGGGAGCTTCGCGGCGGCGGTCGCATCTCGGACAACGGCCACCTCGAAGCCCTGCTCCAACAGCTCGTGCAGGTGAGCCTGGACGCAGAGATTGGCCGACATGCCGCAGAGAATCACCTTGTCGATGCCGCGCTTGCGGAGCTGCAAGACGAGATCGTTGGCCTCCGGCCCGTAGACCTTGTGTGGGCTCGCGATGGTTGTCCTTCCGTCGAGCAGGAGCGGCTTGTACTGGGGCATGAAATCCGCGCCCGAGCCTTCGAATCCCTCGAGCGTCAGCGGCCCCTTCCGGTCGAACATGCCGATGGCGTGCATGAGCTTCTCCAGGGGGCCGCCGAAGAGCCACCCATGGTCGGTGGGATAGTAGTAGTGGGGCGAGACGGCGACCATCATCCCCTTGGCCTTGGCGGCCCGGAGCAGTTGCCCGATGTGCGGGACGGTCTGGTGCTCCGTCACACTCTGGCCGACGACGCCCCAAGTGACGCCGTCGGGACTGAGGAAGTCGATCTGCGGATCGGTGATCACCAGCGCCGTATCGCTGAGCGAGACCACCATGTCTGTCTTGGGCAGGGCGGGTTCGGCCGGGTCGGCGTACGTAGGATTCTCCGCGGCGGCGCAGTGGGCGGCCGCGAGGGTGGCTGCGAGAGCCAGCAGCACTACGAATCTCGTCGTCTTCATTCTTGTCGTCCTCCATGTTCAGCCTGACGGATACGCATTGGCAGCGTCCATCGATCCGACTTCGCGTCGGCTGAACACTCTTGTACCGCCTCGGCCGGCGAATGTCGATGCCCGTCCCGCGACATCTGGGCCAGGTGTCGCGAAAAGGACACACAGAGGGGATCGTTCCCGTCCCGGTGAGCGGTGAACTGACGGGGACAGGCAGGATGGCAGGTGTGGGAGAATGGAGGGGGAGTGAGCGTCGGCTCATGTGGGAGCGCGAGGCGCACGGTGGGAGGTCTTGATGGCGGAAGTGATTGCGGTGACGGGCAAGGGCGGTGTCGGCAAGACGAGTGTCGCCGCACTCATCGTACGGGCCCTGGTCGAGGCAGACCAAGGCCCCATCCTGGCCGTGGACGCCGATCCGAACTTGAACCTCGACGCGGCCCTCGGAGTGAAGGCCACGGACACGGTAGGAGAGGTGCGGGAGGAGGGCCTGGACCGTTCGGCCCAACTGCCCGGCGGCATGGCGAAGGCGGAGTTCCTGCGGCTACGCATTCAGGAGGCGCTGGTCGAAGAGAAGGGCTTCGACCTGCTGGCGATGGGGCGGCCGGAGGGGCCGGGCTGCTACTGCTTCGCGAACTCGATTCTGCGCGCCTGTGTGGATCAGCTCGGCAAGCAGTACCGCTACGTCGTCGTAGACTGCGAGGCCGGGCTGGAGCACCTGAGCCGGCGGACCGCGGGGGATGTGGAAGTGCTCATCCTGCTGTCCGACCCAAGCGTGCGCAGCCTCGACACCGTGAAGCGCGTGCTTGACCTGGTGAAGGAGCTGGACACGAAGGTGGGCAGGATGGCGTTCGCTTTCACGCGAGTCGCCGACGGCGTGCCGGAGGCGTTGAAGGCGGCGGCCAGGGAGCGGGAGCTGCCGGAGCCGCTCGCGATTCCAGAGGACCCGGAGCTGCGGGAACTCGACGTGAACGGCCGGCCCCTGACCGACGTAAGCGAGGACAACCCCGCCTACCAGGCGGTGAAGGTGCTGCTGAGAGAGACGGGGGTGCTGGAGGGCAAGTGATATCACGCGAGATCGTGCAGAAAACGATTCGGTGTGAGGGACCGGAGCGGATTGCCATGTCGCTGCCGGAGCCGTATCCTCACGACTTCGTGTGGGGATCGCTTTCGCCCGACCCGCACTGGAAGCCATCTCGCACCTTCGCGCCGGACAAGGGGGCGATGTGGGAGGACGAGTGGGGAAACGTGTGGGCGCGGCTCGACGACTTCTCCAAGGGCCTGGTGGTGGAGGGGGCGCTGAAGGACTGGTCCGACCTCGAAGCCTATCGGTTCCCGACGTGGGACGACCCGGCCCGATACGAGGCCGCGCGAGAGACCTTCGAGAAGGAACCGGATAGGTTCCGGATGGGCGGGCTGAACCACTTCCCATTCGACGCGATGCGCTACCTGCGCCGGATGGACGTATTCCTCGAGGATCTGGCCGCACACACGGAGGAAGTGCGCCAACTAGCGGACATGGTGGTGCCCTTGCTGGCCCGCTGTATCGAGAACTGGGCGGCCGCCGGAGCAGATGGCGTGATGTTCGGGGAGGACTGGGGCACGCAAGACCGGCTGCTGATCAGCCCCCGGATGTGGCGGGACGTCTTCAAGCCGGACTACGCGAAGCTCTGCGATGTGGCCAGGCGGAATGGCATGTCGGTCTGGATGCACTCCTGTGGGTACATCTGGGACATCATTCCGGACCTAGTCGAATGCGGAGTCTCGGTGCTCCAGCTCGACCAGCCCGGTCTTTTCGGCGTGGACCGGCTGGCCGAGAACTTCGGCGGCAAGGTGACGTTCTGGTGCCCGGTGGACATCCAGCAGGTTCTTCCTACCGGAGACGAGGAGAAGATCGAGGCGTCTGCGCGGGAGTTGGTGGAGAAGCTCGGCGCCTTCGGCGGCGGCTTCATCGCGGGATACTATGGAGACAACAACTCCATTGGCGTGAGGCCCGAATGGCAGGACGTCGCCTGCCGGGCGTTCGTGAAGTACGGGCAGAGGGACGCCAGCGCGGTGTGAGGACGAGACTCGGATCAGGCTCTCCCCGGTGAAGCGGGCGATTTCGCGCCACAATCCGCGCGGGATCGCAGCAGTTGGGGGCGGGGCCTTCTTCCCACGCGATGACCTCATCGCAAGGGCGATTCACCAACCCGAGCGGTGATGCGATGGCCGGCAGAGGTCAGCCCTCCGCACGCGCCTCGAAGCGTGTGTGCAGGGCGTGTCTGCGTTCGCGCTCGCGAGGATACGTCTGCCCGAGCCAGCGGGCGAAGTGGCAGGACAGGTACGACCCAGAAGCGTAGTCAGTGGTAGGTGCGGAGCGCGCGATGTCGGCCACTCGCGAGATAGAGCTTCATTGCTGGGTCTGCGGGGAACGGTTCGAACGAGAGGAACCGCGGGCCTATGCTGTCACAGGTCGCGGCTCGGATCTGTGCCCGAAGCCGGTGGGGTTCAACCCGCTGCCGATGCTCCTGCACACCTGTCCCACGTGTGGGTTCACGGCGGACGGGCGCGGGTTCCATCCCTCCCAGGTCGATGAGCAAGTGCGCGACTGGGTGCTGTCAGGGGGGCTCACGCGAGTGTCCGACGAGATGCCGGACACGGGCTACTCGCGATATGAGATGGCCGCTCTCTGCCATGCGCGTCGAGCGGCACCCAGTGCGCTGCAGTTGGCCGAGTACTATCTGGCGGCCTCCTGGCTCGCGCAGCTCGATGAGGCGCCCGAGGTGGTCCCAGACTACCAACAGGAAGCGGCGCAGTACCTCGAGCAGGCGCTCCTCGTTGGCGAGGTGGAGGACAAGGAGCGAGCCGTGATGACCTATCTCGTGGGCGAGCTTCGACGACGGCTCGGGGAGTTCGAGGCGGCCCTCAAGCTCTTCGACGAAGCGGCCATCGAGTTCGCGGAACACGGCGGCCCGAAATGGATGGTGAGGGCCCTCAACCAGCAGGCGAGGATGGCGAAGGAGAGGTCCGCCGAAGACGCGCCGCTGGCCCGCTAGGATGAGGCATGGTCTGACCGGTGGTGGGACGAGCAGGCCGCTATCCGGGCTGTGACGTGGGCTTTCTGTTGGAGGCGCGGAAGATTCGCTCCACCGCACGTGCGAGATGCGCTGCTGCCGTCAGCCCGAGCGTCAGGAAGAACGTCCCGAGCAGGAAGCCCGACCAGAACCACGGTCCCGGTCCTGACGGAGGCCCCCCTTTCAGGAGAGGCGCGAACACCTGCCACGCCAGGGCGACGAAGAGGACCAGCCCCAGCGAGACGGATGCGCAGACCGAATACGCGACTCGGCGCGGGCTGCGCCGGAGTAGCCGCAGATGGGCACCACAGGCCGTGCACCAGTCACCTGGATGAGATTGCTCGCGCTCACAGACAGGGCAAACCAACTGGCAGGGCCTCCCTTCTGGAACTCGCGTCCGTCCACCAATAGCCTTATTCCACAGTCAGGCCCACTCGATTCGCCCGCCGAGCCGTACGCAGCCCGACCTGGCTCACGCCTCTTCACACCACCTCGTGTTGGGAGTATACTGCCTGCGCAACGCGACGATCCAACGCCGGCGTGCACCGAGGCCGCCCGTCGCCTATCGAAAGCCACTGCCGCACCTCGCGTCTTCGCGGCCCCGTTCAGAGTCGTGCCAGCTGGACGCACCTCCGGTGTAATGGTGGGACTCGCTCAGCAAGCGGGCACATGTGGCGCTGGCGCCGTCGCCCCGGGCTGTGATAGGAGGACCGCGAGAGTTGGCTCACCGGGGCCTTAGCTTTCTGGAAGCCGATTCAGCACCTTGAGGAGGTGCACAGGAGAAGCTACATGCCGAAGACGCTGGAGGAGATCAACGAGAAGATCCGCAAGGGCGACGTGGTTGTCGTCACCGCGGAAGAGATGGTCGAGGTCGTGGCCGAGAAGGGCGCGAAGGCCGCGGCTGAATCCATCGACGTCGTCACCACGGGGACATTCGGTCCCATGTGCTCCTCCGGCGTGATGGTGAACCTCGGCCACTCGCGACCACGCATCAAGCTCGGCGGTGGGCAGGCACGACTCAATCGCGTACCGGCATACGCTGGGATAGCTGCGGTCGACCTCTATCTCGGAGCAACCGCCCTCCCAGACGAGGACCCGCGTAACGCGGTCTTCCCGGGCGAGTTTCGGTACGGGGGCGGCCACGTCATTGAGGACCTGGTCGCGGGACGCCGCGTGCTGCTGGAGGCGACGGCCTACGGCACGGACTGCTATCCGCGGCGCGAGGTGTCCACGTGGCTTACCCTCGAGGATCTGAACGAGGCCTATCTGCTTAACCCGAGGAATGCCTACCAGAACTACAACGTGGCCGTGAACTCGTCCGAGAGGACGATCTACACGTACATGGGCACACTCCAGCCGCGGCTGGGATCGGCCAACTACTGCAGCGCCGGGCAGCTCTCTCCCTTGATGAACGATCCGCACTATCGAACGATAGGGCTCGGGACGAGGATATTTCTGGGCGGCGGCGTGGGCTATGTCGTCTGGAACGGCACACAGCACAGCCCGGCGCTCGAGCGGAACGAGAAGGGCGTGCCCACAGGCGGGGCCGGAACGCTGGCTGTGCTGGGAGACCTGAAGCTGATGTCAGACCATTGGCTGATGGGCGCGAGCTTCCGCGGCTATGGCGCGACGTTGATCGTCGGCCTGGGCATACCGATCCCGATTCTGGACGAAGAGATAGCGGCACAGACAGGAGTATCGGATGCGGACATGCTCGCTCCCGTGGTCGATTACTCCTCCGCCTATCCGGAGCGGAAGGCGGATGTGATTGTTCACGTCACGTACGCAGACCTCAAGTCAGGATCCATTGAAGTGGGCGGCCAGACCGTGCCGGCGACTCCCCTATCCAGCTATCGGCGCGCGCGGGAGATCGCAGAAACGTTGAAGGGTTGGATCGGCAAAGCCGAGTTCGAGCTGACGGCACCCGTCGCGCCGCTGCCGGGAGCCGACTCCGGGCAGGCGATGGGACCGATGCCGAATCATCCGCCGGACCCCGCAAGGCAAACGCGATGAGTGAGAAAGGCTAAGGGGAAGCGATCATGGAGGTGTCACACAAGGTAGTGCTCCACTTCCCGCCGACCGCGACTGGACAGCCGGTTGTCTACCGGCTGTCGCGCGAGTACGGCCTCGTGTTCAACATACTGCGGGCATCCATCACACCTCAGGAAGAAGGGCTGATGGTGCTGGAGTTGAGCGGAGAAGAGGCCGACTACCGCCGCGCCACCGACTACCTTCAGGAGATGGGCATCCAGATCCAGCCCCTGGTCCACGATCTCCGTAAGGACGAGGACCGGTGCACCGACTGCGGCGCCTGCGTCGGTGTGTGCCCAACGCAGGCTCTCGTGCTGGAGCGTCCCTCGATGAGGGTGGTCTTCGACCCAGAGGAATGTGTCGTGTGCGGCGAGTGTGTTCCGTGTTGCCCGGTGGGGGCCATGGAACTGCAGTTCTAGCATCGTCCGATGGCCTACGAGGAGCGCACCTATCGGCGCTGGATAGCGACTGAGTTGCACACGTTCGAAGTGAGCGTGGGCGAGTCAGATCTCATGATCAGCGCGGAGCGCCCGCTCGAGCAACTGGCGCAGCGGGCGCTTCGCCGCGTTCGAGAGGAGCTGGAGGAATACCTGGCACAAGACCCCGAGTTCGGCAAGGCCCTGACGCCGTGCCCTCCGCGCGAAGGGGCCCCAGAGGCGGCACTCCGGATGGCGGCCGCCGCGAGCGCCTGTGGAGTGGGACCAATGGCGGCGGTGGCGGGTGCCGTAGCGCAGTGGGTCGGGGAAGCGCTCCTTCAGCAGACCGAGCAAGTCGTCGTCGAGAACGGGGGCGACATCTTCCTCCAGACGAAGCAAGGACGGGTGGCAGCGATCTACGCGGGGACCTCCCCCCTATCTGGGAAGCTCGGGGTGCGCATCGGGAGAAAAGACGGGCCGCTGGGGCTGTGCACGTCATCGGGGACGGTGGGACACTCGCTGAGCTTCGGGAAGGCGGACGCGGCGATCGTGCTGGCGGAGTCGGCCGCCCTGGCGGACGCCGCCGCAACCGCGCTGGGCAACAGGATCCGGACCGCCGATGATATCGAGGCCGGCCTGGGCTGGCTCAAGAGCATAGGTGGGGTCCTCGGCGGGGCGGCTGTGGTTGGGGAGAGAATGGGCGCCTGGGGGAAGATGGAACTCGTTCCGGTTAGCGAGACCAGCGGGGCGCCGGAAGGGGCTCCTCGCTAGACACCCACTCCGAGAGGTCGTCGGGCTGGGGGGCCCAGGCCCGGTGCCAGTGCATCCCTCGCAGCCGCGCCCTCCCCTACCCCCGGAGGAGCCCAAACCACATGAGCAGGAATCCTCCCACCGCGATGCGATAGAGGATGAAGGGCGCGAAGGCATGGCGCTGCAGGTAGCGCAGGAAGAAGCGAATGCAGAGATAACCGGAGACGGCCGCCGAGAGAAAGCCGACCGCGAAGATCGAAGCGGCGCCCTCCGGCAGACTGCTCAGGTCCGTAACAGCGCCGTGTAGGCCATAGAGCGCAGCACCGCCGATGATCGGGATCGAGAGCAGGAAGGAGAACCGGGCGGCCGTCTCCCGGGTCATGCCCCTCGCCAATCCCACGGTCATCGTGATGCCGGACCGGGAGACGCCGGGGGCCAGCGACAGCACCTGCCCGAGGCCGATGAGCATCCCGTCCGCCCACCCGGTTGCGGGTAGCTCCTTGGTCCTACGTCCGCGCCATTCCGCGATCCACAGCACGAGGCCGAACGCTATCAGAAGCACTGCGACGAGCATGGGCGCTTCCCGAAGGTGTGCTTCGATCGCGTCCTCGCCGAGGACCCCAGCAAGGGCGGCCGGGATGGTTGCCAGGACGATGATCCACGAGAGGCGGCGCTCGGGAACGCCGGCGACGCCGTGGCGGAAGGTAGTGAAGAAAGCCCCCACCAAGCGAACGACATCGGACCAGAAGTAGGCCAGAAGGCCAGCAAAGGTGCCGGCATGGACCGACAGGTCGAAGAGCGTGTTCCAGTGCGTGTCGTCCAGCAGCTCCCAGCCGAGCAACTCTCGCACGAGAATGAGGTGCCCCGAACTGCTGACTGGGAGGAATTCCGTGAGGCCCTGGACCACCCCAAGCACGGCTGCCTGTAGTAGCTGCATGGCGTCCGCTCAGTCCCGCTGTTGGCTCTCGTGTTCTTCGGTGGCCAGTCATCCGTTCCTGCCATCGCTCGGCTCTGCGCTTGGCCGGTGCCCCAGCAACACTGGAGGCAACCGCGCGCGGCCGGCAGGTACGCTGCTCGGCAGGAGGCGTGCGTCGAGCGGTGAAGTGGTCGAGAGCATCTTCATCTGGAGAGGAGCTTCGATAATGCTTGAGGTTGGGCGCGACGAGGCGAAGGCTGCGGCACGGGTGATCGAGAGCGGCGATCTCTTCCGGTACGCCGATCCGAAATCCGGGCATCCGAACGAGTGCGCGAAGTTCGAGCGAGAGCTGGCGAGGAAGATCGGCGTCGAGCATTCGCTGCTGGTGACGAGCGGAACCGCGGCGCTCGTGTGCGCGCTGGCGGGAATGGGGGTCGGGCCGGGCGACGAGGTCATTGTGCCGGCCTATACCTTCATCGCGTCCCCGCTGGCGCCACTGACGCTGGGAGCATTGCCGGTGATCACGGAGGTGGACGAGTCGTTGACCCTGGATCCGAAAGATGTGCAAGCGAAGATCTCCCGCCGGACGAAGATCATCATGCCGGTGCATATGGTCGGCCTGCCGGCGAACATGAACGCGATAATGCGGATCGCCCGCAAGCACAATATCGAGGTGCTGGAGGACGCGGCACAGTCGTTCGGCGGGAAGTACCGGGGCAGGTGGCTGGGCACGATCGGGCATGTGGGTGCGTACAGCTTCAACTACTTCAAGAACATAACGGCTGGCGAGGGCGGAGCCGTGGTGACAAACGACGATGGGGTGTTCATGCGGGCCTTGATGCACCACGATGGGGGGTTGGCGTTCTGGCCCCATGGGAAGCCCTTCGATATGCCCGTGTTCGCGGGCTGGAACTATCGAGCGAACGAGATTCAGGGGGCCATGCTCCGAGTGCAGCTCCGCAAGATAAGCAGACTACTGCGCCGAACCCGAGCACAGAAGGCGCGCATCATGAAGACCGTTGCCGAGCACCCGAAGCTCCGGCCGGTCAGTTACAATGACCCCGAGGGTGACTGCAGCACGATTGCGGGTCTCAGATTCAGAGACGAGGAGCAGGCGCGCACGTTCATGGCGAAGCTCGCTCAGGACGGACAGGGCTCCTGGACACCAATTGACAGCGGGCGACACGTCTACTCGAACTGGGAGGCGATCATGGCGAAGAGGGGCTCATACCATCCCGCGCTCGACGCTTTCAGGCGGCCGGAGAACAGCAAGTCGAAGGCCCGGTACGAGCCAGACATGTGCCCGAAGACACTTGAGATCCTGAGTCGGACGGTCTTCCTCGACATCCGACCACAGACGACCGCGGGACAGCAGCGGAAGCGGCTCCGGGCCATTGCCAAGGCCGCCGATGCTGTCTAGGAGGCGAGTCGGCTCTCTATCCTCCTCTGCCGTGGAAGAAGCCCGAGATGGGAAGCTCGGCGGCCGGCCGGGCAGAAGCTAGCGGCGTGCTGATACCGAAGACGAAGAAGGAGATCTGGCTCAACCGGGTGCGGGTCTGGCTGCCGCCCGTATTCGTCATCGTGGCGATCATCCTTCGCAAGCCAGAGTGGAACCTGTGGGGCATACCACTTGTGGCCCTCGGCGAGAGCCTGCGGACCTGGGCGGCCGGACATCTAGTAAAGGATGAGACGCTCACCGTCGGCGGCCCGTACGCCTACCTGCGGAACCCGCTCTATCTCGGCAGCCTGCTGAACACGATCGGCTTCCTCGTCATTCTTGGGGATTGGCTGCTAGCGGCCGCGTTCTTCGCCGTGGCGCTTGCGATCTACGTTCCCACCGTGAGACAGGAGGAGGACTACCTGCGGCGGATGCACGGAAAGGCCTTTGACGCCTACGTGGGAGCCGTACCAGGGGTCCTGCCGCGGCTCACGCCAGCGAAGCTGGACATAACCGAGGTTCGGAACAGCCGGTTCCAATGGCGTTGGGTGTGGGAGAACGACGAGCACAGGACATGGGTTGCCTTCGCAGCCGTCCTCGCCTTGTTTGGCGCAAGGAGCACGCTCTGATTCCCAGCTCATCTCTTGAGGCGGCCGGCAGGGAGACTCACCCGCCGGCCGGGTCGCCAGAGGAGGGAGCCTGCACCCTCTGCCGAGAGGACCTGATTGCCTCGTCGATAAGCGCCTTCGTCTCGGCGTTCATGGGGATGGCGAAGCCGATGCCGATGTTGCCGGTGCCGCCCGGAGAGAAGATGGCCTGGTTGATTCCGATGGCTTCGCCTTCGATGTTGACCAGTGGGCCGCCCGAGTTGCCGAAGTTTATGGCGGCGTCGGTCTGAAGCAGATCGCGCATCTCCTGGCGCCCTCTGGCATGTCTGACGACTCTTCCCTTCGCACTGATAACACCCACAGTCACTGTCTCACTGAACCCAAAAGGGCTCCCGATGGCGATGGCCCACGCGCCAACCTGGACTTGGTCGGCATCCCCGAGGCGGACGGTCGGCAGGTCGGTCGGGCAGTCCAGCATCTTGACGATGGCCAGATCCTTCTCTCCGATCAACTGGACGAGCCGCGCTTGGTAGCTGTCGCCATTCGCCATGGTCACGCTGATCGTGTCGGCCGTGCCCACTACGTGAGCGTTCGTCAGAACGAAGCCGTCCGTGGTAACGATGGAGCCGGATCCCAGGTTCGTGACCTTGTGGACGCGCTCATAGGGCCGGAAGGGAGGCCACGGGTCACCCCGCCACGGATCGAAGTTGAAGATGTCGAAGCCCCAGACCTGCTGACGTATCTCCTGTTCCGTGTTGATGTTGACAACGGCCGGCGATACCTGCGCGGCCACGTCAGTGAACGACGATTGGAGTGCGGCAATATCTACCGAGGCGGCCTCTGCCGGCCTGGGCTGCAGTCCAACGAAGACCGCGACGGCGACCAAGCCGCCGAGGATTGCGCTGGCAAGCAGCAACAGGGCTAGCGAGGGATGCTTCGCCGGATGGGCGTCGGTCAACATGTGATCACCTCCAGGGGTTAGACACCTGAACAGAAAGGCAGGTTCCAGTGGATGACGGCGACAGGCGACTACCGGCGGCGCTCGGGCAGCAGAGAGCGCAGGGCCGCGCCCATCTCCTCGCATACCTCCGCCAGTACGTCTCGCGATCGCCGCTGGCTGCGGAATCGAGACAAGTCGATCGGTGGGCCGAAACGGACCCGCAGCTTGGCCGGAAGCAGAACCGGCTTCCCTCTCGGCAGCAGTCGGTCGGCCCCATCAATCCCCACTGGCACGACCGCTGCGTGGGAGACCAAGGCGACGAATCCAGCCCCCTGCTCCAACCCCATCAGCTTCCCATCCGGGCTGCGCGTGCCCTCAGGAAAGACGAGGAGCACCTCGCCGCTGTTCAGTAGACGCACGGCACGCCGGAGAGCGTGCTGGTCGGCCGCGCCGCGCTGCACCGGGAAGGCGTGGGTGCGGCTGATGAACCCGGAAAGCACGGGCATCTCGAAGAGCTCGGCCTTCGCCATGAAGTTGACCGGGCGAGGGCAGGCCGCGCCCACGATGGGCGGATCGGCATAGCTCGTATGGTTCGCCAACAGCAATACGCCCCCGGAGGCGGGGACGTGTTCCTGCCCGGAGACCTCCCAGCGGTTGTAGAGGCGGAACAGAGCCTTCAGGAAGGCCCTCGAGACGCGGAACAGGCTGCTCCCCGTGTCGCCAGCTCGTTGGCCAATGAGCATATCGGGCATGACGGTTGAAGATAGCGGGTGGGGGAGCAAGTTGTCAATCAAGCGTCGGACGGGAACCTGGGGATGGCGAGGGTGCGAGTCCGGCATGGGCGTGTTGCGCCACGTGAGGCCGTTCGAGAGTGAAGACGTAGGCAACCGCCACCGCCCCGCCAGCTGCGGCGATGACAAACAGCGTCTCGTAGGAGATCACTCGGAGCAGCAATCCGCCCACCAGCGGCATGAGCACGGCCGGGGCCGCGAGAGTGGCGGAAAGCCCGAGGAAGAGGGGGCGGATGTCGTCCGGCGCGATCTCAAGGACGTAGTTCGTGATCCCCATCCAGCCGCCGGACATGGCGATGCCGTTGAGGAGGAAGGTGCCGCAGTAGACGTATCCCATGTGCGCATCGGCACCGACCGCCCGCGCGAGCGGGGGAAGACCGAGGGCCGCAATGGGGACCAAGAGGCCCGCGACGGTGACGCCGCGGATCACCGTCAGCGGTCCCTTGCGGTCGTTCAGGTAGGCCCAGACGAGGCTGGCGGAGAGGGTCCCGGCGGTAGTCGCCCAGATGAAGACGCCCCCCATCCACTCGGGCAGGCCGAGCCGCCGATGGCCGAATACGGCGTAGAAGAGAGTGGCGAGCCCCACCAGCCCCATGAGGTTCTCGGCCATGATCAGCCGGCCCAGCAGGCGGTGGCGCCGCAGCGTAGTCGGGACGGCCCGGAGCAGGCGCGGCAGTGAGTGGCGCTCCTCGAGGGCAGTTCCCGGTGGCTCCTTGATGAACGCGAGGAACAGGGTCGACAGCCCCATGCAGACGCATAGGAGAACGAAGAGGCGCCCGTAGTTGTGGGGGAACGGCAGCGACGGATTGGCGAGCACACGGCGGACGATGTCGCCCGCGCCGACGGCGAAGATCCCCCCCAGGATGTTGATGCTGCCGAAGAAGCGGCCGCGCAGAGTTGGCGGAATCGTGCGCGCGATGATGTCGTGCCACGGGACCCCGACGAGCCCGTCACCGAAGAAGAAGAGAGCGTACGCGCCGATCAGTAGGAACAGAAGCGCCTGAAGGGATGATCCGGGAGGGACCAGCATGAAGGCGAGCGCCACCCCGAAGAATGGGATGCGCGAGAAGAGGACCGGGAGCATGACGAACTTCTTCTTCTGCCTGCGATGGAGGACGTAGCTGGTGGCGATGAGCTGCGGCACGATCCAACCAGCGCGCTGAAGGGTGCCGACGCCTCCTACAGTGAAGTCTGACCCGCCGAGCTTGCCCACAAGCACCGGCAGCACCGCCACCGGGTCGATGAAGGCCAGGCCGCCGAAGAAGAATGCGGCATCCAGGACGATGACGACGAAGTTCCAGCGGGTGTGGGCGTAGGTGCGCTGTCGAGCTTGAGCGGCCTCTGCCATCGGCGCCGGTCCTGGCCGCTAGCCGCCGATCACATGCATGGCGACAAGGCCTGAACAACTGGCGACGTCGCCGTACCGAGACGGCTTGGCCGAGGCGCCCTGCTGGAGGAGAGCCATCAGATCGCGGACCGGGTGATCACCGCGAAGCGCCGGAAGCAGGGAGATGCCTTGAGGGCTGAAGAGGCAGGGAAGCAGGTCGCCACGCGCGTTGACGCGAAGGCGGTTGCATCGGTCGCAGAACGGCTCGGACAGAGGCGTTATCACGCCAAGCGTCCCCTGCGATCCATCCAGTCGGAAGTAGCGAGCTGGCCCGCCCCCCTCCGGAGCCACTGCGTGGGCGAGCACGCCGAACTGCGAGAGCTGCTGAAGCACGCCCTCGGCGGGCAGGTAGGTCGTTTGCGAGCATACAGGCATCGCCTCGATAAACCGCACATGCACGGGCTTCCGTCGAACGAGCGTCACGAAGCTGGCGAGATCAGGGGGCTTCAGGGAGACTGCTCCAGCCAGCACAACATTCACTTTCACCGGTTCCAGGCCCGCGGCCAGGGCCGCGTCCAGGCCCTGCAGCACTGGCTCGAGGTGCCCGCCGCCCGTCATTGCCGCATACGCGTGTGGGTTCAGCGAATCCAGGCTGATGTTGACGCGGTCGAGGCCCGCCTCGGCGAGAGGCCGTGCCCGCTGCGCGAGGGCCCGGGCATTCGTGGTGAGAGCCAGATCCGTCAGACCATCGAGCTGCCTCAGTCGGGCGACGATGGCTTCGAGGTCGGGGCGAAGGAGCGGCTCACCCCCGGTCAGTCGGATCCTCCGGATGCCAAGCCGGACGGCCGCGTCCGCTATGGCCACCACATCGTCGGCGGTGAGGACGTCGGCCGAATCGCCGTCGAGGTGCCGTCCCGGATGGCAGTAGGCACACCGGAGATCGCAGCGTTCGGTGACGGATAGTCGCAGGTAATCGATACGGCGGCCGAAAGAGTCAGCCAGTCCTTCAGGCAGGTTCATCGCTCAACTCGCAACGGAGAAAGCCGCCCCATGCTGCCGGGGCGAGAGGGATTGCCTCTGCTGGGGCGCCGACGGAAGTGGCAGCTACGATTCGGCCGAGCCGAGCGTCGACTCGAGTTCGGCGAGACTGCCCTCGATATTGTGAATGCGGCCCTCGCACCGCCGCAGCAGGCGATCCATCCGGTGAGCCGCATCGTTGTGCCGCAGAAGGTAGACCGTGCCGGCGACGGCACCCGCGACACCCAGCACGACGGCCAGCCAGAGCGCCACCTGGCGTTTGTGCGCGCTCTCCTCCATTGCAGCCGTCGCCCAGAGGCCGCTAGACCTCCCAGACCTTCTCTCCGTCATCATAGTCGTCGTGTCCACTGAGGATTCGCTTGACGAAAGTGATCAACTCCAGTGGGTTAAATGGCTTGGTCAGGTAGGCGCTCACACCGGACGCCCAGCCACGGAACACATCGGCATCCTGTGCCTTGGCCGTCAGCATGATGATGGGGATCTCTCGCGTCTCAGGGTTGGCCTGGAGGCGCTTGAGCACCTCGAAGCCGTCCATCTTCGGCATCATGACATCGAGGACGATAAGGTCGGGCTTGTCGCTCTCCACCTTCTTGAGCGCCTCAGGACCGTCGAAGGCAGTGATGACCTGATAGCCGGAACGCTCGAGGTTGACCTGGATGAGGCGGACTATGTGGCGCTCATCATCGACCGCCATGACCTTCTTGCCGGGCATGTCCACAACCTTCCTCGGCGGGCGCGATAAGCCCCCGTGCTCTTGCCTCCAGCGGCGGCGTCAGTATAGCACGCAGCTCTCGGCAGTGTCAACGCACGGCCTTGTCTGGGGCAAAGCGCGGGCCTAGCGTCCCATGAGCAGAGCGGTGAGGACCGGTTCCGGGATCGTCCTCATCCCGCAGCCACGTCGGAGATTGCCCCCGCTTGGAGGCGCGGGACACCGTAGAGCGAAACCAGATGCCGGGCGGACTGCGCGGCGAGGCGCACCCGCAAGGAGACGAACATTGGGTGAGACGGAGGTCCTGCAAGTATCGGTATCGCAACAGCACTGGGCGCAGAGCCTCGAACGGAACGTGCGCCGGACGTTGGCGCATATCGGCCTCGCAGCCGACGAGGGCAGCGATGTCGTGCTCTTCCCCGAGGCGAACCTAACGGGGTACGACTTCCCGTACGTGCTGACCCTGGACTCGGCGGAGGTGGAGCGCGCGCTGACGCAGGTGCAGGAGGCAGCGCGGGAGGCGAAGCTGTGGGTGATCTGTGGGACGATCCAGCGCCGGTCGGGCGCAGAGAAGCTGCTGAACCTGGCGCACGTCATCGACGCACAGGGCGAGGTGGTGCACGAATACGCGAAGATACAAATGGCCGGGAGGAATGAGCAGAAGTACTGCCGGCCGGGGGATAAGCTGTCGCTGTTCGAGGTAAAGGGGTTTCCGGCGACGATGGTGATCTGCCGCGACGGCCGGCACCCGGAGCTGTACCGGCTGCCGGCGATGGCGGGCGCGCGCATCCTCTTCCATCCGGCCTGCTCCACAGAGACGATCGAGGCGCTGTGGTGGAAGCGCGCCGCCGGCCGAGCGACACAGCCTGCCGGCCCGAGTTCCTCCATCTTCCATTGCTGCGCGAATACGGTGGGGCAGGACTACCGGGGGAAGCAGTCTTCCTCAGGCGGCTCCTTCATCAAGCATCCGACCGGGCTGTCGCTCGCAGAGGCAGACTGGTACAGCGAGACCGTTATCACCGCTCGCCTCGACACGGCGGCAGCCGATGGTCGATATGCGCTCGCGAGCGCGGAGCATCCGGAGTTCCTGCGGCCGTACTACGAGAAGATAGTCGCCGATATCCGAGCCAGGAAGGACGAACGGCCGGAGTAGGACAACCTGCCATGGATGCGAGCTGAGGAGGTCTCAACCGGAATGGGGTCAGACCAGATGACAACATGGTACCAGCGGCTGATGGCGCTGGCGCCACACCCGGTGTTGCGGAAAGCACTGGAAGTGGCGATCATCATCGTCGCCACCTGGATCGTTTTCGTCGTGGTGAGCCGACTCATGTCGTGGATTGGCCGCCTCTTCACCGGGCGCGTCGCCGACGAAGTCAACAGGCAGCGAGTGGCGGCATTCGTCCTCGTGCTGGATACCCTTGTCAAGGGCGGCCTGATGTTTGCGGGGGGGCTCGGGGTCCTGACGAAGCTGGGTCTCTCCCCCGCGTTGACGGCGAAGGTAGTCGGCACCCTCGCCGTCGGGTGGATCGTCTATGTCGTGTTGAGCAGAGCCATAAGGCTGGCAGCAGGTGCGGCCGAGACGCGTATCGATTCAGAGCCCCATCGCCAGCGCGTGAAGACACTCATTCTCCTCAGTGAGAGCGTCGCCCGATACGGCATAATCATCGCTGCGGGCATCACCGTCCTGGGTCAGCTCGGGTTCAACCTGGCGCCCGTGCTGGCCGGCGCGGGCATCGCAGGGCTTGCGGTGGGCTTCGGTGCACAGAACCTGGTTCGAGATGTGATCTCCGGCTTCTTCATCATCCTGGAGGGGCAGTACGCGGTTGGCGACCTGGTGAAGATCAACGGGGTGTTCGGCCGCGTCGAACGGCTCGGGCTGAGGATAACCGCGCTCAGGCAGCCGGATGGTGAACTGCGCTACTTCCCCAATGGCAGCATCAGCAGTGCGGACAACTTCACGGACAACTACGTCGCCCACACCCTCACCGTGCCGCTGCCCACAGATGCGTCAGCTGACACCGACAAGCTTGTCGGCGATATCCTTTCCGACTTCGACAGGGAGTTCAGTGTCTTCTGGGGGCCGCCGAAGACCCTTGGAGGCGAGGCCCTCGACACCTATGCCCACGTGTTGCGGGTGGAAACGCACTCCATACCTGGAAGGCATACTCTCGTTGAGCAGAAGCTCCCCGCCCGCCTCAAGGCAGGCATCGAAAGGGGGGGACACTCTCTGCCGGCCGGGACAGACGTCAGCATTGCGCTGCGGTATCCTGCGCCGGGCGAGAAGGTCTAGCTGACCTGTCAGGTACCCAGCACACTCAGCGGCGGCTTCTGATCTAGACGTTGTCTTCCAGCAGACTGGTCGGCGACGGGCACTCGGGCCTGCCCTGGCTTCCGCTGACGGCCTCCTCCACGGCCAGGCGGATCTTCTCGATCTCCTGTTCACGCGCCCGACCTGGCTCCGCCGCGCAGAGGGCAAGGCTGAGGTTCATCGTAGCCACCAGATCAGACATCAGGGAGCGGATCCTTCCTGTTGCCTGCTCTGCCCGCGAGACCTCTTCCTGGAGCTTCCGGCAGTCTCTGAGGGCAGCTCGGTGGAGTTTGCCGATCAGGATCACGCCGATCAGACCGGGTATGGCGACTACGGCGATTCCAAGGTAGTAGGCGACCAGGCCGCCTGTGGCATCAATCAGCATGGCTCTCTCATTCCTCTGGTGATTCTCGCCAAGCGGTGCCCTCTTGTCGGTGTCACTAGCGTACCTCCTTGCCCGGCTGGCCGCAATCGCCTAAGAGAGTGACAATCCATGCCCCGAAAATACTACATATTGAGGGTGAAACGTGGAAAGAACATCTGGCTCCCATTGGGGCGCACAGGGCGGCAAGGGGTCGATAGGCGCCGTTTTCCCGCCTGCGCCATGGCTGAGCCAAGGTGATGAGCAGAACGACACAGGCAGCACGCGCGCGCAGCAGCGTCGGAACCGTCAGCACGATCTGCGTCGACGACCAGCTCGTGTTCCGTATGGGCTTGCGCATGTACCTGGTGGAGGCGATGCCAGAGGTCGACTGGGCCGGAGAAGCCGACTCAGTGCCAGCGGGGCTTGTGCTTGCGCAACGGGTCGAGCCCGACTTCATCTTGCTCGACGCCTTCCTGGGGGAGGCGCCGACGAGCGACATGATCGGCCAGTTCCGCGCTGCCTGCCCGGAAGCCGCGTTGGTCCTATTCGCCAATCTCCCCGACATGAAGAATCTGGCCGACGCCGCCAGCTCTGGCGTAAACGGCTACCTGCTGAAGACGCTGTCCCCCGCACAGATGGTCGATGCCTTCCGGCAAGTCCTCCAAGGGGCCACGTGGATACAGCCGGAGTTGACACAGCAGCTCTACGCGGAATTCGCGCAGGGCCCGCCTACAGCCTCCTCAGCCTCTGAAGGCGAAGCCGACCTCACACCCCGGCAGCTCGAAGTCCTCCAGCTTGTGGCTCAGGGGCTTCGCAACGCGGAGATCGCGGAACGCCTCACCATAAGTGAGCAGACGGTGAAGACGCACGTCGCGCACTTACTCGAGAAGCTTGGCGTCACCAGCCGTCTCCACGCCGCGCGGTATGCCATTAGCAGGAAGTTGGTGGACGCGTAGGCGCTACTTCGCCGGGGCGTACGTGATCTGACCTGACTGCTCCAGCGGCCGCTGGGGCTTCTCTCTGTCCAGGTAGTGGAGATTACCACCATCTCCCTTCGCCAGCGCCGCCGGCCGGCACACGAGTCCCAGGTCTATCATAGCGGGCGCCATCCGCGAGGCGCCGTGGCCACCATGCGTCGCGCTGAGGCAGACCGGGGCGATCGGGCCGGCGTCATCCCGTCCAGCCGTTCCACATCACGAACTCGTCGAGCGGAATGCGACCCTCGGGCTCCTCGAACGGGTCGCCCTCGGGGTATCCAAGTGGCGTGAGCGCGACGACGTTCACGTCCTCGGGGAGGCCGAAGAACTCCTTGAGAGCGGTGTTGCTGAAGGACCCGATCCAACAGCTGCCCAGGCCTTCGGCGCGAGCCGCCAGAGTCAGGTGATCGACCGCGATGGCCACATCCACGATCATGGCACAGTCGCCCATCCACTCACCGCGGTTGTACTCGATGTCCCGGCCGACCGCACAGACGATGACAGGCGCGGTGGCGACGAAGGCCTGGTCGTGGCACATCGGTACGAGCTTCTGCTTGGTCTCGGGGTCCGTCACGACGATGAGGCGGGTGGGCTGGCGGTTGCTTCCCGAGGGCGCGATGCGCGCCGCGTCGAGGAGCCGATTCAACACCTCCTGCGGGATGGAGTCGGGTCGGTACTTGCGGACGCTGCGGCGCGTCCGGATCACGTCGTAGAGGTCCATGTCAGGCTCCCTCCGTCCCTTGGCTTGCAGCGGGTCGGGCCATCTTACCAGAGGTTCGCCACGATGATGCCGGCGGCCACAAGCGCGGCCGCCACCATCAGTCCCAGTGTCACGGGCTCACCCAGTACGAGTGCGCTGACGAATATGCCCACCAGAGGCGAGATGAACCCGAAGATGGAGATGAGGCTGGCGGCGTACCTGCGCAGCAGCCATGTCCAGACAGTGAAGCACAGCGCGCCGATCATGATACCTTGGTAGATAACCGCGGCCACGCTGATGAACTCCGGTCGCGCCGCGGCCAGGTTCTCGAACACGAGGCTATAAGCGAAGAACGCGGCCGCGCCGATTGCCATCTCCCAGAGCACCAAGCGGCTGGGCTCGATCCGGGAGACTGCGTGCTTCAGGAACACGACCTGAGCGCCAAGCAGGAACGCGCTGAATAGCTGGATGAGATCGCCCCGCAGCTGGGTCCCTTCCCAGGTTCCCCACTCGCCCACGAAGAGGGCCACAACACCGACGAAGGCGGCAATCACCCCGGCGACGCGCCCCGGGGTGGCGCGATCCCCGGGAATCAGGAAATGGGCCATGACGACCACGAAGAATGGGTAGGTGTGCAGCAGCACCACCGAGTGACCGGCCGTCCCCCAGTACACCCCCAGAGTGAAGGTAGAGATCTGGACGATGAAGAAGGCGGCGGCCGCCACCAACCACAGGGCCTCTCCCCGCTGCGGCCGCACTTGTACGCCCGTGGCGCGACACCACACCCAGACCCCCACGCTCGCGATCGCGAACCGCGCCCCTACTGCTCCCATGGGTGGCAGACTAAGAAGCGCGAGCTTGAGGGCGGTGGGGTTCGTTCCCCAGATCAGGCCGATGAGGATGGCGAGCACGGCGGCCGATGCGGTCAACCGCGCGGAGACGATCTGAGGCCGCGCGATCCTAGCAGCGGCATCCTGTCCTGTAGTCTCTGGCATGCTCACCTTCGTGGAGAAGCCCCAGCGGCGCTCGAGCGCTCACGAAGAGGATTCCTCTCATGGTTCCGCGCTCCCTTCGAAGCAAGGAGCCTGCACCTGCACCGGCGAAGCCAGTCTGCCGGGCCAATGTGCCGGCCCGGACTCACTGCACACCGAGGGTGCAATTGCCAACACCGCGTCAGCCACGCAAGGAAGAGGCCGCACCCCTGGCCGAGCTCATTGACAGCGTCTTCGGCCTGGGCAAGTTGTACTCCGAAGAGCAGATGGTGACCACACTGCGGCGGGCACCAACCCGCCGCGACACGCTCATCATGGTCGAAGACGGCCGGCCCGTGTCCCATATCCGGACGGCCTACGCAGATGCCCTCGTGTATGGCTGCCGGTTCCGCGTCGCCAGCATAGGAGCGGTATCTACTCATCCCGACTATCGCGGCCGGGGGTACGCCGACGCGCTTCTCGAGGAATCCTTGGGGAGGATGGACGCGAAGCGCGCGAAGGTGCTGATCGTGTCCGGCGACCGCGGCCTCTACCGACGCGCACACTGTGCGACCGCCGGTCGAGTCTTCGAGGCAGTCCTGGGACCCAGGCGAACCGACCAGCGGTCCCCCGACGTCACTGTCCGACGCGTCAGCGCCGATGACTGGGGGCCCCTCGCCCCACTCCACCAGACTGAGAGCGTGCGGTTCGCTCGGCCCATGGGCTTTATGGCAAACCTGCCGTTCTGGTGGAGCTGCAATCGCCCGGAGATATGGTTGATCGAGGCCAGCGGACGGCCAGCGGCGTACGTCATGCTCGCCATCCCGTGGGGCAGCGGCCCAACGGAGGCGAAGCGGGAGGTGCACGAGTACGCCGGATCGCG